>CAZJSY010000070.1:0-16910 GCA_964548555.1 uncultured Burkholderiales bacterium
CTACCGGCAGCGCTACCAGATGGCGTTGTTCCTGAAGAAGTACTACAACGGCCGCTCCTTCCTCACCGGCGAGCTCGGCTACACCACCCTGCTGCACGACGGGAGGGTCGTCGACATCCTCGGGCTCGGCACACACGCCGTCGTGATGGAACGACGAAGGCACGGGCCGACGCTCAGCGCTTCGTTCGTACGAGACCTCACCCGACGCAACCACGTCGAGGTGATGGCCTTCTACGGCGGAAGCCCGGGAATCGAGATCCCCCCGGAGTGGGTCCGCGTCGGCGAGTGGAGGCTCCAGGAGGCACTGATCAGCGTTCCCGACCCGAAGGTCGAGTGGTACGCGCCGAACCGGCAACTGGCCGACGAGCTCGACCGTCACCTCACCGCATTCGACCGGACACTGCCGTCGCGGGTGAAGGCGCTGAACCGCGAACAACTCATCATCGAGCAGTACAAGCAGTTCCTCGACGCAATGGCGCAACAGCACCGACAGCCCGCGGCCGGAGCCGGCCCGAGCACGAACACGCCCACGACCTTCCGCTGAGGTTCGTGGCTGGGCGCGGCGCGCCGCCCGCGGCCGCGAGCGCCGCGGTGGTTGCAGATCGGGTGGTACCGTCGCCGGCCCGGTCGGCCGCGACCCGCTCCCGGGCCGCCAGGTGAGGGGAAACGCCGTGCGCATCGAAGGTTCGAGGATCCTGGTGACCGGCGCGTCGTCGGGGATCGGCGCCGCGTTGGCGCCGCAGCTCGCGGCCAAGGGCGCGACGGTGGGCGTCGTCGCACGACGCCGTGAGCGGCTCCAGACGGTCGTCGACGAGTGCCGCAAGCACACGCCCGACTCGCGCCTGTGGGCCGCCGATCTGGGCGATCTCGATGCGGCCGAGCGTGTCGCGCTCCAGGCGTGGGACGCGTTCGGCGCTCTCGACTGCCTCGTGAACAACGCGGCCATCCCGAAGCGCACCCCGGTTGCGCGCCTCACCCCCGACGACGTGGACGACGTCATGCGGATCAATTTCCACTCCCCCGTCCGCATGACGCTCGCCCTGCTTCCACGCATGCTCGAACGCAACCGCGGGCTCGTCGTGAACGTGTCCAGCCTGGGCGGGCGTCTGGGCATCGCGCACGAGGCCGCGTACTGCGCGTCGAAGTTCGCATTGTGTGGATGGAGCGAGGTGATGCGCATCGACCTCGAGGGCACCGGGGTCAACGTGAAGCTCGTGCTCCCCGGCCCGATCGAGACCGAGATCTGGGATCAACCCGACAACGATCCGGCGCTCTACGACGGACCGTTCGTCCCCGCCGCCGAGTGCGCGGCGAGCATCGTCGACGCGATCGAGGACGACGGCTTCGAGTACTACGCGCCGCCCGAGATGCCCGGCGGCTTCGGCCAGCGCGACATCGTCATCGGCAAGACGAACGACGTCGACGGGTTCCTCGGCGGGATGGCGAAGATGGCCGCGTCCGGGTCGTGACGCTGCACCCCGCCGGGTATCCGCATCGTCAGTCGGCGGCGAACCAGTTCCCGTGGAGGCCGGCGGGCACGCGCGTCGGGAGGTGCACGACGGCGACGGGCGGACCCGAGAAGTGACACGCGTCCAGCACCACCAGGTCGCTCGTGTCCCGCTCGACGTCGTACGTGTAGACGAGAACCCAACCGTCGTCTTCTTCGGTACCGCCGGGACGCGGTGCGAACACGGGCTCGCCGCCGATGAAGCCGGGCGCGAAGCGGTGCTCGCTCGAGGTACCCGTGTCGAAGTCGTACCGGACGACGGCGTCGAAGTATGCGAACTCCGCGCCCGTCGGGTCGGTCGCCGCCGCGGCATAGCCGCAGCGATGACGTAGGCCGGTGCGACGGTCGTCGACGCGCGGGAGCTCGACTGCCCTGTAATCCACGACCTGATCGTGCACGGTGCGTCCCGACAGATCGATGACGGCGCGGTGGAGTTGAGGGAAGTTCTCCTCCCGACCCGCGAGCAGGTCCGGCCGGTTGCGGTGGATGTAGTCGACGACGACCGTGTCGTTCTCGGTGTAGCCGTTGAGGAAATGCGACACGAAGCACTCGTCGACCGGGATCCACATGATCTCGCCGGCTTCCGCTTCTCGGTTCATCACACCGATGCGCGTTCCCCGTCCCTCGCGCCAGCGGAGCACCGGCTCACCGCGGACGAGCCCGTCGAAGTCGAACGCCGCGGGACTGTCGAAGAACACGACGTGCTGATCGGTGACCACGAAGTCGTGGATCAACGACGGCTCCGCCAACTCGATCTGCTGCGTGCGTGTGACGCGGCCGCGGGGATCGACGACGCCGTACACGAGATACGGAGACACGACGTCGGAGCGGAAGAACGACAGCTCGTCCCACACCGGGTCGATCTTGGGGTGTGCCGTCATCCCTCCGGGAAGGCCATCACCGAAGTCGACCTCGCCGACCGTCGACAGATCGGCGTCGAGCTCGTACGGCAGGCCACCCTCACCGAGCGCGAACGTACGCCCGCAGTGCCGTATCACATTCGTGTTCGCGACGTTCTTGAACGGGCTCGCGTCCGCTTCGTTTCCGTTGCTCGAGGTGTCGGGCACGAAGGGCGTGAGCAGACCGCCGTACAGTGCGCGTCCGGCCCGGCGCTCCGCACCGAGGCCGCGGGTCTGCACCCATCGGTTGCGATAGCTCACCCGGCCGTTCTCGAACGTGAGCCGATGCACCATGCCGTCGCCGTCGAACGGATACGTGTAGCTGCCGAGCGGGGTGAACTGCGGGTTCGGACCGTTGCGGACGAAGCTGCCGTTCAGCTCGTCGGGAATCCGACCCTCCACGCGTACGCCGTCGACGTCGACCTCTTCGTCCACGGGCGCGAACGGGCCCTGCAGGAACGGGTGCTGGGCCGGGTCCACGAGCTCGATGACCCGGGACGGCAGCGCCGTGGGCGTGGTTCTCATCGGTTCGGCCACACCAACTAGTCGGCCGGTTCCGGGGTGCCCTTGAGGGCCGCGCACACCTCGACCAGCGAAAACTCCAGAGTGATGCTGCCGAGCCCCGAGCGGCTCAGACGGCCGGGATGCCGGCGGACGCGCCGGTCAGGCTCTCGCCGGCGGGGCCGGTTCCGGGCTCGCCTCCGCCCACCCGTTCGACCCGCACCGGGATGCCGTTGAGCACCGCGTTCCCCGACAGCGGATCGATGAGGTCACCGTCGCCGAGGAGGTTGCTGTTGACGCCCGCGTAACGGCCCGCGACGTTCAGCTCGACGCCTTCGAGGTCGTGTCCCCACCCGTGAGGGATGCTCACGACTCCGGGCATCACCGCGTCGGTGACCTCCGCTGGGAGCTCGACCGTGCCCGTACGCGAGACCACACGAGCCGCGTCGCCATGCCGGAGCCCGAGACGCTGCGCGTCGCCGGGATGTACGTGGAGCGTGCAACGCTCCTTGCCCTTCACGAGCACGGTGATGTTGTGCATCCACGAGTTGTTCGATCGCAGATCGCGCCGGCCGACGAGCACCATCGTGTCGAGCCGTGACAGGCGCGCGACCGAACGGCTGAGGCGCGCGACGTCGCGCACGAGTGGCGCCGGCGCGAGCTCGATCTTGCCCGACGGGGTCCGCAACACCTCCGGGAGGCGCACCTGCAGCGGACCGAGGTCGATGCCGTGCGGATGGTCCTCGAGGAGCGCGAGCGTCAGACGGTCGGGCTCGGCCCCGAAGCCGTCGCCGAAGGGACCTGTGCGCAGCATGAAGTCGAGCACGCGCTCGGGTCCGCGCCGGGGCGCGAGCATCTCGAGCAACTCGTCGGCGTTCCGCCCCGACACGTTCGAATGAGCCGAACGGACGGCCGACTGCACGAGCCCGCCGATCACCATGTCGTCGACCGCATCGTGCCCGTCGGCACCGTGGCCCGCGGCGATCGATGCGAGGCGCGCCAGCAACTCCCATTCGGGTACCTCGCCCGCGCGCGGATCGACCACCGGCTTGGAATAGTGCGCGACGTTGCGCACCGCGAAGTTGTAGAGCGCGATGTCGAAATGTCCATGCGTCAAGGCCCCGGGCCCGGGGAGGATCACGTTCGCGTGGCGCGTCGTCTCGTTGAGGTAGATGTCCACGCTGACCATGAACTCGAGCGACGCCAGCGCGCGGTCGAGGCGGCCCGAATCGGGCGTCGACAGCACCGGATTGCCCGCGACGGTGATCAACCCGCGTACCTGCCCCGTGCCCGGCGTGTCGATCTCCTCGGCGAGGCATGCCGAAGGAAACTCCCCGTACACCTCCGGAAGCCCGCGCACACGCGTCCGGCGCCGACCGAAGGTGACGCCGGCGCCCACGCCGGGGGCTCCACGCGTCGTCGGGCCCCCCGCGGCGGGCAGCGGGAACATCGCCCCGCCGGGGCTGTCGAGGTTGCCCGTGATGACGTTGCAGACGTCCACGAGCCAGCTGGCGGTCGTGCCGAACTCCTGCGTGCAGGTGCCGATGCGGCCGTAGACCGCAGCGCGTCGCGCCACCGCGAGCTCGCGGGCGGTCCGGCGGATCGTCTCGGCGTCGATCCCACACACCGTCGCCATGCGCTCCGGTGAGAACTTCCGCGCGAGGCGACGCACCCGCGTGATGCCGTTCGTCAGCGACGCAAGCTTCCCTGGCGTCTCGAGCCGCTCGTCGAAGATCGTGTGCACGATCGCGAACAGGAAGTGCGCGTCCGTGCCGGGTCTGATGAACAGGTGCTCGTCGGCCTCCTCCGCGGTCTTCGTACGCCGCGGATCGACGACGACCAGCTTCCCGCCACGATGCCGCAGCGCGCGCAGGCGCCCGGGCATGTCGGGCGCGGTCATCAGGCTGCCGTTCGACTCGAAGGGGTTCGCGCCGAGCACGAGCAGGTGGTCGGTGCGGTCGATGTCGGGCACGGGGACGCTCAGCGGTGTGCCGAACATGAGCCCGGCCGAGACCTGCTTCGGCATCTGGTCGACGGTGCTCGCCGAGTAGACGTTCGGCGTTCCGAGCGACCGGATCAGCGCCCGGTTGTAGATCAGGCCCGCGAGGTTGTGAACGTTCGGATTGCCGAGGTAGAGCGCGACGGCCTCGCGACCGTGCTGTTCGATCACGCCCGTCAGACCTCGTTCGACCTCGGCCCAGGCGTCCGCCCACGAGACCTCGTCCCAGCGGTCACCGCTGTGTACCAGGGGCGCGCGGAGCCGGTCGGGATCGGATTCCAACGCCTTCAGGGCGGTGCCCTTCGGGCAGACGAATCCGTGGCTGAACACGTCGTCGCGGTCACCGCGCACCCGGACGATGTCGTGTCCTCGCATTGTGAGCTCGAGCCCGCACGTCGCTTCGCACAAAGGGCACGTCCGGTACGCGGTGGTCGTGCCTTCGAAGCGGTCCGCGGCAAGGACCACGCCGTCATCCGAGGCGTTCCCGTTGTCGCTCACGTACGTCCTCCCGCTGCGGCCTCGTCGACGGCGGACGAAGCTGCCCCTGTAGTGTGCCCGCTGACGCGCTCGTCAGAAAAGGACACCGATGAGAGCACTCGTGTTCGGAGTCGACCCCGAGGTCGTGCCGGCACCGCCCGACGACGCCGATCCGCTCCTGCGGAACCTCGCCGCGACGCCGATGGCGCTGCAGGAGATCCCCGACCCGAAGCCGATCGGGCCCGACTGGGTCGTGTTGCGGACACGACTCACGGGCATCTGCGGCTCCGACACCAAGCAGGTCCTGATGGACATGGGCGGCGACGCGCCCGACATGTCCATGACCGCGTTCATCTCCTTTCCTCAGGTGCTGGGGCACGAGATCGTGGCCGACGTCGTCGAGACCGGTCCGCAGGCCCGCGGCGTCGAAGTGGGCCAGCGCGTGTTGCTGAACTGCTGGCTCTCCTGTGGACCTCGCGGGATCACTCCGATGTGCCCGCCGTGCCAGGACGGCGACTTCTCGCAGTGCTGGCACTTCCACGACGGCCGCCTCACCCCCGGGATCCACACCGGGAACTCGTCGGACGCGACCGGGGGCTTCGCGGAGCTGCTGCCCGCGCACGACTCGATGGCCATCCCGGTGCCCGACGACGTTCCCGACGAGGTCGCAGTGCTCGCCGACCCCTTCGCCGTGTCGTTGCACGCGATCGTTCGGAACCCACCGCCGCCGGGCGGCAAGGTCGTGGTGTGGGGTGGCGGCGCGTTGGGCACTGCCGCCATCGCGATCCTCGGCGCGCTGTATCCGGGTGTCGAAGTCGCGGCGGTCGTACGCCATCCCGCGCAACAGGCGCTCGCGCGCAAGCTCGGCGCGGTGGTCATCGATTCCGAGCAGGAGAGCGAAGCAATCGTCGTCGCGCTGGCCGAATGGTCCGGCGGTGTGCTCCGCACACCGTGGGCTGGCCTGCCGGTCACGCATCCCGGCCACGTCGACGCCGTGTACGACACCATCGGCTCGCCGCACACCATCGAGCTCGCCCTGCGGGTGCTCGCGGCACGCGGCTCCATCGTGGTGAGCGGTGTGAACGCGCCGGGCCGGTTCGAGTGGTCGCCGCTCTACTTCAAGGAAGCACGCGTCATCGGGTCGAATGCGTTCGGCGTGGAGGAGGTCGAGGGCGTTCGTAAACACGCGATCGAGCACTACCTCGACCTCGTGCGCGCCGGGCGGATCGACCTCTCGCCCATGCTCACGCACACGTTCCGTCTCGAGGAGTGGCGTCAGGCGTGGACCACGATCGTCGACCAGTACCGCACCGGCGCGATCAAGTGCGCGTTCGACTTCAGGTGATGGCCGGCCGCCTCTACTTCCGTCAGCTGCTCGCCGGACGCGATTTCGCCCGGGACGATCCCGTCGCACGCCAGATGGTCAACTTCGTGTACGCGATCGGCGATCGCGAGCGCGGTGAGGTGATGTTGATCGACCCGGCGTACGGGGTGCGCGAGCTCGTCGACATGATCGAGGCCGACGGTCTGAGACTCACCGGTGCGCTCGCGACGCACTGGCATCCCGACCACGTCGGTGGCGATCTCATGGGCTACGAGATCCAGGGCGTACGCGAGCTCCTCACGCTCGACAAAGCCGTTCCCGTGCACGTCCAGCGGGACGAGGCATGGGGCGTCCGTCGCGTCACGGGTGCGTCGGAATCGGATCTCGTCGAGCACGGCAGCGGCGATGTCGTGAACGTCGGGGACGTTCCCATCACGCTCCTGCACACACCCGGCCACACGCCCGGCAGCCAGTGTTTCCTCGTCGACGGCATGCTCATCGCAGGCGACACGCTGTTCCTCGAAGGGTGCGGCCGAACCGACCTGCCCGGTGGTGACGCTGCGCAGATGTACGAGAGTCTCACGCAGCGATTGGCCCGGGTCCCCGACGACACGGTCCTGTATCCGGGTCACCTCTACTCGGCCGAGCCGTCGGCCACGATGGGCGAGACCCGCCGGCGCAACTACGTCTTCCGGCTGCGGACGCTCGACCAGTGGCTGACGATGTTCGGAGACGGGTTCTGAGCAGCACCGGGGATGGCGCTCGCGGTCGTCGCCGCCGTTGCCGGTCTGGTCGTAACCGCCACGGTGATCGTCGTCGTGGCGATGCGCAACAGCCGGCGGTCGTCCGACGACGTCGTCCAGCTCCCCGGACCGGTCACCGCGCTGTCGATCCGCGTCGCCGCCGGCAACGTCGTGATCACGGGAGGTGGCCGTGACGATGCAGTGATCCGTCGCAGCGTGCGGCACGGTTGGCGCGCGCCGTCAATCGTCGAGCGCGTCGACGACGGCCGCCTCGTCATCGAGGCGCGCCCGCCGACGGGATTCCTCGCCGGTTGGTGGTGGATCGAGTACGAGGTCGAGGTGCCCGCGCACACCGTCGTCGACGCGCGAACCGCTGCCGGGCGTGTCGGCGTCAGCAACGTCGACGGCGACATCGTCGTGCGCACCGAAGCAGGCAAGGTGCACGTACAGGGCACGCGCGGCACGGTGCACGTTCGTGCCGCTGCGGGGTCCGTGGAGGGCGACGCGCTGCAGAGCCCGTCCGCCGACGTTCGGACGCAGGCCGGTCACGTGCGGCTGACCTTCGACAGTGCGCCTGATGCGGTACGCGCCGTGACGGCCGCGGGCGCAGTGGAGATCCGGCTTCCCGGCGGGCCGTACCAGGTCGACGTGAGCAGCGCGGCGGGCAGCACGCGGGTCGAGGTGCCGGTCGACCGGGACGCCGTGCGCACCGTCGAGGGCCACTCGGCGGCCGGAACCGTACGCGTCCTTCCCAGGGCGCGTTCGGGTGCAGGGGCGGACGTGTCCTTCACACAGGACCGCCTCGATACGCCGGACGCCGCGGAGCTGGTCTCGGCGCTCCTGTCGGAGCTGTACGAGCGCTACGGCGAAGAGGATGCCGACGCTCCGGAGACGTCCGACCTCGCACCCCCCGACGGCATCTTCCTCGTCGCGCGTCTCGACGGTCACGCGGTGGGCTGCGGCGGGCTCCGGCGCATCCACGCGACCGAGGCGGAGCTGAAACGCATGTACGTGGTGCCCGACGCGCGCCGGCTCGGGATCGGCGCACGCGTCCTCTCCGCGCTGGAGTCGGAGGCGCGCCGATTGGGTTACGAGCGGCTCCGCCTCGAGACCGGTGTGCGGCAGCCCGAGGCGATCGCGCTCTACGAGCGTGCCGGCTACTGCAGGATCGACAACTTTGCGCCCTACGTCGACGCGCCGTTGAGCGTCTGCTACGCGAAGGACCTCGGCGACGCGTGAAGTTGCCCTGCTACGCGGGGACGGGGTCGAAGCACACCGGAAGGGCGTTCGGGCCACGGAACGCGAGCCCCTGGATGGCCGGACGCGGTGCCCCCGGATCGAGACGGAGATTCGAGAGCCGATCGAGGATCGCGTTCAACGCGACGCGCAGCTCCAGCCGCGCGAGGTGCATGCCCAGGCACTGGTGCGGTCCGGTGCCGAACGCGAGATGCGGCGTCGGCGGACGTCCGAGGCGCCACTGCGACGCGTCGACCCAACGGCGCTCGTCGCGATTGGCGGATCCGGTCACGACGTTCACCGGAGAACCCGCCGGGATCGGGCACCCCGCGACCTCGACATCGCTGGCGGCGACACGCGACACCATCGTCACCGAGGTCTCCCAACGCAACGTCTCCTCGATCACGTCGGGTACGAGTGCGCGGTCGGCCGCCACGCGCCGCATCTCGTCGTCGTGGGTGAGCAGCGCGTAGAGGCAGTTGCCGAGAACCCGGAACGTCGTCTCGGCGCCCGCGGGGAGCAGGAGACGGAGGAAGCCGTAGATCTTCTCGTCGGTGAGACGCTCGCCGTCGATCTCCGCGGTCACCAGCTCGCTGATGAGATCGCCCGCCGGCTTGCGGCGCCGCTCCTCGACGATCGGCTCGAGGTACGCTCGCATGGCCTTCGACGCCGCGTGCCCCCGTTCCGGATGAAGCGGCCCGGTGTTGATCTCCTCGGCCCATCGATGGAACTGCTGATGGTCCTCGAGCGGGACACCGACGATGCCGCAGATCACCTGGACCGGATACTTGCTCGTCACATCACGCACCAGCTCGGCTCGACCGAGCGGTGCGATCGTGTCGAGGAGCTCACCCATCACCGGTGCGACGAGCTCCTTGTCCCAGCGTTCGAGCACCGACGCGCGGAAGGCCTTGGCCACGAGGTTGCGGTACTGGCGGTGCTCCTTGCCGTTCATGGCGAGGATCAGCTCCCCCATGAACTCGCCGATCACCTCGGCATTGATCGACGAGGAGAAGGTCTCCCAGTCGCGCAGCGTGTGCTCCGCGTCGTCGAATCTGGTGACCACGTAGGACGGCCGCGGATCCATGGCCGGCTCGTATCGCATCACGGGACATTGCTCGCGCGCCCGTTCCCACAACGGGTACGGCTGCCCCGTCACGAAGTCGATGTCGGCCATCGTCTCGTCCGTCATCTGACGTCTCCCGTCATCCACCTGCCGTACCTGACACGCTAGTCAGGGTTCAGGCCCTCGGGTCGACGATCGCCCGCGATCACCCGCCCGCTCGAACACGAGTCTGCGCATGCCGCGATGCGAGAGTCCCCGAACGCGTACGCGTCCGGAGAAGCCGCGGGGATGGGTCCCGCCCAGCTCCCTACAGCTGCAGCGACTTCACCTCGAGAAATTCCTCGAGCCCGTACGGACCGAGCTCGCGACCGGTACCCGACTGCTTGTAGCCGCCGAAAGGTGCGAGCGGGTTGAACTTCTGTCCGTTGATGTCGACCTGGCCGGCTTGCAGCCGGCGGGCGACGCGCAGAGCGGATTCCTGGTCGGGTCCGTAGACGCCCGCGTGCAAGCCGTAGATCGTGTCGTTGGCGATGCGGATGGCGTCCTCTTCGTCGTCGTAGGGGATGATCGACAGCACAGGGCCGAAGATCTCCTCCTGCGCGATGGTCATGTCGTTGCGTACGTTGGCGAACACGGTCGGACGCACGTAGTAGCCCTTCGGGAAGTCGTCGGGCTGCTCGGGACCACCGGTCACGAGCGTGGCGCCCTCGTCGATCCCCTTCTTGATGTAGTTGCGTACGCGTTCGCGCTGCGTGTCCGAGATCACGGGCCCGATGCCCATGTGCGACTCGTCGGACGGGTTCCCGAGCGCGAACCCTTCCGCGACCTCCTTCGCCTTCGCGACGATCGCGTCGTGCTCGGCACGGGGTACGAGCATGCGCGTCCACGCGATGCAGGTCTGGCCCGAGTTCATGTAGCAGCTACCGATACCCGCGGTGACCGCGTCGTCGACGGGCGCTCCCGGCAGGATGATGAACGGCGACTTGCCACCGAGCTCGAGCGCGACGCGCTTCACGCTCTGGGCCGCGAGCTCGGCAACGCGCTTGCCGGCACGCGTCGAACCCGTGAACGACACCATGTCGACGTCGGGATGGGCCGCGATGGCCTCCCCGACCACCGGCCCCGTACCGCTCACGAGATTGAACACACCCGCCGGCAGACCGACGTCGTCGACGATCTCGGCGAGGACGAACGCGCTCAGCGGTGCCACCTCGCTCGGCTTCAAGACAACCGTGCAGCCCGCGGCGAGCGCGGGCGCGACCTTGGCCACCACTTGATGGAGCGGGTAGTTCCACGGCGTGATGCAACCGACGACACCGACCGGCTCACGTACGACGAGTGAGTTGCCGATCTGCTCCTCGAACGTGAAGTTGTTCGCGATGTCGACGTAGGAGCCCATGACCGCGGTGGGCAGTCCGGCCTGGATCATCTTCGACCACATCAACGGCATGCCGACCTCGCCGCTGATCGTCGTCGCGATCTCGTCGCTGCGCGCCGCGAGTCCTTCCGAGAGGCGTTGCAGGTACTTCGAGCGCTCCTCGACCGGTGTCGCGGCCCATGCCGGGAACGCGTTGTGCGCGGCGGCGACCGCCGTGTCGACATCGTCGGACGTGCCTTCGGGAACGCGCCCCATGACCTCTTCGGTCGCGGCGTTCACGACGTCGATCGTGCCCTTCCCGGTCGAGGGCACCCACGAGCCGTCGATGTAGAGCTTGTCGCGGTCCTGCATGCTGGTCTCCTCACGTCGGAAGGGGCGGGACGATCGGACGGGGGATCGGACTTGACTGCCCGGTCAATCTACCGCCAGGCCCGACGGCCGTCCCGGGGTGTCACGGGGCACCGGAGCCCGCCCGATTGCGTGGGCGATCGCAGCTCCGACGACCGCGGTGAACGGCACCACGGACTGAAGAGCAACCGGGGCAGGTAGGTCGCGAAGTACACGATGCCCAGGCTCCCAGCCCCTCGCCTGATTCGCGGTCGTCGTTCTACCGTGTGACGGCGCCGTCAGGTTGACGCCGCCCTCGCTAGCCTTGGCCGCCATGGGACAGGGGCACCTTCGTTGAGCGCGCAATGAGTACCAGTACCGGTTCGGGGACCGACCCGTTCGCCGAGAACGACGACCAGCAGTCGCTTCGCAAGCTCGCACGAGACGTCGCGGAACGTGAGCTCGCGCCCATGGCGCGCCACTGGGACGAGACCGAGGAGTTCCCACAGGGCTCGTGGGATGCGCTCCGTGCCGCCGACCTGTTCGGCATCACGATCGGTGAGCGCTACGGCGGCATGGGCATGGGCGATATCGAGGCTGCCATCGTCCTCGAGGAGCTCGCCCGGGTCGACGTGTCGTCCGCGATCCTCGCCCAGCTGATCTTCAACGGTCCGCCGCGGGCGATCGAGCACCTCGGCTCGGACGCGCTCAAGGATCGCTGGCTGCCCATCGCAGCCAGTGGCGAAGGGCTGTTCTGCATCGGCATCAGCGAGACCGAAGCCGGATCCGCCGTCACACAGATGCGGGCCCGTCTGACACCCGACGGCGACGGTTACCGCCTCAACGCGTACAAGAACTACGTCACGGGCGGGCACAAGGCCCGTGCGTGCCTGGTCTGGTGCCGGTTCCCGGGGAGCGAGGGCGCGAAGGGCATCGGTGCCGTCGTCGTCGACCTGTCCGCCGACGGCGTCACCATCGCGGGCACGCACGAGAAGATGGGGCTGCGGGGCACGAGCGAGGCGGAGCTGGCGTTCGACGACGTGCGCGTCGAACCCGACGACGTGCTGCTCGCCGGCGATCCGGCCAACAGCGACGCGTTCAAGGTGCTCATCTCGCACATCAATCACGAGCGGTGCGGGAACGCCGCAATGTGTGTCGGTGCCGCGCAGGGCGCGCTCGAGTACGCCGTCCGCTACACGAACGAGCGGACCATGGGCGGCAAGCCACTCGCCGCGCTCCAGGGGCTGCAGTGGAAGCTCGCCGACATGGCGACCCAGCTCGAAGGCGCGCGGCTCCTGCTTCTCCGGGCGCTGCATCTTGCGGGACCGCACGGCACACCCCCGCCGCTCGAGACGGCGATGGCAAAGGCCGCGGCAAACCTGGCCGCGAAGTTCGTGTGCGATGAAGCGATCCAACTGCTCGGCGGGTACGGCTACAGCCGTGAGTATCCGGTCGAGCGCGCATACCGCGACATTCGCGGACTGTGCATAGGGGCAGGCACGGTGGAGATCCAACGCAACTTCATCGGATCGAACGTCGCCAAGGGGGCGACCACCGTGAGTGCGGGTTGGCGGAACCCGTTGGTCGGCTGAGCGCCTCCGTTGCGCGCCACATACGAACATCCCCGCGCGGCTGAATACCGCCGTTCCGGCGGCCCATGGGACACGCCGTCCCTCGACGAGCTCCTCACGCGAGCCGGGCGCCTGTCGCGGGGCGACGCGGTCGTGGACCCGTCGGCGGCGGTCCGCCTCAGCTGGAGTGAGCTCGACGATCTCGTCGCGCGGGTCGCGGGCGGGCTGCGCGCCGCAGGCGTGCGGCGCGGCGACGTCGTCGCGTGGCAGGCACCGAACTGGTACGAGGTGGTCGTCCTGTACCGCGCGTGTTGGCGCATCGGTGCCGTGGCGGCACCGGTCCACCACCAGGCCGGTTCAGCGGACGTCGATCGGATGCTCGCCCAGGTCGAGCCGAGGCTGCTGCTGAGCCGGGAGGACGTGCGAGGCCCGAACGCGAGACTTGCGACACTGGCCGAGGCCGAGCCCTACCGGGTGTCGTCGGCCCGTGCGGCCGATCTCGCGGTCGTGCTGTTCACGTCCGGTTCCACCGGCGGCCCCAAGGCGGTGCTCCACACCCAGCGCGGCCTGGCCTACAAGGGCCGCGTGATGATCCGGTGTCATGGGCTGTCGATCGGCGACTCGATCCTCATGCCCGCGCCCCTCGCTCACGTGTCGGGTCTGCTGAACGCCGTGCTCATCCCGGGCCTCGTCCCGATGAAGTCGGTGCTCATGTCGCACTGGTCGCCCGACGAAGCGCTCGCAACGGTGGACAGCGAGCGGATCAGCTTCATGATCGGGCCGCCGACGTTCTTCATCACGATGATGGGAGCGGGTGGCTTCGACCCCGGGAAGCTCGACAGTCTCCGTCTCGTGTCGAGCGGCGGCGCGGGCGTCACCCCGTCCTTCGTCGTCGAGGCGACACAGCGCCTCGGCGCGCGCGTCAAGCGCACCTACGGATCCACCGAGGCACCCACGGTGACGACGAGCTTCGCCGGGGATGCGGAGGAACGGGCCCGTGCCACCGACGGGCGCTCGACCGGCGGGGCGGAACTGCGCGTCACGGACCCCTCGACCGGCCGGACCCTCGCGCCGGGTCAGATCGGTGAGCTGTGGCTGCGCGGGCCCGAGCTGTTCGTCGGATACGCCGACGCGAAGCAGACCCGTGAGTCGATCGCGCGCGGATGGTTCCGCACCGGCGACCTCGCCACGCTCGACCGCGCCGGCTGGCTCACGATCGTCGGTCGGATCAAGGACATCATCATCCGTGGCGGTGAGAACATCGCGGCCGCCGAGGTCGAAGCGCTGCTCGAGTCACACCCGGCGATCCGCCACGCGGTCGCCGTCGGGATGCCCGACGCTCGCCTCGGCGAGCGGGTGTGCGCGTTCGTGGTCGCCGACGCCGACTTCGACGTCGCGGACGCGCGAGCATGGTTCGACCAGGCGGGTGCCGCCAGGTACAAGACACCCGAGCACGTGGAGCGCGTCGAACAACTCCCGTTGCTCGCGGCGGGCAAGGTCGACCGGGCCGCGCTGCGCGAACACGCCAAGCAACTGCACGCCTGAGCACGAACCCCAACTCCAACCCCCAGTTGGGACACTTTCCCGTCTATACCGCGGTGTTCTGTCCCAACTGACCGATGAAATTCAGCGGGCGTCGGTTGCCGCGATGGCCCAGGCGCGTCCACGCTCGGGGTCCTCCACCGCGAGGTGCAACGTCCAGCCGGTCACCGGCTCTCCTGCATCCCACGCGTACCAACGCAGTTTCGCCAGCGCGGTGCCGAACGCTTGTCCATCGGGCGGCCACGGCTCCGTGAGCCCGAGCAGGGTCGCACCCGCGAGCCACGCGTCGAACCGCCCCGTCGCGACGCCCCGGCGGCGTCCGTACGCGCCGCCGCTCGCCGCGGCCCACGCCATGTGCGCGAACGCTTCGTCGACACCGAGTGCGCCGATACGCGCGCAACGAACGCCGAGCGCGCCGATCCCGCCACGCGCGTCGCCCCGGACGGCACGAGCCTCCGCGCGTCCGTCGGAGCCGGTCGTCCACGCGTCGACCAGGCCGACCAGCGCGTGAACGCCCTCAGGATCATCGACCTCCGGAGCCGGTTCGACGTGTGCTTCACGCAACCGCGGAACGGCCGGGCTCGGGAAGTCGGCGGTGTGCGACCGGTACCGGGCCACCGGATACGACGGTTCCCAGGCCTCCAGCGCGAGTGGGAGCTCGAGCACCGAGCTGAGCGGCGGGGGCGTCGACCGCAGATCTTCCCCGCGCACCACCCGCTCGTGCGCCGCGAGCGCGGCAATCGGACCGATGGGCGCGTGTGGCGCGAGCTCGGCCCAGGTGTGCGTCGACGCGGCGACCTCCGACAGCGGCCCGAGTGCGAACCGTCCCGCACCTTCGGTCAACATCGCCGCGGCCCACGGAGCCGGCGCCTCGAGCGCGAGCCGGTATTCGGCATGGTGTGCGGCGGGCCACAGCTGCTTGCCCCGCTCGACGGCCCGCATGCACCGATCGCGAAGCTGCACCAGCGCGTCCCAGTCGCGCCCGTCGCAGAGACCGTCGATCAGGCGGGTGAGCTCGTCGAGATCACCGCGCTCGACCGCCTCGGCGACGCGGTCAGCCACCCGGCAGGAACGTCATCGACTCAGATCACGCTCTCGCCGGCTTCCACCCGCGGACGCAGCATCGCGGCCAGCCGCTGCCGGTGGAACGACGCATCACCGAAGGAAACCTGGTCGAGCTGGCTGCGCTTCAGGAACAGGTGGAGATCGTGCTCCCACGTGAAGCCGATGCCGCCGTGTACCTGCAACGCCGACGACATCACGCGCTTCGCCGCGTCGGAGCACCAGATCTTCGCGGTGGAAGCCGCGACCGAAGCGTCGGGGTCGCGTGCGCCGATGCACCACGCGGCCCAATAGACAGTCGAACGCATACCCTCCACGTCGACGAGCATGTCGGCGCAACGGTGCTTCACGGCCTGGAAGCTGCCGATCGGTCGCCCGAACTGCACGCGGTCCTTCGCGTACTCGACCGCCATGTCGAGCGCCCGTCCCGCTCCCCCGAGCATCTCCGCCGACGCTCCCGCGGCCGCGCGGTCGAGCAGTTCCTCGGCCGCGGGCGCGTCGCCGACCCGGATCGCCGGCGCGCCCGAGAACTCGAGCCAGCCGAGCTCGCGCGTCTGGTCGAGCGCCGGCTCCCGAGCCGGCCGGCCCAGCGCGGCGAGGTCGACCGCGAACACCCCCGGCCCATCGGAGTCGAGCGCCACGACGACGGCCACATCGGCGGACGGCGCGTACGCGACGGGGCCGATGCGGCCGGTCAGCTTCCACGCCGAACCGTCGGTCTCCGCGCGCACAGCGCCAGGATGCCCGCTCCACGCGACACAGGCCGCGCCCTCGCTCTCCAGGAGGCGGTCGACACGCTCCTGCTCGCCCGCGCGCTCGAGCACGCCGAGCGCCAGCACGGTCGGCAGGAACGGGGCCGGGGCCGCGCGACGGCCCACCTCTTCGAGCAGCACCGCGATCTCCACCGTGCCGAGCCCGAGGCCGCCCCGGTCTTCGGGCAGCTCCACCGCGGTCCAGCCCTGGTGGACCATGGCTTTCCACAGCTCCGTGTCGGTTCCGCCACCGGCGTCGACCACGGCTCGCACACGGTCGATCGACGCCTGTCCGTCGAGGAGCTCCCGCGCACCGTCGCGCAACGCCAGCTGATCGTCGGAGAGCTCGAAGTCCATATCTACTGCTCCGCTCCCACTCCGCTACTTCCGTTCGCTGCGCTCACTCCATCCGCTCCGTTCGCTCCGCAGCTTCGCTCGCCTCCGGCTCGCTCCCGCGATCTACTGCTCCGCTCCCACTCCGCTACTTCCGTTCGCTGCGCTCACTCCATCCGCTCCGTTCGCTCCG
>CAZJSY010000071.1:0-16806 GCA_964548555.1 uncultured Burkholderiales bacterium
TCGCGCTCGTACGCGTCGTCGCCCATCACGAACAGGCGCAGCGCGGTATGGCCGATGTACGCCGCGTAGTTCAGCCCCAGCCCATGGCGCTCCACGGAGTCGAGGTACTCGCCGAACGTCACGAAATCCCAGGGGATGCCCGCTTCGAGCGCGGCGACGTCCATGTCCTCCACGTTCTCGAGCGTGCGCGCGATCAGATCGCGATGCTCGGCGCGCGTCGGCGCGATCGAGAAGCCACAGTTTCCCGCGACCACCGTGGTGACGCCGTGGTAGCACGACGGGGTGAGCGCCGGATCCCAGAACACCTGCGCGTCGTAATGGGTGTGGATGTCGATGAAGCCCGGGGCGACGACGTGGTCGCCGGCATCGAGGACGTGATCGCCGTCGAGGTCGACACCGATGTCACTGATGCGTCCGTCGGTGATCGCGACGTCGGCTCTCACGCCCGGCTCACCCGTGCCGTCGAGGACCGTGCCACCTCGGATGACGAGCTCTGCAGTCATGTGCGATCCCCCTTCAAGCCGTAGAGACGGGCGGTGTTGCGCCACACGATGTCGTCGCGTACGTCGGGTGCGAGGTGCGCGGTCTGCTCGGCCAGCACCCGCTGCGACTCGGGGAACGTCGAGTCGGAATGTGGATGGTCGCTCGCCCACAACAGGCGCTCGTGGTTGAGCAGGTGCGTCACCTGGAACGCGACCCAGTCGTCCTGGAAGGTCACGTAGACGTTCTCACGGAACAGCTCGCTCGGCCGGCGCACCATCCCCTTCGCCGGCAACCAATTGCGGTGCCTTTCGACCGCGTGATCGGCGCGGTACATCCAGTGTGGAACCCATCCCGCGTCGGCCTCGACACACACGACGCGCAACTCCGGCACGCGGTCGAAGACGCCGCCGAAGATCAGGGTGCCGATGACGTCCTGACAGCCGCGGATGATGCCGAGGAAGCTGTTCATCTTCGGCCCGCGGAAGCGCGTGCCCCCGAGCTGTTCCGCCCCCGTGAGGATGTGGAACGACAGCGGCATCTCGAGCTCGACCGCGGCGCGCCAGAACGGATCCCAGCGGGCATCGTCGTAGTCGCCGTCCTCGTGACACGCGGCGAAGCCCGGGAGCATCGCGCCGCGCAGGCCGAGTTCCTTCATGCGCTGCAGGTCGTCGATGCCCTCGTCGACGCTGCGCAGCGCGGTCTGACCGATGCCTACGAGCCGCTCCGGCGCATGCGACTCGAACTCCGCCATCCACAGGTTGTACGCGTCGAAGCAGGCCTTCTTGTAGTCCGCGTCGGGGTGGTTGCACAGCAACATCCCGACCGACGGGTACAGCACCTCGACCGCGACACCGTCGCGGTCCTGCTCCGCGATGCGGGCCTTCGGGTCCCACCCGCCCGGGTGGAGCTCTTCCCATGCGACGTGCTCGAACGGACCGATCTTCTCGACCGGACGTCCCGCGGCGGCCACCATCCCGTAGGGGATGCGGCTGCGGCCGTTGTCGACGTCCATGACCGCGCCCATGGTGTCGTCGGTGACGGCGACGGGCGCACGGTCGCGAAACCGGGGGTCGATGCGCGGGAGGTAGCAGTCGCCCGGCTCGGTGACGTGCGAATCGGCCGAGATCGCGTACAGCGCCATGGCTCCGTTCCCCCCGAGTCTGCAACTGGCGTCGTTTTCGGACCGGGACGGTTCCGAAAGATTCCACTGGCTCCCTCCGCTCCGACTCCGGAGGGCTCCGCCCGGCAGAGCTCTGCTCCGTCCGCACGGGCCAGAAGTGTCACCCGTCGAGCGGTGTCGGCGCCAGACGGTCGGGCGGGACGTCGTGGAGGTGCTCCTCGATGTACTCGTGGCGCTGCAGCTCCTCGTCGGCCGGGCGGGCCCGCGCCGGCAGCCACCTGAGCACGACGACCAGGCCGATCACGGTGGCGGCCGCGCCGACCAACAGCGCCGAGTGGAACGCCGTGACGAAGGCCTGGTTGGCCGTCCGCACCAGGGAGTCGGCGAGCGACGCCGCATTGGGGATCGGTGACCGGCGGATCTGCGCGGCCACCCCGAGCGCGTTGCCGATGCCCTGACGGGCGACGTGCTTGGCCGTCGCAGGGAGGGGTTTGCCCGTGAACCAGGCCGCGATCTTCGGCCCGTACCGCGACGACAGCACGCTGCCGAGGATCGCCACGCCGAGCGCACCGCCGACCTGACGCGTCGTGTCGTTGACGGCGGAGCCGACGCCGGCCTTCGCGAGCGGAAGCGATCCCATGACGGACTCCGTCGCGGGCGCCATCACCATTCCCATGCCGAACGAGATCAGCACCAGGCGCCAGACGATGTCGCCATATGGGCTCGACACGCTCAGCCCGGTGAGAAACAGCAGACCGGCCGTGACGAACGCGAGGCCGGTCGCCACCGTGATCTTGGTTCCGATGCGCTCGACGATCCGCGCGCTCAGTGGCGCCGCGACCATCAATCCCAACGCGAACGGAAGCAGCCGGATGCCCGTCGACAGCGGCGCGTATCTGAGCGTGAACTGCAGGTACTGCGTGAGCAGGAAGATCGAACCGAACATCGCGAAGAAGACGAGCGTGATGCTGCCGCTCGCGGCGGAGAAGCGCGGGTTCTTGAAGAAGCGCACGTCGAGCATCGGATGGTCAGTGGTGCGCTCCCAGAACACGAAGGTGCCGAGCAGCACCGCCCCGGCGACGAAGCCGGCCACGATCAAGGGCGACGACCAACCCTTGATCGGCGCCTCGATGATGCCGTAGAGCAGCGAGCACAGGCCTGCGATCGACAGCACCGCGCCGATCGGATCGAGGCGGGGTGCAGCGGGATCCTTCGACGTGGGAATGAGGAAGAACCCCGTGAGGAGGCCGAACGCCACGATGGGCAGGTTCACCAGGAACACCGAGCCCCAGTAGAAGTGCTCCACGAGGAAGCCGCCCGTCAGGGGGCCCAGCGCGCCGCCCACGCCCGCGAAGCCCGCCCAGACGCCGATCGCGCGAGCGCGCTCGTCACGCGGGAAGACGTTGGTGATGATCGACAGCGTCGCCGGCATGATCAGCGCGCCGCCGATGCCCATGAACGCCCGAGTGGCGATGAGTTGGTTCGCGCTGCCCGCGAGGGCCGACGCGAGCGAGCCGATGCCGAAGACCACGAAACCGGCCTGCAGCGCGCCCCGTCGCCCGAACCGGTCCCCGAGACTGCCCATCGTGAGCAGCAAGCCTGCGAACACGAGTGTGTACGCGTCGACGATCCACTGGATCTGACCTTCGGTCGCACCAAGGTCGCGCACGATCGTGGGGATCGCGACGTTCAGGATCGAGTTGTCGAGGACGATCACCAACAGGCTCACGCACAGGATCGTGAGGATCCACCACCTGCGCTCGAATGCCCGCGCCTGGACCCGTTGCGACAGCGTCGACGGGCCCTCGTCGTCGATGACCGAATCAATCGAAGGCGTCGTCATCCACACTCCTGTGCGCGTGTACTTCGGGGGGCAACGCATCGCATGGCGGCTGCATGCCCGGATTCACAGAAAACATCGTTGCCGTCATGGCTCGTTCATCTACCCGTCATTCGAGCGCGGCGGCAGCCGCGTCGATGGGCTCGAACGCCTCGAAGGCCTCGGCGGGCACCGGAGCGGGCGCCGGGGTCGAAGCGGTTCGGGGGATCAGCAAGGAGAGGAGGGATCCGACGAGCACGACGGCCACGGTGAAGAACAGGGCGGGCCGCGTGCCGGCCGTCACACCGTCGATCACCGCCCGCCGCACGATGGCGATCTCCCGGGGCGATGCGCCGTGACCGGGAACGAAACTGGGTCCGGCCGCGTGCACGTGAGCGATGGCGGCGGCCTTGACAGAGGAGCTCAGGCCCTTGGCCGCGCTGATCTTCTCACTGGCCCGCGCGACGGTCAGCGTGCTCAGCAGTGACCCGATGACCGCGATGCCGAGCGCGCTGCCGACCTGACGCACGGTGCCGTTGGCGCCGCTCGCCACGCCGGACTTCTCACGCGAGATCTCCGACAGGATCACGTTGATGAGCTGCGACGTCGCGAAACCGATCCCGACGCCGTAAAGAAAGAAGCCCGGCAGCAGGTCGAAGAACGTGAGGCCGGGTCGGATCGACAGAGCGATCAGCAACAGACCGAGTGTCTCGCCGACGAGCCCGAACTGGACGACACGCAACGTTCCCACGCGCCGGGTCAGGTGCGCGCCGATCTGTGCCCCCGCGACGATGAAGACGCCGGTGGGCAGCATCCAGAGGCCGTTGGCCTGCGCGGAGAGGTGCTTGGCGTCCTGGAGGAACACCGGAAGGATGAAGATCAGACCGAACTGTCCGGCGGCCAGGACCGCGGTTGTCAGCAGGCCGTAGCGGAAGCTGCGATGACGCAGTTGGGCGAACTCGAAGAGGGGATCCTGAGCGCGACGCTCCTTCGCCCGTTCGACGATCACGAATGTTGCGAGGATCACCACCGCGGTCGCGAGGAACAACGGGATCACGGAGATCGCCGCGCCTTCGGGCCACAGCCGTTGACCCGCGATCGTGAACGGCTTGAGCGGCCGCCACCAGCCGTACGTCGCGCCTTCGCTCAACGTGAAGACCAGGAGGAACATGCCGGCTGCGATCATCGACGCGCCGGCCAGGTCGATCCGGATCCGTCGATCCGGACGCGTGCCGGGCCGCATGACCAGCAGCGCGCCGATGATGGCGACCGGGGCGATGATGACGTTGATCCGGAACGACCACCGCCACGAGTAGTTCGTCGTCAGAAAGCCGCCTACTACGGGGCCGAACGCCGAACCGGCACCGATCGTCGCGCCCCACGCTGCGAACGCCGTCGCGCGTTCCCTCCCCTTGAACGTCGTCGAGACGATCGCGAGCGTGGTCGGCAGCATGAGTGAGGCGCCGATGCCCTCGATCAGGGCCTCTCCGAGCACGAGGCTGGGCACCGACCACGACAGCGACGCGAGGAGCGAGCCGGCGCCGAACAACGCGGCGCCGATGGTGAACACGCGTCGGTGACCGTAGAGATCACCGAGGCGTCCACCGATGATGAGCAACGTCGCGAAGGTCAACGCATACCCGGTCACCACCCATTGAAGGCTCGGCAGCGTCGTGTGGAACTCCCTGAGGATCGTGGGGATCGCGACGTTGAGCACCGAGTTGTCGAGCACGACGATGAACGCGGACGTGATGACGATCGCGAGCGTGATCCAGCGGCGCGGGTCGTCGCCCTCGGTCCCGTGCGCTTCGACGTCGACCGCCGTCATGGACGCGGCGTCCGCTCGAGCACGGCGCGGAGACGTTCGAGCGCGGGCAACGCCGCGATGATGCGGTCACGATCGGCGGCATCGAGCTCGGCGAGCGCGGTGTCGAGCACGCGAGCGCTCGAGTCCCGGAACGCGCGGATACGCCGGCGGGCCTTGCTCGTGACATGGAGGCAAACCGCTCGCGCGTCTTGGGCGTCGCGCTCGCGGGCGAGGAGGCCGGCGTCGGTGAGGCTCCCGACCAGCGTGCTGACCGTGTTTGGCGCGAGCCGCAGCGTATGGGCCGCCTCTCGTACCCCGATACCGGGTTGGCTGTCGACGAGGTGGAGCAGCTCGGCCTGACTCGGTGACAGGGGCGCGAAGGGCACGCCCCGCAGGATCGTGCGGCGCAGGACCCGCCGCAGGTCGCTCAGCGCGCGGAACAGTCCCGCACCGGGCGTCGGGCCGGCCTCGTGTCGGGCGGGGGAGCGGGTCAGCACCATCGCAGGATAGCTCCGTAACAGAGCTATTCGGCCCGGGCGTCGTTCAGCGCTGCTCTGCCTGGGCCAACGACGCCGGAGTGCCCGCTATTCGGGTTGGAACGGGCCCCGGCCCATCTGCTCGCGCACGGTGACGACGGCGGGATTGGTCAGGCTCCGGCGCTGCCAGTTCGCGCCGTCGACGACGAGCGTGTGGCCCGAGATGAACCTGCCGTACGGAGAGGCGAGGAACGTGGCGGCCCAACCGAGCTCCTGGCGCTGGCCGACGCGCATGGCCGGCTGGCACACGTCCTTGTCATTCGTGCGGTCGAGGTTGCCGCGAATGTCGCTCGTCATGTCCTCGTGCGGGAACAGTCCCGGAACCAGGCCGTTCACCTGGATGCCGTAGGGCCCCCACTCCACCGCGAGCGACTCGGTGAGGTTCTTCACTCCCGCCTTCGCCGCGGCCGAGTGCGCGAATCCCGGTCCGCCGGTCCACGCGTACGTCGCGCCGATGTTGACGATCGAGCCCGGTGTGCCGGCCGCGATGTGCCGGCGCGCGAATTCCCGGGCGCAGAAGAACGTGCCGTTCAGCGTGATTTCGACGACGGTGCGCCAGGCGTTCGGCGACATGTCCTCCGCGGGGACGGGGAAGTTCGCGGCCGCGTTGTTCACCAGCACGCCGGGGAGGCCGAACGCGGCGCTCGCTTCGTCGAACGCGCGCGCAATGTCGTCGGGGTCGCGGATGTCACATCGCAGCGTCCGCACCGGAGCGCCGAGGGCTTCCAACGCCTGGCGCCCTGCTTCGAGGTGTTCCTCCTTGCGGCTCGCGACGACGATCGACGCACCGAGTCGCGCGAACTCCGCGGCGATCGCCTTGCCCAGCCCGGTGCCCCCACCCGTCACGACGACCGCCACGTCGTCGAAGGTGCCCGGCTTCAGCGCCGTGTCCCCCACGGGGGGCGGGGCGGGCAGACCGATGACATCGCTCATGCCTGTGCTTCCTCCCGATCTCAGCTGCCCGTGTAGCGCGGCGCGCGGTCCTCGGCGCGCGCGGCGCGCATCTCGGCGAAGTCGTCGCTCTTGTTGATGAACGTCTGGTAGATCATCTCGTCGGTCATCGCGGTGCGGATCTGCGGTACGGCCAGATGCCGGATCACCTCACGCGCCATCTTCACCGTGACGGCCGGTGCCGCCGCGATCTGCTCGGCGATCTCGCGGACCGCGGAGTCGAGGTCCTCGTTTGCAACCACCCGGCTGACGATGCCGTGCGCGAGCGCGTCCTGCGCCGACAGGATGCGCCCCGTGAGCACCATGTCGCTGACGAGGCCGTGGCCGGCCATCTCGTACAGCACGGCGACGCCGCCGGTGTCGGGGATCACGCCGTATGTCACCTCGGGCAGCCGGAAGCGGGCGTCTTCCGACGCGACCCTGACGTCGCACAGCAGGGCCCGCTGGAACGAGCCGCCCATCACCCAGCCCTTGCAGGCCACGATGACCGGTGCGTCGACCTCCCACAGCTTCTGGATGCCGCGGTGGCCCCGGCGCATGAGCTCGTGGTGTGAGAGCTCCACCTTCAGGTTGCCGATGGAACCGACGTCCCGTCCCGACGAGAAGGACTTGCCCTCACCGCGCCAGATGACGGCGCGGACGTCGCGACGCGCGGCGAGCTCGGCGACGATGTCGAAGAGCTCCACGTCCATGTCGTCGTCGAACGCGTTGTGCTTCTCGGGGTTGTCGTTGGTGATCGTGGCGATCGGTCCGTCGACGTCGAGTCGGACCCGTCCCCCCATGCGTTCCCCCGTTCGTGGACTGTGTGGGCGCTCACTCTCGCGCGTCTATGCCGCGCCGTGCTCCGGGCGGACGACCACGGTCGCGATCTCGAACGGTCCCATGGCGAGCTCCACGCGGTCGCCGTCGACGCGCAGCGGCTCGTGCTCACGTTCGAGCAGGTCGGTCCGGGCCGCGCCTGCGAGCGGCCACGGCATCCGAACCGTCACCGGCCCGCGCCGCCCCCAGGCCTCGTAGAGACGTAGCACCAGCGCGCCGTCGGAGTCGGCGACGACGTCGTCGGCGTCGTCGACGTCCGGCAGCTTCACCACCTCGAGGACGACGTTGGCCGCGTCCACAGTGACGAGGCTGTGCCATCTCGGCCGCGAACCGGGACCCGGCACGACCTGTACCGAGCGCGCCGGGACATTGAGGTCGTAGCCGGCATCGACGACGCCGGCGTCGCGAAGGTCGCCCGCATGTGGCAGCAAGCGGTAGGCGAACCGGTGCCGGCCCCGGTCGGCCACCGGATCCGGCCACGTGGGCGCGCGCAGCAGCGACAGGCGTATGACGTTGCCGCGTATGTCGTAGCCGTACTTGCAGTCGTTGAGCAGTGCGACCCCGTAGCCCGGTTCGGAAAGATCGGCCCACTTGTGTGCGCACACCTCGAAGCGGGCGAGGTCCCAGCTCGTGTTGGCGTGCGTCGGTCGTTCGACGTGTCCGTACTGGATCTCGTACGTCGCACGCTGCGACCGCACCGTGACGGGGAACGCCACCTTGAGGAACCGGTTCGTCTCCTGCCAGTCGACCTGGGTGTCGAACTCGACGTACGGCGACTCGGCCCCGAGGGAGATCGTCTGTGTGATCCGCGAGGAGCCGAAGGCGCGGGTCAGCCGGAGCGCCACCCGTAACGGTCCTTGCTCGACGACATCGATCGACTCGACGTCGGTGAGCTCCTCGACCTGGTTCAGGTAGAAGCGGTCGACGTCCCACGCGTCGTAGAAGTTCGGATAGTCGGGGTGGAGCTGGAACACGTTGCCGGGGCCCGCGAGGACTTCTCGACGACCCACGCGGTCGAACACCGACGCCACGAGCCCGCGGTCGTCCAGCTCGACACGCAGCCGTGAGTTGGTGAGCTGACGCTCGCCCACGGAGAGCTCGGGATCGACCGGCGCTGCAGTCCCGTCGGTGAGGTCGTAGACGGCCCAACCGCACGCTGGAACACGGGCGCGCACGAGTACGCGACCGTTGCCATCACGCTGTACCGGCGCGCGTGATCCGTCGGGTGCCTGCGCGACGGCCAGCTCCACGGGTGCGTCGACGAGGACCGTCTCGTCGCGGTCGTGCGACAGTGAGTTGAAGATCACGACCGGATGGCGACAGCCCGACGTGTCGACGTCGGCGGCGATACGCCCCATCGCCTGTCCTGCGACCTCGTTCGCGACTCTTGCCACGTCTTCATGCGCACGAGCGGCATCCTCGTAGACCCAATGGATGCCGGACCCGGGGATGATGTCGTGGAACTGCTGGAGGAGCAGCGTCTTCCACGCGCGCTCGACTTCGGCCAGATCGTAACGCTCGCCCGACAGCGAGCCCCAGAGCTCGGCGTCCCGAAGGGCGAGCTCGCCCCGTCGGTTGCCCTTCTTGACCCCGGCCTGGCTCGTGTAGGTGCCGCGGTGCAACTCGAGGTACAGCTCACCGACCCATACTGCGGGATCGCGAACGTCGGCTTCCGCGTCGGTGAAGAACGCGCGGGCGCCCTCCATCGTGAGGCGCGGCAGCCCGTCGAGATCGGCGAAGCGACGGGCGGACTCGAGCATCGACGCGGTGGGGCCGCCGCCCCCGTCTCCCCACCCGAACAGGTAGAACGACCGCGTCGCGCGGTCGTGGTCCCGGAAGTTGGCGACGCCGAAGCGCAGCTCCCGGGCGCTCATCTGACCTCCATACGTGTCGGACGGAGGGAAGTGCGTGAACACGCGTGAGCCGTCGATCCCTTCCCACAGGAACGTGTGGTGCGGGAGCACGTTGTACTGGTTCCACGAGAGCTTCTGGGTGAGGAACCAACGCACGCCTGCGCGGCGCATGATCTGCGGCAGCGCCGCGGAATATCCGAACACGTCCGGCAACCACACGTCCTCGGTTTCCACGCCGAGCTCGTCACGGTAGAAACGCTTGCCGTACACGATCTGCCGCACGAGCGACTCACCCGAGGGGATGTTGCAGTCGGCCTCGACCCACATGCTGCCGACGGGCTCGACCCGGCCTTCGGCGACCTTGTCCTTGATCCGTTCCCAGAGATCGGGATAGTGGTCGCGGATCCACGCGAGGTGTTGCGCCTGGGACACGACGAACCGGTACTCCGGGTACTCCTCCATGAGCGCGAGCGCGGTGCTGAAGGTGCGCGCGCACTTGCGGACCGTCTCGCGCAGCGGCCACAACCACGCGGTGTCGAGGTGCGCGTGACCGGCGATGCTCGTGCGGTGCACGCCGGGCGCGGCCCGCTGCGCCAGCTGCTCGGCCAGGATCGGCCGGGCGCGTTCGTACGTGCCGGCGATGTCGGTGAGGTCGAGTACGTCGCATGCACGCGAGAGCGCGGCGCGCAGACGCGCCGCATGCGCGTCGGCGGCGGGGAGCTCGAAGAGAAGCTCGGCCAAGACCCGGAAGTCGTGCCAGAAGCCGGTCAGGTCGGGATCACGCGTGACGAGCTCGGCGCGGGCGAGGGTGAACAGCGGCGCCCCGTCGGGCTCGGGCAACAACAGCGGCCAGGGGTTCGCACCGAACGGGGAGGGCGGGTTCGCCGCCGCCTCGACGAAGAGCTCGACCGCTTCTCCGCCACGGGCTTTGGGGGTGATCAGGTGCTCACGGTGGTTCGGCGAGAGGCCTTGCACGGGTCGACCGTCACGCCACACGAGCGACTCGGCCCCGAAGCCGGTGTTGCCGGCGTTCCCGATCTCGAACGCGACCGCCACCTCGGCGTCGCGCCATTCCTCCGGGACGGTGCCCCGCAGGCGGAACCAGGTGGTGTCCCACGCGGGGCCGAACGCCTCGCCGACGCCGAACGGCATGTAGTCGGCGCGGAACGCGACCGACGCCTCCACGGGCTCGCCGTGCACGTGGAAGGCCGCGATGTCTGCGAGCGGATGAGCCCGACCGCGCAGCGCAGGCCGGACGAACTCGTACAACACCCGACGGATGCGACCGTCGACGACGCCGTCCTCTTCACGCACCCGGCCGACACTACGTCCTCCGGGTAGAACAACCCCACGAGGTTGTGTGGATTCAAGGCAGATAGCACCGTCGAACCACACAAGCTGAGGGGGGATGGTGAGGGCACGACTGTGCGTCGCCGTGTTGCTCCTCGCGGCGCTGTGCATCGGCGGGTGCCAGCGCTCGGGCGGCACGGCCGGCAAGAGCACGACCACGTCCGGCTCGGCAGGCTCCAGCGTCTCGGGCGACTTCGGCACCCTCCAGAACGTGTGCGGGCCAGGCAACGCCAAGGGCGCGACCGACCAGGGGGTGGCCGACACGTCCATCACGGTCGGGACGATGGCGGATCCCGGGTCGTCGGTGCAGCCGGGCCTGGATCAGGAGCTCTTCGACAGCGCGGACGCCTTCGTCGGATGGTGCAACGCCGCGGGTGGGATCCTCGGCCGGCGCCTGAGCTTGCACAAGTGGGACGCCAAGCTGACCGAGGTCGCGCCGCGGATGATCGACGCTTGCCAGAGCGACTTCTCGCTCGTCGGCAACGGCGAGGCGCTCGACGCGGGCGGTGTCGACCAGCGCGTCAAGTGCCGGTTGCCCGAGATCCCGACGTATGACGTGTCGAAGCAGGCGAGCACCGCGCCGCTGTCAGTCGAGCCTCTCCCGAACGTCGACTATGCGAGCGGCCTCTACGGGCCCTACCGCAATCTGGGCCAGCTGGACCCGGAGGCCAGCCGGCACTACGGGATGCTCAACCTGCAGTTCCAGTCGGTGAAGGACCAGGGAGTCAAGGACCGGGCCGCCGCGGAGGCCGCCGGCTACACGACCGTGTACTACGACGAGCTGCCGTTGGTCGTCGACAACTGGCGTCCGTACGCGCAGAACCTGCAGAACAAGGGTGTGCAGGTGTTCACCATGGAGAGCAGTCCGCAGATGATCGCGGCGTTGTTCAAGGCACTGAACGACATCGGGTACCACCCGAAATACGCGGTGCTGAACACCAATGTGTACGACCCCACATTCCTGCAGAACGCCGGGAATGCGCTGCAGGGCTCGGTCTATGCGGTCACGTCGTTCGTGCCCTTCGAGCTCGCGGGGAACCACCCGGCGACGAAGCAGTACATCGACACGCTCGCGAAGTTCGCCGGCGGAGCGAAGCCGAAGGCACTCGGCGCTCAGGCATGGTCGGCGTGGCTCCTCTTCGCGGAGTCGGCGAAGGCGTGCGGGTCACAACTCACACGTACGTGTCTGCTCGACCATGCCCGGGCCACGCGGGGCTGGACCGCGGGCGGCATGCACGCACCCTCGCAGCCGGGCGACGCCACCGCGCCGGCATCCGACTGCTTCGCGATGATCCAGGCTTCGCCCGCCGGTTTCTCCCTCGCGCGTGAGGTCACCAAAGCCACGTCGGACGTCTTCAACTGTTCGCCGTCCAACGCAATGCGCCTTCCTGGCTTCCCGAAGTAAGGGCAGAGGCGCCCGTCGAAGGTAGAGATCTGACGGTCCGTCAAGTCCGCCGTCTCGATTTTGCCTCATGGCGGCCTCGGCACGTGCCGATTGGGTCATGACCGTCCACTGCTCGAAGGGCCACCCCCGGATGCTCACCGTCGTGAACAGATTGCGCGTCACGTCGGTGCGCGGGCGGCAACGAGCCGCGAGGGATCCGCTTTCGTGGGTGGACGACGACCGGGTGCTCGCCCGGTCGCTGGGGTGGATGTTCGTCCTCGGGCCGCTGACCGCCCTCGTGGTGCTGATGTTCCCGCAGCCGCGTTCTGCGACTCCGGCGTTGATCGTCGTTCCTTCGCTCGTCGGACTGCTCGTCGGATTCTTGCTGCTTGCCGGTGTCTTCGACCGCATGCGCGAAGCCACGTATCCGGCGCTCGTTTATCTCGCGACCGCGCTCATCACCGTGGCGGTGTACGGGGAGGGCAGGGCCATCGGTGGCGCGCGCGTCTTCTACCTCTGGGCGATCCCGTACGCCTTCGCGTTCTTCTCCCGCCGGCAGGTGATCGCACAGGTCGCGTTCATGGCCGCGTGCTCGCTCGGTGCATTGGCGCTGTTCGTCCACGTCCATCCCCAGGGGCATTCCGTCGACATGTACCTCGGCGTGTGGTTGTCCAGCGGAATGACCGTGATGGTCGTGGGCGGCCTCGTGCGGCGCCTGACGCACAGCCTGCGTCACGCGGAGCTGAGGTTCCGGCGCAAATTCGACTCTGCGCCGGTCGGCTTCGCGTTCGTTTCGCTCGACAGGAAGTTCGTGCACGTCAACGATGCGTTGTGCCGGATCGCCGGCCGGGAACGTGACGAGCTCGTCGGTTCGTTGACATCGGCCCTGTGGCATCCCGACGACGACAAGCAGATCGTGGAACGCCTCAGAAAGGCCGCGCAGACGAACGCCGTGGAGTTCGAAGCTCGCGTGATCCGCCCCGACGGTTCCGTGCGATGGGTCTCCGTCAGCACGACGTTCATCACGCCCGGCCGCGGCGCGCCATATCACTACGCCCTCGTGCGTGACATCACCGAACAACTGCGCGACCGAGAGATGCTCGCGCACCAGGCGATCCACGACCCGTTGACGGGCCTGTACAACCGGACGTTGCTCGTCGACCGCCTCGAAGCAGCGCTGGAGCGCGGCCGCAGCGGTATTGCCGTCGTGCTCGTCGACCTCGACCGGTTCAAGCTGATCAACGACTCTCTCGGCCATCACATCGGGGACCAGATCCTCGCGGCGATCGGCTCGCGCCTCACGTCTGCAGTCACGCCTGGCGACACGGTCGCCCGCTTCGGCGGCGACGAATTCGCGCTGCTCTGTGAGGACGTGCGCGACCCGATGGATGCGCTCGCGCGGGGGAGTCGCATCGCGCGTGCGCTCGAGGAGCCGATCACGTTGACATCCGGCTCCCACATCGTCTCGGCGAGCCTCGGCGTTGCGGTCGCCGGGATGCTCCGCGGGAACGCAGCGAGAGTCCTCGCCGACGCCGACGCCGCGCTGCACCGTGCGAAGGCTCGCGGACGCGCACGGGTCGAGATGTTCGACGAGTCCTTACGGGCCGAGGTGAAGGAGCGCCTCGCGCTCGAGCGGGAGCTGCGCGTCGCGCTCGGGAACAGACAGTTCTTCCTCGAGTACCAACCGACGGTGGACGCCCACACGGGATACCCCACGGGAGTCGAAGCACTCGTGCGGTGGAGACACCCGACGTTGGGCGTCGTGTCACCCGCGGAATTCGTGCCCGTCGCCGAGGACACCGGCCTGATCGACAAGCTCGGCGAGTGGGTGCTGCAGACCGCGGCCGCAGACCTCGCAGCCTGGCAGGCCGCTCTGCCCGTGGAGCCGCCGCTGCAGGTCGCCGTGAACGTGTCGGGTCGGCAGCTCGCGTCGGACGAGTTCGTCGACACCGTCGCCGGGGTGATGCGGCACAGCGGCATCGCGGCCGGAACGCTCGGCCTCGAGATCACCGAGAGCCTGCTGCTCAACACCGACGAAGAGCTGCTCTGCCGCCTGCTGCGCCTGAAGGAGCTCGGCACGAGACTGCTCCTCGACGACTTCGGGACGGGTTACTCGAGCCTCGCCTATCTCAAGCGCTTCCCGATGGACGTGTTGAAGATCGACCGCTCGTTCATCGACGGGCTGGGCACCGAGGACGAGGACACCGCGATCGTCGAGGCGATCATCCGGATGGCGGGGGCGCTGAACCTCGAAGTCGTCGCCGAGGGTTTGGAATCGGAGCGGCAACTCGGCGAGCTCCGGCGCCTCGGCTGCCAGCGGGTGCAGGGGTTCATCGTCTCGCCGCCACTGGCCCGCGACCAGGTCGAGCAGTTCCTGCGCGAGCAAATGGCCGTCAGCGCCGTGAGTGGAGCCGGCGCGTCCGCGGCACGGGCTTGAAGCCTGCGCAACCCTGTTGTTAGGAAGGCGCCGTGACAGCGCCTCAGCTCGAGGGCCTCGGCATCTGGCGGCTCGTGGAGCGCCGCGCCGAGGCGACACCTGATGCGACGATGTTCGTCGAGGCCGGCGGACGCGAGACGACGTTCGCCGGGCTGCGCGGCGCCGCGGAGCGTGTCGCCGCCGCGCTCGCGGCGCGTGGCATCACCGAAGGCAGTGTCGTGTCGTGGTTGCTCCCCACCAGCATCGACGCGTTCGTGATGATGACCGCGCTGGCGCGTCTGGGCGCGGTGCAGAACCCGTTGATCCCGATCTACCGCCATCGCGAGGTGTCGTTCATCACGCGGCAGGCGAAGTCGGAGATGCTGGTCGTGCCGCGTCGCTGGCGTGGGTTCGACTACGGCGCGATGGCGGCAGAAGTCGTCGGCGGCCACGACGTCGACCTGGTCGTGATCGAGGAGGGTTCCCCCCTTCCCGAGGACGAGCCGGCGGCCCTTCCGGCTCCGCCCGAGGAGCTCCCGGCCGGACGGCAGCCGGTGCGGTGGCTGTTCTACACCTCGGGCACCACCGCCGATCCGAAGGGCGTACGCCACACGGACGCGTCGATTGCCGCCGCGGCCCGTGCCATCGTCGGCAGCTACCGGATCACGGCGGCCGACCGCCAGGCGATCGCGTTCCCGGTGGCGCATGTCGGCGGCGTGATCTGGCTCGTCGGGGGTCTCTTCACGGGCTTCACGCAGCTACTCGTCGAGAGCTTCGACCCTGCGACGACGATTCCCGCCATGCACGACTTCGGCATCACGTTGGCGGGCTCGGGCACCGCGTTCCACCTGGCGTATCTGGAGGCGCAGCGGCGCGATCCCGAGACGCCACTGTTCCCGAAGGTCCGCGCGTTCCCGGGTGGCGCAGCGCCCAAGCCTGCGACGCTGCACGAGACGATGAAGCGTGAGCTCGGCGGTGTCGGTGTGGTCTCCTCCTATGGGCTCACGGAGGCACCGATCCTGTCGTGCGCCACGCCAGACGACCCGGACGACAAGCTCGCCTCGACCGAGGGACGCCTCACGCCGGGTGTCGTCGCGCGTGTGGTGGACCTCGACGGCAACGACGTCGCCGCGGGCGAGGAGGGTGAGCTACGCGTGCGGGGACCCCAGCTGTTCCGCGGCTATGTCGACTCGTCGCTCGACGCCGAGGCGTTCGACGATCAGGCGTACTTCCGAACCGGTGACCTCGCTCGGGTCGACGCGGACGGATTCGTCACGATCACCGGCCGTCTGAAGGACGTGATCATCCGCAAGGGTGAGACCATCTCGGCGAGTGAGGTGGAGGACGCGTTGTTCGCGCACCCGGAGGTGCGTGACGTCGCCGTCGTCGGTGTTCCCGACGACGCTTCCGGGGAACGTGTCTGCGCGGTGGTCGTGTCACGAGATCCAGCGTCACCGCTCGGGTTCGACGACATGGTGGAGTTCCTCGTCGAGCGCCGCCTGATGATGCAGAAGGTCCCCGAGCAGCTGGAGATCGTCGACGAGCTGCCGCGCAACTCCATGGGCAAGGTCATGAAGCAGGAGCTGCGCAAGCGCTTCACGCGATCATCATGAGCGAGTCGCGCGTCTTCGACCGGGCCGCGGCCTTCTACGACGAGACCCGGGCGCTGCCCGACGGCGCCATGCGCGACGTGACCGGCCGCCTCCTCGAGGAGCTCCACGGCCGCGGGCGTGTACTCGAGATCGGCGTGGGGACGGGGCGCATCGCGCTCCCGCTGCACAGGTCCGGTGTCGCGATGGCCGGCGTCGACCTGTCGGCGCCCATGATGGCGGTACTGGTCGAAAAAGCCGGTGGGACGCCACCGTTCCCGCTGGCGCGGGCCGACGCGACGGCGCTGCCGTTCGGCGACGGGCGATTCGGAGGGGCCGTCGCGTCGCACGTGTTCCACCTCATCCCGAACTGGCGCGCCGCAGTGGCCGAGCTCACGCGGGTCGTGCAGCCCGGCGGAGTGGTGCTCAGCAGCCTGCAGGAGCGGGGCGAGGTGGCGCTGGCGGCGGCCGTCGATCGGTTCCGTATGGAGGCCGGCGTCGAGCGCCCGCACCTGGGCGCGAGCCACGACGGCTCCGACGTGAGCGAGGAGTTCGCCCGTCTCGGCGCGGGGGAACGCGAGCTCGAACCGGTCACCGTGCGCCGTACGGTGACCGCGGGAGCGGTCATCGACCAGCTCGAAGCCAACAAGTGGTCATGGACATGGTCGTTGCCCGACGA
>CAZJSY010000072.1:0-16786 GCA_964548555.1 uncultured Burkholderiales bacterium
GGTTCCGACGATCGATCGCAGCACGAAGCAGGTCGACGCGCCGCACCCTGTTGACCGCCTCGCCCGGTGCGTCCAGCAGGATCGGAGCATCGCCGTTCGGCAACGACTCTCCGGTCGAACGTTCGAAGAAATCTCTGGCTACCGCGCTCACCGCGCCGGTCCTTTCCGGTGGCGCCCACTCCGCCCGAGACGAGAAAGGGTACAACTCGCCGCGAACCCACCGGTGCAATACGCGCACGAATACGCGTTGGGAGGGGCACAGCGTCCGCGCCCGGCACCTGTCGGCTACGGAGACTCCGATCGGCGCCGCGCCGGAGCCCGTCCGGTTGCCGCGTAGACCAGCGGCCGGAGGATCGACCACCAGTCGACGAACGGGCGCATCTTCGTCTGCCCGAGATGGCGAGGCGGATACACCTTCGTGACGGGCACCTCGGCGACCCGGTAGCCGAGCCGAATGACGCGAAGGAACAGGTAGGGCTCGAGCTCGTACCCGTCGAGCCACGACGACGCGAGATCGAGCCGCGGATCCCGCAGCACGTCGACGCGTATGGCGCGGAACCCGTTGGTGCTGTCGGTGATCCGGTGTCGTGCCACCGCGCTGAACAACAGTGGATGCAGCCGGGTTGCGAACCTGCGGTACAGCGGCATCGCACCGAAGTTCCGTTGCGCGTTCCTCCAGCGTGACCCTTGGACGAAGTCCGCCCCGCGCTCGACGATGGGTTCGAGCAGACGCGGGATCTCCTCGGGCGCGTCCTTGTTGTTTCCTGCCATGACCACGGCGATGTCGTATCCGTGATCGACCGCATACTCGTAGCCCGTGCGCAGTGCCGCGCCCACACCGAGCGTCCGACCGAGCGCTATCACCGTCGCGCCGAGCGACCGGGCGACCGTCGCGGACGCGTCAGTCGAACCGTCGTCGATCACCACGACCTCGTCGACGACGTCGGAGGGGATCCGCTCGAGCACGGAGCCGATCTTCTTCTCCTCGTCGAACACCGGCACGAGCCCGATGACGCGACGACCGCCATACATCAGCTGTCACCGGCGGGCAGCAGTCCACCGGGTCGAGCATCGTCGTCGCGTGCGCGGTATCGCCGTCCGCACACGCACTCGAGGCTCGCGTCGTCGAGCCGTTCCCCGCACGCGCACACCCAGCCGATCCGTCTGGCCGGCGACCCGACGACGAGGGCGTACGCGGGAACGTCGCGAACGACCGTGCTCCCGGCGCCGACGAATGCACCTTCGCCGACGAGGGTTCCGCACACGATCGTCGCGTTGGCGCCGATCGTCGCGCCGCGTTGAACGACCGTCGGCTCGAAGCTCGTCGCATCCTTCTTGAACGCGGCGCGCGGATTCGGATCGTTCGTGAACACCGCGAACGGTCCGACGAAAACGTCGTCGCAGATCGTGACGCGGTCCCAAACGGCGACACCGTTCTTGAGGGTGACCCGGTTGCCGACCACAGCGCCCTGCTCGACGTACACGTGGTCGCAGAGGTTGCACTCGGCGCCCACGACCGCGCCCGGCGCGACGTGCGCGAACGCCCATACCCGGGTGCCCGCCCCCACCTGATCGCTCTCGCACAGGCCGTGCGAATGCACGAAGACGCCCGCCGGCGTTCGCACAGTCATCCTGCGAGCGCGCGGCGCAACTCGTCGACGACACGCTCCTGTTGCTCGACCGTGATCATCGGATGCATCGGGAGCGACAGGATGGAGCCGGCGGCCGCCTCCGCCACCGGGAAGTCGCCGGGTCCGTGACCGAGACTCGCGAAAGCGCCCTGCAAGTGGACGGGCACCGGATAGTGGATGCCCGCACCGATGCCGGCGCGGTGCAACTGCTCGAGCACCCGGTCGCGCTCCGGAACGCGGATCACGTAGAGGTGCCACACGTGCTCGTTCCCCGCCGCCACGGTCGGAAGGGTCACGCCGTCGATCGACTCGAGCATCTCGGTGTAGCGGGTCGCGGCTTCCGAACGCGCCGTGTTCCAACGCTCGAGTCGCTGCAGCTTGGCGAGCAACACGACGGCCTGCAGTGTGTCGAGACGGGAGTTGAATCCCAACTCGGGATGCTCGTACTTCTTCTCGCCGCCCCAGTTGCGCAGTGCCCGCAGATGGGCCGCCAGCTCTTCCGACTGCGTCAGCACGGCTCCCCCGTCGCCGTACGCGCCCAGGTTCTTGCCCGGATAGAAGCTCGTCGCGGCGAGCGCGCCCAAGCTGCCCGCGTGACGACCGTGCCGTCGCGCGCCCTGACACTGCGCCGCGTCTTCCACGACGACGATGTCGGTACCACCGACGAGCTCTGTCAATTCCTCCATCGGAGCGAGCTGACCGTAGAGGTGCACCGGGATCACGGCCCGCACGCCGGGCCGGATCCGTTCCTTCACCTGATGGAGATCGAGCAGGTACGAGTCGGGGTCGATGTCGACCAGGACGGGGACCGCACCCGCTCGCAGCACCGCGAAGGCCGTGGCGACGAACGTATTGGCGGGCAGCACCACCTCGTCATCCCGCCCGATTCCACACGCGCGCAACCCCAACTCCAGCGCGTCGGTGCCGCTTCCCACGCCGACGCAGTGGTGGACTCCGGCGAACGCAGCGAAGGCCTCCTCGAAGACCCCTACCTCGTCACCCAGCACGAAGGCGGTCCGCTCCAGCACCGAACGCCACCCGTCGAGGACCTCACCCGCGATCTCACGGTGCTGGGCGGCGAGATCGACGAGCGGGATCACGCCACGACCGAGACGCTCGCGCCGGCGAGACGGATCGAACGGTCGATTGCGTCGAGCACCCGCACCACCTCGATCGCCGGACCCGGACCGGTACGGGGCGCGACGCCGCGCTGCACGCAATCGAGGAAGTGGTCACACTCGGCCTTGAGCGGCTCGCCGAGCGACACCCGCGGAATGACGATCTCGCCCTCGTGCACCATCGAGCGGAACTGCCCCACGGTGTCGATCACCTCGTCGCGGACCCGCTCGTCGACCACGCCCTTGTCGTAGATCCGAATGGGCTCCTGATCGTTCGTGTCGTCGAGCGTGAGCATCTTGTGCTCGGCGACCACCGTGACGTCCCTCTCCTTGCGCGGATTGAGCCACGAGACGTGAAGGCTCACGAGAACGTTCTCCGGGTACTCCAGCGTCGCGAAGACCGCGTCGGGAATTCCCGGGTTGATCCACGCACCGCCCCTTGCCGACACCGACAGCGGATGCGATTCGAGCCAGTAGTTGGCGATGGAGATGTCATGGGACGCAAGATCCCACGACGCGTTGACATCCTTGCGAATGGGACCGAGATTGGTACGCACCATCGCGATGTAGTACGGCCGCCCGAGGCGCCCCTCGTCGAGGTACCGCTTCACGGTCTCGACGCCCGGGTTGTACAAGAACACATGGCCGACGAGCAGCACGCGTGCCCGTTCCTCCGCCAGTTTCTCCAGCTCGATGGCGGACGCCAGATCGTCGGTGATCGGCTTCTCGACGAGCACGTGCTTGCCGGCCAACAAAGCCTGACGCACCAGCGGATAGTGCGTGCGCGTCGGCGTCGAGATGGCGACCGCGTCGATGTCGGCTGAATCCATGACGAGATCGGCGTCCGCGACGACCTCGACATCCGGATACAGCTCGGCAATCTGAGCCCGGCGCCGGTCGTCGCGTTCTGCGACCATTCGGACGGTGCTCGTGCGGTGGTTATGGAAGTTCCGAAGAAGGTTCGGGCCCCATCGACCGGTGCCTATGACGCCCATCGTGATCGTCACGCGGCGTCAATGTAGCCGGACAGGTGCCTCCGCTTTGGCGACAATGGCCATCGCGAGCGCGACTCGATAGAGGCGCACAGCCTCCCGCTCGATCGGATCGGAAGGCACGACCTGATCGGCTTCGTCACAGGCCTCGAACCACATCTCCTGCAACTGGCAGATCGACCCCTGCTCCGCGAGACGGCTCGACCCCTGGTCGAGCCAGTGGACCGTCGCGGCGTGCACCACGGCCGGCTGCGTGTTCAGGAAGGCACGTGCGGCCGTGACCGTCGTGAGAACCGTGTCGGCCACGCCCCTCGAACGGCTGCGCCACTGACCGGAACTGTCCATATCCCCGCCCCCTCAAATCTGTTGACATGCGGATTCGCCCTGCCCGGCGGTCCGGAAAAAATACCGGGGGCGGAAGCGCGTCCGGATCGCTCCCGCCCCGGTCGTGGGCCGTCAGCGTGCGACCCGCGTGACTGGTGATCGCCGGTGAGGCCTGCGGGGTAACGGGACGCGAACATGGCCGTATGCGCGAGCACGGCCACGTGGACGAGCGGTTCGAACCAGCGGGTCCGGCGTGGTCGCTGCGCGATCGAAACGTCCTCGTGGGTGTGACGGCCTGGACCGAACCCACACTCGTGAAGTCGGGGCTGTTCTATCCGCACGACGTGACGAGCGCCGAGGATCGCCTGCGTTACTACGCCGGGCACTTCCCGGTGACGGAGGTCGACTCGACGTACTACGCGCCACCGGTCGTCAACGTTACGAAGGCATGGGCCGAACGCACGCCGCGCACGTTCGTCTTCGACGTGAAGGCGTACCGCTTCCTCACGGAGCATCCGACGCCACCGGGCTCCCTGTGGCGAGACCTGCGCGACGAACTGCCCGAGGACCTCGCTGCAAAGCGCAACCTGTATCCGAAGGACCTCCCCGGCGACATGTATGAGGAGGCGCTGCGACGCTTCCTCGCCGCGCTCGCGCCGTTGCGCGACAGCGGCAAGCTCGGCGTGATCCTGTTCCAATTCCCGCAGTGGTTCGTCCCGTCACGAAAGTCGTACGCGCGCCTCGAACAGATTGCGGAGGCGGTCGCACCCGACCGGGTCGCGGTGGAGTTCCGTCAGCATCTGTGGATGGACGACGACCACGCGGAGCGCACACTGGAGTTCCTCCGTGAGCACGGCCTCGTCTACGTCAGCGTCGACGAGCCTCAAGGTTTCAACTCGTCCATCCCTCCCGTCGTCGCGGCAACCGCCAAGGACCTTGCCGTGGTGCGATTCCACGGACGCAACGCGGACATGTGGAACAAGAAAGGCGTCACCGCCGCGCAGCGGTTCGCGTACGACTACTCCCCCGACGAGCTGCGCGAGTGGCGGCCGAAGATCGAGGCCCTTCGCGAAGACGTCGCAACCGTCCACGCGTTGATGAACAACTGCTACCGGGACTACGGCGTCAGGAACGGAGCCCAACTCGCCGCGATGCTCGAGGAGCAGGCATCGGGCGCCTGAATCCTCACGCGATCGGCACCACCGGCGCGCCGTGCTCGTCGAGCTGATGCAGGTACTCGGCGATGCCGTAGCCCGTTCGCCCGTCGTAGGTCCAACGGGCCAGGCCTTCGTTGAGCAGGGTTTGGCGGCCGTCGCCTCGCCGAGCGAGCGGCGCGACGCGGAGGAGCTCTCCGTGCAGCTCGTGCACGCGACCGCTCTTGTCGGTCGCGTGCACCTCGGTCACCCGGTGCGTGAGCCCGTCGGCATCGAGCTTCGTGCGGACGTCCCAGTCGACGATGGAGGTGTGCCGGCCGTCGCGCCACACCCATCCCCGGTGAAGGTCCCCCTGCTCGGTGCCGATGCGGATCCCGCCGAAATGCACGTCGTCGCCCACGTTGACGGAGAACCACCGCCACATCCGCGGCCCACCCCAGCGTCGCGGCCCCCACGACTTGTCGCGGTTGCCGCGCGCCTCGACCAGCTCGTGACGGACGCCGTCGACCGTGATCGAGCCCGTCCACCGTCCCGCTTGCTCGAGGTGACCCTTGCCGACCGACTGCCCGGTGACGGCGCTCGCTCCCCCACCGGCCCGTCCTTGACCGTCGACGCCGACCGCCCGCATGAGGGCCTCGAAACGCGCGTCGACGACGATCTCCACTGGGCGGCCCGTCGGCTCGGGATCGCGACGGTTCAGGTCGCGCGCCGTCGCCTCGCCGGAAGCGAAGACCCGCCACACTCGCATCGGCTCGAGACGGTCGTACCGGACGCCCGCGACCTCGAGGTCGGAGTCGGTCATCTCGTTGCACTCGCGGACACCACCGAGGTGCCCGAGCTCGTTGCCCGGAAGCCAGACCGACATGCCCGCGTCGATCGTGCCGTCGTTGGGACGCACGCCGATACGCGTGAAGAAGCCGCAGTCGCTCCCCGGGTCGTAGGCGTTGAAGTAATACGACTCGCTCCACGCCTGATCGGCCTCGACGGGATGGGCGAAATCGTGACGCTCGTCGAGAACGGGCACGCAGCGGAGTCTAGGGAGTCTTCATGGGCTCGTCGCCGGGGTCGCGCCGGCGCGACGCGTGGCCGTGTTGCGGGTGTCGTCGAGCACCTCGGCCGCCGCCCGCTCACCGGATTGCAACGCGCCGTCCATGTAGCCGGCCCATACCGTTGCCAGCTCGGCACCCGCCCAATGGATGCGGCCGACGGGCTCGCGCAACGCCGGCCCATACTGCGTCCACACCCCCGTCGGGAAGTGGGCGCCGTAACACCCGCGGGTCCACTCCTCGGCCGACCAGTCGAGCTCGGCGTAGTCGACGGGCTGTCGGGCCTTCGGTCCGTAGAGCTCGACGAGCGACTCGACGACGGCTTCGCGGCGTTCGGCAACCGACACGCGTCCGAGCCTGCGAGCCACCTCGCCCTCGAGGAACGCCAGCATGATCCCGGGCGAGCCGGACGGCGGCGAGTTGTCGAAGGTCACCCGTACCGGACCACGATCACGGTTGGCCTGACCGGTCAGACCCTCGTCGCGCCAGAAGGGCGTTTCGTAGACAACGTTGCACTTGATGACCGAGCCGGCCGGCAGGTGCTGCAGCAGCTGGTCACGAAACGCCGGCAGCGGCGGGTCGTAGACGATGCGGGCGGCGAGCGTCGGCGGGATCGCCACGATCACGTGCTCGGCGACGACGAGCTGTGACTCGCCGAGCACGAACACCCGGTCGCCGCGTTGTTCGATGCGCCGAACCGGCGTGTTGAGCTGCACGCGGTCAGCGAGCTTCGCGGCGAGGCGCAACGCGACTTGCTGCGACCCGCCCACGATGCGGTCCTGCTGTGCACCGCCGCGTGTGCCGGCGAGCATGTCGACGCCTCCGCCGGAGTGTGTGTAGAAGAGCGCGTGCAACAACGAGAAGTCACCGGGCTCTGCGGCGAACACCGCTTCGGAGTAGAGCCGCAACAGTGACCGCGCCTGAGGCGTGACCGCGTTGCGCCGGATCCACGTCTCGAACGTCTGCGTATCCCAGGCGTGTGCGCGCGGCGCAGTCCACGGCGCTTCGAGCGGCACCCGCTTCGCCATACGGTCGAAGCGGAGCTGGGCCTGGGCCATGTCGGCCACGACGACGGGATTGATCGGCGGGACCGTCCCCCGGTAGCGGGCCCGTGTGGAACCGAACTGCAGCAGGTGCTCGCCCTCGCCGTACGTGGCAAACGTGTCCAGCCCGAGCTCGCGCACGAGTCGCTCCATACGGCGTTGCGTCGGGCCAACCCATTGACCACCGAGCTCGACGACGGTCCCGTCGGCGAAGGTGTGGTTCAGCGTGCGTCCGCCGACGCGGTCGCGGGCCTCGACCACCACCGCCTCGTGCCCCGCGTCGACGAGCCGTCGCGCCGCGGTGAGCCCGGCGAGCCCCGCGCCGACGACAACCGTTCCGGTCTCGATTCGTTCCGCCACGGCGAGCAGGATAGGTCCCTATGGCCGACGAACCGGAGCCGCACCCGGCACGGCTGCTCGCCCGAGGAAGAGCCGCGGACGTGTACGTGATCGACGATCGCCGTGTGTTGCGGCGGTACCGCCACTGCGCTCCGTTCCAGACCGACCGGGAAGCCAAGCTCGTCGAGCACGTCCGCGCCCACGGGTTCCCGACACCCGCGGTATACGGCGTGTCGTCGACCGACCTCGTGCTCGAGCGCGTCGACGGCCCGACCATGGCCGACGACATGACGCGACGTCCCTGGAAGATCCGTTCGCACGTCCGGCTGCTCGCGGCGCTGCACGACCGCCTTCACAGCCTACCGGCACCGGAATGGCTCGACCACGAGCCTGTCGGCGCGGGCGCATCGGTCGTGCATCTCGACCTGCATCCGCTCAACGTGCTGTTGACTCCGAACGGGCCGATGGTCATCGACTGGACCAACGCGGGACGCGGTCCCGGAGGCGTCGACGTCGCACTCACGTGGCTCCTGCTGCGCACCGGGGTTCCGGATGACAATCCACTGATGCGTATCGCGGCGGCAGTCGGCGGACGCTCCATCGCGCACACATTCGGGAGAGCTGCAGACCGGACGCACGACGCGCTCACGCGACACCTCACTGCCGCGACGCGCTACCGCCTGGCGGATCCCAACCTTCGCGAGGCCGAGCGGAAGGCGATCCGCCGGCTCGTGCCCGACGTGGCGTGACACTCCTGACGGTTGGGCACGGCACCCTGCAGGCCGAAGAGCTTACGTCCCTCCTGCGTGATGCGGAGACGCACGTGCTCGTGGACATCCGCTCCTATCCCGGGAGCCGGCGCAACCCGCAGTTCGGACGCGAAGCGATGGCCCGGTGGTTGCCCGACGCGGGCATCGCATACGAGTGGGAGCCGGCGCTGGGTGGACGACGACGTCCCCATCCCGGATCGCGCAACACGGCGCTCACCAACCCGGCCTTCCGCGGCTACGCCGACTACATGCAAACGGACCATTTCACGGTTGCGCTCGAACGACTCCTCGCTGTCGCCCGGAGCGGGACCACGACGGTGATGTGCTCGGAGAGCGTGTGGTGGCGTTGCCATCGCAGGTTGCTCGCTGACGCGGTGGTGCTCCTGCGCGGCGAGGCGGTGGACCACCTGTTCCACACCGGGCGCCTGCAGGCGCACCCGCCGACGCCGGAGGCCAGGCTCGAGAACGGGCTGCTGGTGTACGACGGCGGAGAGCCTCCGTTGCCCGGCCTCGAGAGGCCGTGAAACTACGCTGCCCGGTCATGCCGATCGCCGCCGCTTCCCGGGCCCTCCTCTCGGAGCGACGACCGCTCACACGCGACGAGGTTCGCGCGGTCGCCGCTCTTCCACTCGACGAGCTGCCCGATCTGATCGCCCTCGCGCACCGCGTCCGGCTCGAATACTGCGGGCCCGAGGTCGAGCTCGAGAGTCTCATCAACGCGAAGTCCGGTGCGTGTCCCGAGGACTGCGCCTTCTGTTCACAGTCGGTCCGGTTCCACACCGGCGTCGACGTCTACGCGTTCCTCGACCTCGATCAGGTCCTCGAGGCCGCGCGAGCCACCCGTAGCGCCGGCGCTACGCAGTTCTGCATCGTGGTGGCAGTCCGCGGCCCGGAAGAGCGTCTGCTGCGGAAGGTCATCGACGCGGTGCACGCGGTGCACGACGAGACCGGCCTGGAAGTGGCGTGCTCGCTCGGCCTGCTCACGCTCGAGCAGGCGGAGCGCCTCGCCGCGGCGGGTGTGCGCCGCTACAACCACAACCTCGAGACGTGTCGCGAGCTCTATCCGTCGATCTGTACCACGCACACGTGGGACGACCGCGTCGAGACCGCCCGGTTCGCGAAGGACGCGGGCATGGAGCTCTGTTGCGGCGGGATCCTCGGTATGGGCGAGACACTCGAGCAGCGGATCGACTTCGCGTTCGAGCTCGCGGAGCTCGACCCCTGCGAAGTGCCGATCAACCTGCTCGATCCCAGACCCGGCACACCGCTCGCCGACCGACCGCTGCTGACGCCGCGCGAGGCACTGCAGTCCATCGCGTTGTTCCGCCTCGTGCTGCCCCGAGCTTGGTTGCGGCTCGCGGGCGGACGGGAGCGCGTCTTGGGCGAATTGCAGTCGATGGGACTGCTCGCCGGCGCCAACGCGCTCATCGTCGGGAATTACCTCACCACCGGAGGCCGGTCGGCTGCCGACGACCGCGCGCTCCTCGACGCCCTCGGGATGCCGGTTGCCGACGGACCGGGCGAGGGCCGCTTCGTCGTCGACGACCGGGGTGGGCACTCGCTCCCGGCGCGACCCGCGTCCACCCCCGTCGAGTTGGGACGGATCTCCGCCGTATAGACGCAAAGCGTCCCAACCAGGAACGCGTCAGCGGCCGAGGTGCGCGGTCTCGTTGAAGCTCAGCATGTAGGGCTCACCGCGGCGTTGCGCCAATCTCGTGATCGAGGCGAGCGAGAGGTGCATCCGCCACGCCACGTCGTCCCCCACGCCGAGGGCCCACGCGACCGCGGCCTTCACCGGCGAGACGTGTGTGACCGCGACGACCGACCGCTCGAGCGTCAGCAGCTCCCTGCACAGCGGCACGACCCGCTGCGCGACGTCGACGAGGCTCTCGCCCCGGGGGAAGTTCGCGGCGGGATCCTTCGACACCGCGGCCGCATCGGCGGGGACCTCTTGCAGCGGTCGCCGCTCCCAGTCGCCGTAGTCGATCTCGATCAGGCGCTCCTCGACGACGAGCTCGGCGCCACACGCCTCCGCGATCAACGATGCGGTCTGGACGGCGCGTGTCAACGGGCTCGTGAGCACCGTGCCGGGTTGTTCGTCACGCACGGCCGCCGCCACCGCGCGCGCCTGCACCCGTCCCCGGGCGGTCAACGGCGGATCCGAGCGCCCGAGCAACCGGCCTTCGCGGTTGTCGAGCGTCTCGCCGTGACGGACCAGGAGCAGCATCAGCGAGGGGGGCGGCGCGCGTCGCGGGCGCGGACGGGCCGTGGCGCCGCGGCGAGCCGGCCGGTGCGCAGGAACGCGTCGCGCCCGGTCCGGCGTCGAAGCCCGAACCGGTCGACCATCCATACCAGGCCGGCCAGGCCGGCCAACTCCTCGACAGCGACGACGCCCCAGGCCGGTACGAGGTCGCCCGCCGGAAACGACGACCCGAGCGTGGGCCACCACAGGACATGCGTGTCGGCCCACGCACCCGACAGCACGAGACCGCAGAGCATCCCGATCGGCAGGCACAGGAGCCGGCGCCGCACCAGGCGCGGTCGCCCGATCGTGGCGAGCATTACCGCCGCGAGCACCGCCACCGCCGCGACGAGGGTGTGACCGATGGCCGGCCGGCCGAACGGAGCATCAACGGCCAGCGGAACCACGGCGCCCAGGGCCACGAGGCGGTAGTCGATGCCGTGGCTGCGGAACACGCTCCACACGATCACCACCGATCCCGCCACGTACCACAGCAGCACGTCAGCCCTCGCGCGTTGCGACCGGCGCGTCGAGCGCCGCGTTCACCAGGCTGTCGGCCAGCTCGTTCTGCTCGCGCGGGACATGGCCGAGATCGACGCGCTCGTAACGCGAGAGCAGGGCACGGGCCCGCTCGTACAACGGGCGCAGATTTGGGTGCTTCACCTTGTAGCGGCCCTCGAGCTGGCGGATGAGGAGCTGGGAGTCAGCCCGCACGCGCATCTCCCGGGCCGGGTACGGCGTGGCAGCCTCCAGCCCCGCGATCAGCGCCTCGTACTCCGCGACGTTGTTCGTGGCGATGCCGATTCGACGGCTCACCGTCGCGAGCGTGGCGGGAGGGTCGGTCGAGGGATCGAGCACCACCGCGCCGATCGCGGCGGGGCCGGGATTCCCGCGCGCGCCGCCGTCGCAGTAGAGAACCAGGGCGTCACGACGCTCCTGGTCGGGCGCAGAGTCGAACGAGAGCTGCGACTCCATCGCTAGGCGGGTACCAGGATGCAGCCGCAGTTGTCGCAGTGCGCCACGGTCTCGTCGCCCGTCCGACGGATGCGCTCGGCTTCGGTGGCGGGTATGTCGAGGTGACATCCCTGGCAGGTGCGACCCACGAGGCGCGCCACCCCCACTCCGCGCGCCGCCGTTCGGCACCGGTCGTAGAGCTGCAGCATGGCGGGCGTCACCTCGCCCGCGAGCTGCTCCCGGGCCGTCAGCTCCGCGGCGATCTCCTGGTCGACCTCGGCCTCCTTGCCGGCGAGCGCGCCGCGCTGGCCCTCCAACATCCGCTCGATCTCGGCGACCCGGGCCTCGAGCTCGGCGACCTCGGTGTCGAGCGCGTCCCGACGCTCCATGACCGCGAGCTCGTCGTCCTCGACGCTGCTGCGATGGCGCCGAAGCTGCTCGACGTCGGCCTGCATGGCCTGTAGCTCGCGAGGCGAGGAGATCTCCCCGGAGTAGAGCCGCTTCTCCATCTCGTTCGCGCGCTGCTCCAGCGCGCGGGCCTCGTCGTCGAGACGGCGCTCGTCGCGTGAGATCTCATCGCGTCGGGCTCGAGCGTCGAGCAGGCGCGGCGTCAACGCTGCGAGCTGTGCCTGCCCCTCGGCAACGGCTGTGCGCTCGGGAAGCGTCGCGCGCCGGTGACGGAGCCGGTCCAGCGCGATGTCGCGGTCTTGGAGCGTGAGCAGCGTATCGAGCGTGGACACGCCTCCGAGCCTACCGGTCGACCCGGGCGACACCGCCCGCGCTCAGTGACCCAAGATCGGTGGTCCCCCCGCCGATACGGGCGGCAACGACGTCGTCGACGGCGACGGCTTGGTGGTGCTCGTAGCCGCCGGCGTGCTGGTCGACGTGGTGCTCGACGACGTCGAGGTGGAGGCGGGCGGAGCGACGGTGGTGCTGGTCGGGCTGTTGTCGGAGCTTCCGCTGGAATAGCGGCTCCGACCCGTCTCACTGATGTAGTGGCCCGACGACCACAACGACTGGTCGGGCGCCGGGAAGTCCACAACCGGCTGGTCCGCGAGCGCGGTGCTCATGAAGTCGTGCCAGATGAGCGCCGGCCAGGTCCCGCCGAACACCGTGTTGAACTGCCCGACCCGCCCCATCGGGAGCTTGTTCGACAGATGGCCCATCCAGACCGCCGTCGTGAGCTGTGGCGTGTACCCGATGAACCACGCGTCGGTCTCGCTGTCCGTCGTACCCGTCTTGCCCGCAGCCGGACGGCGGATGTCGGCCCGGGTACCGGTGCCGTTCGTGATCACGCCTTGGAGGATGTCGGTCACGGTGCGGGCGACCTGCGGTGAGATGACACGGTTGCCGGCCGTCTTGTTCTCGAAGACGGTCTTGCCGTCGGGTCCGACCACCTTCGTGATGAAGATCGGATCGTGCCGCACACCGTCGGCCGCGACGGTGTTGTAGACGGTCGCCATGTCGAGTGGCGTCTGTCCACCGCCCGAGCCGTACACCATCACGGGGACCTTGACCGGACCGCGACCGTTGTTGTTGTCGGACTTGTCGAGCTGCCAGTAGGGACAGGTCGCCCTGGTGACCGTCGCACCTGCACAGATGCCCAGCCGCCTCGCCATCTCGGTGATCTTGCCGAGTCCGAGGCTCGCACCGATGCGTAGGTATGCGCAGTTGACCGACTCTTCCGTCGCGGCTCGGATGGACAGCGTTCCCCCGCCGGGCTCCGCGTTCTTCAACGGCTTCGTCTGGGGCGGATAGTCGGGGAACTGCACGACGCAGTTCGAGTTTCCGTTGACCGTGTCGTACGGCGAGTACCCGCTCTCGATCGCAGACGTGAGCGCGACGATCTTGAAGGTCGAGCCCGGCTGACGGCCCGAGTTGTCGTTCGCCTGGTAGTGCGAGACCACGTTGTATTGGTTCTTCTCGAAGCCGGGCCCGCCCACCATGGCGCGTACGGCACCCGTCTGAGGATCCATCACCACGAGCGCAGCCGTGATGTCGGCGTCCCTCGGCTCGGCCTGCGCCAGCGTGTTGTTCACCGTCGCCTGCGCGATGAACTGCAGTCGGGGGTCGAAGGTCGTGTAGACGCGCAGGCCGCCCCGGAGCACTTTGTTCTGCCGTTCCTGCTGCGTGACGCCGAGACGGGGGTCGTCGAAGAGGCGTTGCTCCACCTCGGCCAGGAAGTAGTTGTCGGGGCGATGCTCTGCCGGGGGAAGCACCGTCGGCATCGGGTCGCCCATCGCGAGGAACGCTTGCTCCTGGTTCACGTAATGGTCGCGCATCATGTACTTGAGCACTTCGATACGGCGTGCCTGCGCTCGATCGGGATGCGAGAAGGGGTTGTAGCCGTCGGGGTTCTGGATCAGTCCGGCGAGCAGCGCCGACTGCCCGAGGTTGAGTTGGTTGAGCGGCACGCGGAAGAAGCGCTCGGCCGCGGTCTTCACGCCGTACGACCCTTGCCCGAAGTAGACGGTATTGAGGTACTCCTCGAGAATCTGCGTCTTCGAGAACTGACTGTCGAAGCGGTACGCGAGGATCACCTCACGCAGCTTGCGATTGAGGTCGCGCTTCGGCGTCAGGATCCGGTTCTTGATCAACTGCTGCGTGATCGTGGAGCCGCCCTGCTGCACGTGCCCGGACCGGATGTTCTCGAGCAGCGCGCGCACGGTCGACTGCAGGTCGACGCCGGGGTTCTTCCAGAACGTCCGGTCCTCGGTCGCGATCACCGCGTTCACGAGCGACTTCGGGACCTCGCTGAGCTTGACCCGTTCTCGATCGTCGGCCGCGAAGATGCCGATCTGGTTGCCCGCGCTGTCGTAGACCAGTGTCCGCTGCGACAGCGTGCTGAGATGGTCGGCGATCTTCGAGCTGAACTTCGTGCTCGCGAAGAGCGTCGTCGTGCCGGGCACGAGGGCCGCGAGGCACACCGCCATGCCGATGCCCCCGACGAGGACGATCAGAGCGAAGCGGGAGATGCGGCGCACAGCCGGCCCAGGATGTCACACCGCGCGCGCCGATGAACGGCACACGCGGTCGCGTGCCCGTGCGGTTGTCGCCCTAGCGGCCCACCACCCGACGGGCGAGGCCCGGGACCGCCGCTGGACCGCTGACCGCGTCGAAGCGGTCGGCTGCCTCGCTCAGCGTGCGGACTTCTTCGTCGCTCAGCTCCAGGTCGGCTGCCGCGACGTTGGCTTCCACCTGTGCGACGCTGCTCGCGCCCGGAATGGCGACGACGTTCGGTTGGTGGATCACCCAGGCCAGTGCGACCTGCGACGGGGTCGCGTCGTGGTGTTTCGCAATCGAGCGGAGCGTGTCGACGAGATCGGCGGCGCGCGTCATGTTCTCCGGGAGGAACAAGGAGTTGGTTCGCCGGGCGGAACCGCCGGGGAGGTGCTCGGCGTCGTACCGGCCGGAGAGGAAGCCCTGAGCGAGCGGGCTGTACGCGATGACGATCCTCCCTTCCCGTCGGGCCCACGGCAGGAGGTCGCGTTCCGGCTTGCGCTGCACGAGGTTGTATCGGACCTGATTGGACAGCACCGGCCGGCCGAGCGCCGCTTCGGCGCGTTGCCAGCGCGCGAGGGAGTAGTTGCTGACACCCGCGTGCGCGACCAGACCGGAGTCGAGCACGCGCCGCATGCCTTCCATGATCGGCCGGTCCGGGACGACGGGATTCGGCCAGTGCACCTGGTACAGGTCGATTCGATCGACGCCGAGCCGGCGTGCGCTGCCCCGCGCGCGCCACTCGACGATGGGCGGCAACGGCATGATCGGCAGCAGCTTCGTGGCGAGGAAGACGTCGTCGCGCCGATCACGAATCGCCTCGCCGACGATCTTCTCCGAGCGGCCACGGCCGTAGACCTCGGCCGTGTCGACGAGGTTGACACCGAGATCGAGCGCACGGTGCACGATCGCTGCGGCTTCGTGACGCGCGTAGTCCTCCCCGTACCCCCACTCTCCCGACCCGAATTGCCACGTGCCCAGGCCGATTGCCGAGACGCGGACACCGCCGACTTCGACGTAGCGCATGTGCCGATGGTTGCCGAACGGACGCCCGGCGCGCCACCGCGCTGGGGCACTGCGCTCCGGCACCGCGGCCCCACTCGGGCACACTGAAGGAACCATGCGACAGATGCTCGAGGAGAGTGCCCGCGTGTTGACACGTGTCGAGGTCGAGCCGCTACCCCACGGCGCCGGCCTGACCGTCGTGGTGAACCCGTCGTCGGGGTCCTCCGACGCCGACGACTTCGTCGAGGAGATCCGCAAGGCGCTGCCCGCGGCGCGCGTCGTCGAGCCTTCCAGCTCTGAAGACGTCGACGCCGAGCTTCGTGCGCAGGTCGACGCCTGTCGGGCCCTCGGCATCGCGGGTGGTGACGGATCGGTCGGCGCCGCCGCGTCGATAGCTGCGGAGGCGCGCAAGCCGCTCTTCGTGGTCCCCGCCGGGACACTCAACCACTTCGCACGTGATCTCGGCGTCGACAGCGTCGCGGAGGCGGCGCGCGCGGTGCTCGAGGGTACGGCGATCAGTGTCGACCGCGGTGTCATCGACGGCCGCACGTTCCTCAACACCGCGAGCTTCGGGACATATGCCGAAGTGGTGGACGCGCGGGAATCGATCGAGCGCCGCATCGGCAAGTGGCCCGCGCTCGCGGTCGCGCTCGCCCGCGTACTGCGTACGGCCGAGCCGACCGACGTCGAGATCGACGGGCGCAGGGAGCAGATCTGGCTCGCGTTCATCGGCAACTGCTGCTACACGCCGCTCGGGCTCGCGCCACGCCATCGATCGCGACTCGACGACGGAAACCTCGACGTCCGTCTCGTACACGCGAGCCTCCCCTGGGCGCGCACACGCGTGATCGGGGCCGCGTTGATCGGGCGTGTGGCGCATTCCCGCGCGTTCAGCCGGCGCGTCGTGGGGAAGCTCCGGATCCGCTGCTCCGCCGGCCCGCTTCGTCTCGCCTCCGACGGCGAGACCTTCGAGGGTCACTCCGAGGTCGTGGTTCGCAAGGCGCCGGAGCCTCTCACCGTGTACGCGCCGGTCTGAGGCCGCCGCGTACACTGCCGCCGCGAGCCCGCAACACCCAAGACGAAGGACGGTCATGGCCCGAGTGCGCGTCGATCCTGAGCTCTGTGTCGGACACGGTCGCTGCTACGCGCTCGCTCCCGAGGTGTTCGA
>CAZJSY010000073.1:0-16700 GCA_964548555.1 uncultured Burkholderiales bacterium
CGGGGTACTGCCCTATGGTACGCCCGTGAATCTCCAGCCCGGCCTGGTCGCGCGCCTGTCGCTCACGGTCGCCAAGGAGGACACCGCGGCCGCGCTCGGAACCGGCGACGTGCCGGTGCTCGCGACGCCGAGGGTGGTGATCCTCGCGGAAGAGGCCACCGTCCTCGCGGTGCGGGGCAACCTCGACGAAGGGCTCACCACCGTCGGGTACCGCGTGCAGCTCGACCACCTCGCGCCCACGGCAATCGGCGGCACGGTAGAGGCGGAGGCGATACTCGAATCGGTCGAGGGCCGGCGCCTCACCTTCCGCGTCTCGGTCAACGACGGCCGTGGGCTCGTGGCCGCAGGCAGGATCACGCGCGTCATCGTCGACCGCGAGCGGTTCCTCGAACGCGCCGCCGGCTGACCACCCCGGCTCCCTCCGCTGCACCACCCGGGCATCCGCCCAGGCGCAGCTCCGTCCGCACCATCCCCCTGGCTCCCTCCGCTGCACCACCCGGGCATCCGCCCAGGCGCAGCTCCGTCCGCACCATCCCCCTGGCTCCCTCCGCTGCACCTCCCGGGCATCCGCCCAGGCGCAGCTCCGTCCGCACGTAGGCTCACGGCCGCGTGGAGACGAGCGGACAGGACGAGGAGAGGCCCGCCGGCCCCGGCGGCGATTCGCCGGCGCAGCCGGAGCGCTCCGCGGCGCCGTCGAATCCGGCGCCGCCGTGGGTCTCGTCGCCACCACCGGGCTGGGGAGCCCCGACCCAACCCGCCGAAGGTGCGGGTGCACCACCCCCGGGATCCGTGCCGCCCGTCTGGGGCGCACCTCCGCCCCCGCCCGGGTGGGGCGCACCTCCGACGCCGGCTTGGGGCGCGCCCGCGCCGCCCAACTGGGGAATGCCGGTGCCTCCACCGCCCGCGTGGGGCCCATCGGGTGCCGCGGGAGCCATACCTGCGCCCGGCGCCCGCACGAAACGCCGCGGCTGGGCATGGCTCTGGATCCTCATCACGTCGCTCGTCGTCCTCACCGGGCTCGGGATCACCGGGATCGTCCTGCTGGCGACCACCCTGTCGCGTCCCACGAACGTCACGAACGCGTATCTCCGGGCCGTCCGCGACGGCCGGTACACCGCGGCTTACAACAACCTCTGCGACGCGCGGAAGCGGGAGACGTCGCTGACCGCGTTCACGGATTCGCAGCGACAGCGGCTGTCCACTGAAGGAGCCGTCCTGTCATTCGACGTGTACAACTCCGACCTACACGGCCACGGTCGCGCGAGCGCCGACTACGACCTCGTCCGCACGCTCGTCCGCCAGAGCTGGCACGTCGACATGGTGAAGGAGCACGGCACCTACCGCCTGTGCCACTTCAGCTTGCTGTCCGGCTGACGCGACGCCACCCGCGGGCGTCAGCCGAGATTGCTGGACCTCGGATACGCGTCAGCGGGATCGGTGAGCACGTTCACGAGCGCAGGACCCGTCGACGCGAACGCGCGATCGAGCGCGGGACCAATCTCGGAAGGTTCGCGCACGATCTCACCGCCGCCACCGAGCGCACGCACGACTTCCTCGTAACGCGTCTCGGGACGCAGCTCGGCCGCGACGTCGTATCCATAGATCATCTGCATCGGATGCTTCTCGAGGCCCCAGATCCCGTTGTTCCCGATGATCGCGACCACGTCGACCCCGAAACGCACGAGCGTGTCGAAGTCCATGAGGGAGAACCCCGCCGCTCCGTCACCGAGCAACAGCACGACCTGGCGGTCAGGATGCGCGAGCGCGGACGCCAGCGCATAGCCCGTGCCCATCCCCAGGCATCCGTAGGGCCCGGGGTCGAGGAAGCATCCGGGGGTGTACGTGTCGACGAACTTGCCTGCGTACGACACGAAGTCGCCGCCGTCCCCGATGACGATCGCATCGCGATCAAGGCGCGGGATCAACTCGCCGTAGACACGCGCGGGATGAATCGGTGCGGTCGTGGCCTCGAGGACGTCCCGCTCCTTCGACCGGCGAGCCATCTCCTCGTCGCGAAGGTACGTGATCCAGTCGTCGTGATCATGCCGGTCAGCGCGTGGTGAGTGGTCGGCGAGCAACGTGAAGACGCGCTCGAGATCGCCCGCAACCGATGCCGTGAGCGTCGCGTTGGTAGAAACCGCGTCGGGCGCGTCCGCGATGTGTACGACGCGCGCGTCGCCGAACCTCCCGAATCCGAGACGGAAGTCGAGCGGTGTTCCGACCACGACGACGAGATCGGCTTCCTTCAACGCGACCGAACGCGCTCGCGAGAACGCGAGCTCGTGGTCGGCGGGAATCGTCCCGCGGCCCATACCGTTGGCGAACACGGGAACACGGAGTGTTTCGGCGGCCACCTGCATCGTGCGTTCTGCGCCGGCCCAGTAGACGTCGCCACCGGCGACGAGAACCGGGTTGTGCGCGTCATCGAGCAATCCAGCCACGAGCGCGACCGCTTCGGGATCGGGCTCGATACGAACGGACGAGCCGGTGCCGTCGAACGGCGCGGCCTCGGCCGTGCCGAAGAAGACGTCCATCGGGATGTCGACGAACGTCGGCCCGCGATGGGGGCTCGTGGCCGCGCGCACGGCGGCGTCGACCTCGAGCGCGATGCGCGCGGTCGACGTCGCGGTGGTCGCTGTTTTGGTGATCGGCGACACGATCGGCACGTGGTCGAGCTCCTGTAACGACCCGCTACCCCAACGGGCCTGTGGTGCGCGTCCGCCGAGAACGGTCACCGGCGAACCGTTCATCCATGCCGCCGTCATCGCGCTGATGCCGTTGGTGACACCCGGCCCTGCGGTCAGCGCAGCCACGCCGACGCGTCTCGTGACCTTTGCCCAGCCTTCTGCCGCGAACGTCGCGGTCTGCTCGTGGCGTGTGTCGACGAGCCGTATGCCGCGTTGCACGCACCCGTCGTAGAGAGGAAACAGGTGACCGCCCGACAGCGTGAACACGACGTCCACGCCGTGGCGTGCCAGTGCGTCGGCGGCGAGCACCCCGCCTGCTACGGCGGTCGTCCGGCCCGCGGTGTCGCTCAACGTGAGGAACCGGAATCGATCGCGGCGAGGAACTCGCCGAGCGCGGCGGACCAGGCGCGCGGGTTCTCGAGCTGTGGGGAGTGACCCGCATCCGGGATGACGACGAATCGGGCTCCGGCGATCGTCGCGGCCATGGCGCGGCACGAATCGAGGAACGCCGTGTCCTGCTCGCCCACGATGACCAAGGTCGGACAGACCACGGCCGCGAGCTCGCGGAGCTGGTCCGGTTGGTGCGCGATCTCGCGGATCGTTCCGGCCCACATCTCGATCGACAGGGCCTCCCACGCTCGCGCCTCGAGCTCCCGGTATCCGGGTCGTTCCGCGAGCAGACGCTGGTGCGCCGGTGTGTCGAGCGTGGCCGCCGCGTCGAGCAACGACTTGAGGACGTCCTTGCCGTCTTCGAGGGCGATCTTCGCTGCCGCGTCCATCAACTCGGCATCGAGCGAGTCCGGGCACCCGGGCGAGGTGTCCATGAGCACGAGCGCCTCGACCCGTTCGGGGCGCGCCAGCACCAGGCGCCTGGCCACCATGCCGCCCATGGAGTGGCCGAGCAGGCGGAACGACGGCAGATCGAGCGCGTCGGCAACCTGGAGCGTGTCGGCCGCGTAACGGTCGAGCGTGTACTCGTCGGGGTCCGGCCCCCGACCGCTGCGGCCATGCCCTCGATGGTCGAACGTGACGACCCGATGCGTCGCGCCGAGCGCTTCCACGTGGTCGGCGAAGTCGTCCTTCGACCCGCCGAATCCGTGGACGAGCAGCAGGCCGGGGCCGTCGCCGCGAACATCGACCTCGATCTCGACACCGTCGTCGGCCGCTACGCGCACCCGCACTCCTCACTCTCCCCGGCCTCTCCGGCACCGCACGGACCCGTGCGGTGGGCCGCGGCCGGACCGGGACGACCGCACGTGGCCCCATAGGCTACGAGGGATGGCGGCGACCGAGACGGCTCCGAGCGGCGGCGCGCGTCCGTGGGTGTTCTGGGTGCGGATCGCGGTCAGCATCGGGCTGCTCGCCGTGCTCGTGTCCCGGATCGATTTCGGCAGCCTCGTCCCGGAGCATCCGCATCTCGCGACGCTGACCTACCTCGCGCTCGGCTTGGCGGTCGCGGTCGGGGGCTTCGTCCTATCGGCGTGGCGGTGGCAGCGCGTGCTCCTGGTGTTCGACGCGAACGTGAGGGTGCGCGTGCTGCTCTCGCACTACCTCGCCGGCCAATTCGTCGGCAACGTCTTGCCGTCCACCATCGGGGGCGACGTGCTGCGAGTCAGCCGCGCCGCGAACAGCACCGAGTCGACGAGCACCGCGTTCGCGTCAGTCGCGCTCGAACGGCTCACGGGATTTCTCGCGCTCCCCTTGTTGAGCTTCGTCGGCTTCCTCGCGCGGCCATCGCTGCTCGAAGGCTCGACGGCGCGGGGTTCCCACATCGCGCTGACGGTCGACGGGGTGAGCCTCGCGGCACTCGTCGCGATCCTCGCCGTGGCGGGCAGCCCCCGTCTCGCCGGACGGTTCCGCGAGCACGAGAACTGGATGCGTTTCATCGGCGCGGTCCACCTCGGTGTCGACCGTCTTCGCCGCCACCCGCGCCTCGCACTGAGCGTGCTCACCGCGGCGCTCGTCTACCAGCTCTCCACCGTTGTCGTCGTGTGGTGCGCGATCCACCTGCTCGACCTGGAGGTGCCCAACGCCGCGGTGCTCGCCTTCGTACCTGCCGTGGCCATGCTGCAGGTGCTGCCGATCTCGTTGAACGGGCTCGGCGTGAGGGAAGGAGCCCTGGTGCTCTTCCTCCACCACTGGATGCAGTCCGGCCAGGCTGTCGCCGTCGGACTGCTCTGGTACGCCATGCTGTTGGTCGTGAGTCTGCTGGGGGCGCCCTCGTTCGCGATCGGACACCGTGTCGGTGTGAAGCACGCAACGAAGTCGTCCGGCACTCGGAGCGACGGCGAAGAGTTCAGCGAGTGAACGCCACCAGGGAGGGACGGCGCCGACTCCCCGGAGGACGGGCGCTCCGAGACGGACGCCACATCTATTGGTGGATCGAGATCGTCGCGATCCTCGTCTTCTATGCCGTGTACTCGGCGGTGCGGAACTCCGTCAGCACCGACCCGCGGCCTGCCCTCGAACACGCGCGCCAACTCATCCACCTCGAACAGCATCTGGGCATCTACCACGAGCTGACCCTGCAGCGATGGGCGCTGCACTTCCGCCTGCTCGTCATCGCGATGAACTACGTGTACGGCTCGCTGCACTTCGCGGTGACCGCGGGTGCGATGATCTACCTGTACCGACAGTGGCCCGACGACTATCCCAAGTGGCGCAACACGCTCGCGGTCACGACCGGCCTGGCCCTCATCGGCTTCTACAACTGGCCACTCATGCCGCCGCGCCTCCTCGACCACTACGGCATGCACACCCACTTCATCGACACGCTCGCGAAGTACCCGACGATCTGGTCGTTCAACTCGGGCGAGATGAGCAAGCTGTCGAACCAGTTCGCAGCGATGCCGAGCGTGCACTGTGCCTGGGCTCTGTTCTGCGCGTGCGTGCTCGTGCCGCGCGTGCGCGCCCGCTGGGCCAAGATCCTCGCCGGCGCGTATCCCGCACTGACGGTGACGGCGATCGTCCTCACCGCCAACCACTATTTCCTCGACGCGGTCGGAGGATTCATCACACTCGCCATCGGCTATTCCAGCGCGGTGGCGTTCGAGCGTTTCCGGCACAGGCACGCGACCGAGGTCCTCGACATCACCGAAGCGCCCCTCGCCGCCGAGTCACCCACCGAACCACAACGGCAGGCCGGAACGGCCTGACAGATTTGCCCCGGTAGCGCGGCGGCGTCGATCCTGGCTGGCGATGCCCGAAACGATCGACCTCGACCACGTCGCGCTCGCGACGCCCCATGCCGCCGACGCCGTGCGCTTCCTCGTGGGCGAACTGGGCGGCCTGGTGATCATGGGAGGCAACAACGTCGGTTTCCGCCCGCTCCAGGTACGCCTCGGCAACGAACACGAGGGCATGACGATCGAGCTGCTCGAGCCGTGGGAACCGGAGCGCAACGACTTCCTCGCCCGCTTCCTCGCCCGGCACGGCGCCGGACCGCACCACCTGACGTTCAAGGTGCCCGACATCGAGGCCGCGCTGGATCGCATCGCCGCCGCGGGGTACCACCCCGTCAACGTCAACCTCGACGATCCGTACTGGAAAGAGGCGTTCCTGCATCCGAAGGAGGCACACGGCACGGTCGTGCAGGTTGCCGAGGCCCACGAGGATCTCCCGGATGTCGCAACGTTCGTGGCTCACGTGCGCGTGCACGGTCCGCACGCGAACCCGCAGTGGTGGCCCGACCCGCCGCGGCCCGGCGCCCGAGCAGCACGTCTCCGCAGGGTCGTGCTGGCGACCCGTTCGATCGCCTCTGCACGCGCGCTCTTCTCGGAGCTGCTCGAAGGCCGCGTCGACGACGAGGGCGAGGGCTGGGTCGAGCTGGTGTGGCCGGCGGGAGCGCGACTCCGACTCGAGGAGCGGCCGCGTGACGGACGCGGTATCGACCGTCTCGAGGGCGACGTGTCCAGCGCGTCGATCGACACCACCGTCGCCGGCGCCCGGCTCGTGCTGCGGTCGCGCGACCAGCACGACACGCGCGGCTGAGGCGAATCCGCTCGGGGAGACGCTGATCGACGGTCAGTCCGCGCGGCCGACGATGCGCAACACCGCGTCCCGTACTGCCCGGTCGGCGATCGACAACGTCCCGTCGTGAGCCGCGATGAGCGCGAGGCGGCGGGGAGGCATGTCGGCGATCGCGAACCGTCGGACGCCAGGAGGTGTCGGCCCGACCGCGGTCTCCGGCAGCACCGACACGCCCGCATGGGCCGCCACGAGATCGGAGATGAGCCGGATGCCTTCCACCTCGACGGGGACGGTCAGCGAAAGGCCCTGAGCACGCGCCACCGCGTCGATCTCGATGCGCAGCGGGTTGTTCTCGGGCGGGAGGATCATCGGCAGCTCGGCGAGCGCTCCAAGCGGGACCGGCTCGGGTGGCATCACCACGGTCTCAGGCGCCAGTCCGACGAGAGCCTCCTCCATCAGGTGCTCGACGTGGACCCGGACGTCGAACACCGGCTCGGTGACGAGAGCGAGCGCGAGATCGTGTGAGAGCACCTCCGCGAGCAGCCGCTCCGACGCTCCCTCGACGACCCGCAGTGACACTCCGGCCGCCTGTTGGCGCAGGTCGGCCACGAGGGCGGGGACGAGCCAGCGGCTCGCCGTGCCCACGACTCCGAAGCTGGCACTCCCGGCCTCGAGACCGAGCAGCATCGAGATCTCCTCGCGCATGCCTTCGAGCTCCCGCCGGATGCGCTTGGACCGCTCCAGCACGATCGAACCGCACTCGGTCGGCCGGGCTCCCTTGCGTCCGCGCACGACGAGCTCGGCGCCGAGCTCGTCCTCGAGCTGGCGGACCTGCTCGGACACGTTTGACTGCACCGTATTCAGGGCATCTGCGGCGGCGGTGAACGAGCCTTCGGCTTCGATCGCCAGCAACACGTCCAGATGTCGCAGTTCCATCGTCCCGTCCTCGTTCGAAGTCTCGGCTTCGGAGCTCGCCGCAGCCATCGCTATAACAGATTGTCAGCATCAACAGTACCTGTTGGACAGATCCAGCTCAGGCGTAGTTGCATGAGTGCATTGGTGGCACCGGGGGGTCGGGCCTCCCCCACCCCGCGCCCCCGCCCGTGCGCAAACAGGAGGTTCCGTGGCCGCCGAAACCATCATCTCGAACCTGGTCTTCACCGGACCGCTGGCCTGGACGGGCGCCGCCGCCTGTCAGGGGCAGACCAGCCTCTTCTTCGCGCCGGCCGGTGAGCGACCCGAGGCGCGCGTGATGCGCGAGGCACGGGCTCGCACGATCTGCCAGGCGTGCCCGGTGATCGAGCCGTGCCGCCAATGGGCGCGTGAGCAGCGCGAGTACGGCTTCTGGGGCGGTGAGTCCGAGGAGGAGCGGGCCGCTGCGGGCTTCCGGGTCGACATGCCCGTCGGACGCGTTGCGCGCTACCCGAAGGGCAACGGCAAGCCGGTCTCGCCGCGCACGCCGCGAGTGGCCTGATCCACCGGTCGAAGCACGACCGCGAGGTCCTCGCTTAGTGTCCCTGTCGCTGCCGCGACAGGAGGCGGGGTGACGGCCACCGAGACAACCGGCGTCGATCTCGAAGCGTTGCGTCCGTATTTCGCGGCGCACGTCGAAGGTGCAACGGATCGATCGTTGACCGCGTCGTTGATCGCGGGCGGGCGGTCCAACCTGACCTACGTCATCGCCGACGGAGAACGGGAGTGGGTGCTCCGACGCCCTCCGCTCGGCCATGTATTGCCGACCGCGCACGACATGGGGCGCGAGTACCGCGTGCTGCGCGGGCTCGCGCCCACCGACGTGCCGGTCCCCCGACCACTCGTGTTCTGCGAGGACGTCGACGTGATCGGCGCGCCGTTCTACGTGATGGAGAAGGTGGACGGCGTCATCCTGCGGACGCCGGCCGAGACCGCAACACTCACGACCGACGACGCCCGCCGCTGCTCGCTCGAGCTCGTCGACGTACTCGCCCGGATTCACGGCGTCGACTACGCGCGCGTCGGCCTCGGCGACTTCGGTCATCCCGACGGCTTTCTCGAACGCCAGGTTCGACGCTGGTCGCAACAGTGGGAGCGTTCGCAGACCCGGCCGCTCGACTCGATCGACGAGCTCGCCCGCCGGCTGCGCGCTGCGTTGCCGGAATCGCCGCCGGCGACGATCGTGCACGGCGACTACCGCCTCGACAACACGATGCTCGATCCCCATGATCCCGGGCGCGTCGTCGCGGTCCTCGACTGGGAGATGGCGACGCTCGGCGATCCGCTCACCGACGTCGGGCTGTTCCTCCTCTATTGGGGTCAGGGCGACGCGCAGCTCGTTGCAACCGGCGGTGTTCCTGCCGGCGCGGGGTTCCTCACGAGCGACGAAGTGATCGAGCAGTACGCGCGGGCGAGCGGACGGTCCGTCGACAATCTCGACTTCTACGTGGTGCTCGCCGCGTACAAGCTCGCGATCATCGTCGAGGGCATCCACGCCCGCTTTCTCATGGGAAAGACGCTGGGCGAGGGATTCGACACGATGGGCGAAGCGGTCGAGCGGCTCGCGGCGTGGGCGCTCGACAAAGCGAACGCGTCGTCGATGACCGCATTGCGCGGATGACGCAAGTCGCACGTGTGGTGCATCCCGTCGCACACGTCCGTCTTCACGAGGAGGTCGAGCGGGCGATCGACCGCGCCGGCCGTGTACCCGTCGAGCGACTCGGCGACCGAGCCGGGCAGCTGTTCGACCTCATCGCACCGATGGCGAAGGCGATCGTCGAGGGTGGCGGCTACCCCTCCAATCCCGACAGGCTCTTCGAGCGCTGACTGCGCGGCGCGCTCGCCGAAGCGCCTGCGGCGACGGTCGGCCGTCAGAACCGCGGTCGTAAGCTTGGTGGATGGCCGGGCTCGTGTGGCGGGAACGTCCGCAGCTCCGGCGGCCGGTGATGGTCGCCGGCTTCGAGGGATGGAACGACGCGGGCGACGCCGCGTCCGATGCCGCGGCGTGGCTGGTGCGCATCTTCGGGGCGGAAGAGTTCGCGTCCATCGATCCGGAGGAGCATTTCGACTTCCAGTCGACCCGCCCGCGGGTGGAGCTCGTCGACGGGATCAGCCGGCGCGTCATGTGGCCGGAGAACACGTTCCACGCGGTCCGTTCCGCAGCCGGTGAGCACGACCTCGTCGTGCTCACCGGCGTCGAGCCGAACCTGCGATGGCGCTCGTTCTGCGACTCGGTGATCGAGGTCGCGCGCCAGACCGGCTGCGAGCTCGTCGTCACCCTGGGTGCGTTGCTCGCGGACGTGCCGCACACCCGGCCGGTGCGGATCACGGGGTCGGCCACCGACACCGATCTCATCGAACGGCTCCACCTCCAAAATTCGCGGTACGAAGGGCCGACCGGGATCGTCGGCGTTCTGCACGACGCGTGTCGCGTCGCGGGCCTCGCGTCGGTGTCGTTGTGGGCGCCGGTACCTCATTACGTCGCGTCCCCGCCGAATCCCCCGGCGACACGCGAGCTGCTCGCCCGCCTCACGGAGCTGACCCGTCTTCCCGCGCATCTCGCCGATCTCGATGCGGCCGCTGCGACGTGGCGCGCACAAGTCAGCGCGGCGGTCGACGACGACGACGACGTCCGAGCGTACGTACAACAGCTCGAGCAACAGCTCGACGAGGCCGAACCGGCGCTCGAGATGTTGAGCGGTGACGCGATCGCGGCCGAGCTCGAGCGCTACCTGCGCGAACAGCGCGACGACTGACCAGCTCCGACGCGCGCGCGTCAGGTGAGGAGCTCTCGGGCGGTCGCCATCCACAGCTCCGTCGAAAGGCGCAGCGACTCCTGGTCGACACGCTCGTCGTTGCCGTGGAACATGCGCGCGTAGTCCTCGTACTTGAGGCGCGTACTGAACAGGCCGAACCCGTAGCCGACTGATCCGGCACGGCGGAAGAAGCGGTTGTCGGTGCCGCCCGTCATGAGGAACGGAACGAGCGCCGAACCCTCCACGAGGCGCCCGGAGACGCGGTTGAGGACGTCCCAGAGGACCGTGTCGGGCGGGGAACTCGTCGACGGGTCGTCGTTGGGTTCGATCTCGACCCGATCGGCGAGGTCGCCGAGCGCCTCGACGAGCAGCCCGTGCACCTCTGCGCCGGTCTGCCCCGGCAGCGTGCGAACGTCGATCTTCAGCTCGACCGAGTCCGGGATGACGTTCTGCTTCGTACCCGCCTGCATCATCGTCGGCGCGACCGTCATGTGCGTGCATGCGTGGGTCAGCCGCGCCAGACCCGGCGGCAGTGTCTCCAAGTACGCGTCGAGCTTGTCGGCCGACAGGAGGGGCTCAGCGATCTCCGGTGGGAACCCGACGCCCTCCACGTACCGACGCCACGTTTCGCCGATGCGCGTCTCGGGCTCGTATTCGTTGAGGCGCCGGACGACCTCGGCCGCGGTCACGAGCGCGTTGTCGGTACGGAACGGCTGCGAGCCGTGCCCCGGTGTGCCCCGCACACGCAGCGTCGACCAGTACGTGCCCTTCTCCTCGACCATCACCGGGAGTCGTGGACCTCGCGGCGTCGGCATCTGGAACCCGCCCGACTCCGTGATGACGTAGTCGGTGACGACGGCGTCGGGCTCGTGATCGACGAGCCAGCGCGCGCCCCACGTACCCAGCGCCTCCTCGTCGGCGACCGCGAGGTAGGCCAACGTGCCCTTCGGTTTGAAGCCTTCCTGCGCGAGGTGCCGGAACGCGACGGCCATCGACGCGGTGAGGTTCAGCATGTCGACCGCCCCACGTCCCCACACCTCGCCCTCGACGAGCTCTGCGGCGAACGGATCGCGCCGCCAGCCGTCCGGGTTCACGGGCACGACGTCGGTATGGCCCATGAGGAGCAGGGACGGTGCCTCGGGGTCGGAGCCCTCGATCCGGCTCACCATGCTCGTGCGGCCCGGTTGCGGCTCGTACAGCTCTGTGTCGAGACCCGAGGACCCGAGGTACTGCTGGAGCAGGTCGACGCTGCGCGTCTCCTTGCCCGACGCGATCGTGCCGTCGTTGACGCACTCGTTGCGGATGAGCTGTTGCAGGAGGTCGGTGACCTCTTCGCTGAGGTCGTCGTTCGTCGCCATACGCGCACGATAACGGGGCCCGGCGGCCCCACCAACCGGTGCGACCAGCTAGGAGCTCGCGGGCGCGACCCGGTAGAGCAGACGCGAGCCTTCACGCCACCGTTCGGCCTGCCCGCCGAGCACGAGATGCTCGAGATGGGCGAAGGTCTCACTCTCCGCCATCACACCCCAGTGTCGCTTCGGGAAGATCTCGTGGCAGAGCTGCTCGACCGTCGCGGGACCGAGGGCGATCGACACGTCCCGTAGGTGCTCCATCCGCTCGTGATGGTGCTCCTTGATCGCGTCGACGCGCCCGGGCACGTCGTCGAACGGGTGGCCGTGCGCGGGAAGCCCGAGGCGCACGCCGTCGAGCGCGGCGACGAGGTCGAGCGTCGCGATGTACGACTTGAGCGCGTCGGCACCATTGCCCACACCGGACACGTGGGGCGTGATCGACGGCAGTACGTGGTCGCCCGACAGCAACACACCGTGCTGCGCGTCGTACAGGCAGAGATGGTCGAGCGTGTGACCAGGAGTGTGGATCATCGACCACTCGCGTCCGCAGAGCTGCAGCCGGTCGTTGTGACGGACACGTCGCGTCGGGTCGGGAGGCGAGAACAGTGCGCCGAGCGCGCGGATCAGGAGCCGCCGGTGCCACGGCGGCATCGGATGCCGGCTCCCACCCCAGGGCGTCTCTCCGCCCCACGGCACCGCCTGTGCGGTGCGCTCGGTGGAGGGGTCGTCGCGCAACGGGTCGTCGAACAGCTCCGAGTCGGGACCGACGTCGAGCAGCTGCGCGGCCTTCGCAGCTGCTCGCTCGGCCTCGACGGCTTCGTGCTCGCTCGAGGGTCGACGGCGAAGCTTGCGCTCCAGCGACCACGTCGTGAACGCGGCGTGGGCCACGAGCTGTGCGCCGGCTTCACGGGCGAGACGACCCGCGCCACCGAAGTGGTCGGGGTGCGAGTGGGTGACGATGACCGTATGGACGTCTTTCACCCGGTAGCCGGCAGTGTGCAAGCGCGTCTTGAGCGCCTTCCACGACTGCGGGCCGGGGAGCCCGGGATCGACCACCGCGAGGCCGCGCTCGTCGAGCAGGCCGTACATGTTCACGTGGCCGAGGCCGGGCATCCAGATGGGCAGCTGCATCCGGATTACGCCCGGCGCAACCTCCGTGACCTCGGCGGACGCGGGCTCCTGCTCCTGCTTGTGCGGGCGGGACGCAGGCGCGGCCGGCGGAGGGGAGGCGATGTCGGTCACCGTGCGAGGTTACCTGAGGGACCGTCACATCGGCCCCGGAGTGGCGTACGGCAGCGTTGGCGTCGAAGTCGTAGGTTTGCCATCCGCCCAGTTCTCTGGCTCCCTCCGCAGCGCCCTCCCGGGCGTCCGCCCAGGGACGCAGCTCCGTCCTCACGGTGCGCAGCTCCGTCCGCACGGTCACCAGCCCGGTGCGAGCTTCGGCCAGGGACGGGCGTCCTCGAGCACGGCTCCGGCTGCCAGCGGCAGCTCGTCCTCGAGACGGCGGGCGACGATCTGCAGGCCCACCGGCATGCCGTCGACGAGCCCGGCGGGAATGCTCGCGGCCGGTTGCCCGGTCATGTTGAACGGGGCGGTGAATGCCGCCGACGCGAGGAACAGGTTGACCTCACGGCCGGCGACGTCGGTGGTGTACTCGCCTTCGGCGGCGAGCGCGGTCGTGGCCGTCGTGGGCGTGAGCAACAGGTCGACCTGCTCGAAGACTGCCGCGGCCGCGGCGAGCAGCTCGCGACGGCGCCGGATCGCCTTCATCAACCCGTCGGGACGCAGCGTGTCGATCATGGCCAGGCCCGCGCGCACCACCGGTGTGAGCGCGTCCCAGTCGCGGCGCGCCGCGTCGAGGTGCTGGGCGGCGAGATCGACCATGCCGAGGATCCCCCACGAACGGCCGGGCGCGGGCAACGAGACGTCGACGTCGACGCGCTGCAGACCGGCCCGCTCGACGAGGATTTCCGCGGCTTCGCGCGTCACCGCCTCGACCCGCGGGTCGACGACGCCGTAGCCGAGCGTGGAGCTCCAGGCCACCCGTTTGCCGCGGAGTGCGGCCACCGCGGCACCCGACGTCAGCTGGTCTTCGTAGGGCACGGACGGCTTCGGCAACGACGTCGGATCGGTGAGGCTCGGACCCGCGGTCGCGTCGATGTACCGGGCCGCGTCGCGTACCGACCTGACGATGGGGCCGTGTACCGAGGTCAACGAACCGTCGAACGCAGCCGGCCCCGCGGCGATTCGCCCGAACGTGCACTTCCATCCGAACAGCCCGCTGTACGAGGACGGGATACGTATGGATCCACCGCCGTCGCTTCCCGTGCACGCCGGCAGCAATCCGGCGGCCACCGCGGCCGCCGACCCGCCCGACGAACCTCCGGGAGTGCGCGACGGATCCCACGGGTTGCGCGTGATGCCGTGCAGCGGGGTGTTCGTGAAACTCACCGACCCGAACTCGGGCGATGTGGTGAGCCCGACGATGACTGCGCCGTTGGCCCGCAGCCGTGCGACCTCGTGTGCGTCCGCGGCCGCGACCTCGTCCCGATACAGCAGTGATGCGTGCGTGTCGGGGAAGCCTCTCGCCTGCGCGAGCTCCTTCACGCCCATCGGAATGCCCGCCCATGGCCCCGGGTCCCCGCCGTCGCGCACCTGCCGATCGACTTCGTCGGCCCGGCGACGCGCTCCGTCGACGTCCAGATCGACGATCGCGTTCAACTCGCTGTTCCAGGCGTCGATGCGCTCGAGATGCGCCTCCAGCACCTCGCGTGCCCGCACCTCGCCGCTGCGGACGGCATCGGCGAGGACCCACGCGTCGCGTTCCCACAGCTCGCTCATGTCGGGGAGGGTACGACACATGATCGCGGGCCGCTCCGCCGGTCAGTGCGTCCGCCCGGTCGGTGCGTCCGGCCGTCCGTCAACGAGGGGCCACACACCCCGCGACGCCGTATCGAAGCGCAACGTCGTCGGCCTGTTGCTGGAGTGCGGAGCTCCGCAGGTTCGCGGCCGTCGCGGCGTTCGCGTCCCCCTCCGACGCCGCGAGACGCGACGCGTCCAGCTGGTCGAGCGCGTCGTCGACGAGGTTCAACCACCGCCCGAGCGCCGGCGCGTCGCCACTCGGTGGACGCAACGATCGCAGTTGTCGCGCGGCCGCCCGTTCGACCGTCACCACCTTGCCGATCGACGTGGCCACGGAATCGGCGGACGACGCATCCGGCGTGATGTTGTGGACCGCTTCGCTCGCGACGCGACAAATCGTCTCCGCGCGCGTGATGTATTGGTTCTTCGACATCGCGGCCGCGGTTCCGGAACAACCGGTGATCCCGACGCACCACGCACCCAAGCCCGCGATCATCACCGCGGCGCGCATCAGACCTTCTCGGTGCACGCTTGCAACCCGTAGCGACCGGCGAGCTCCCTCGTTCGTGTGCCGAGATCGTTGAACTTCGGGTACAGGAGGCCCATCTGTGTCGCGTTGCCGGCCTGGATCGCGTCCGCGAGCTGGAGCGCCACCTGGTCCGACTGGTCCATCAACGAGAGGAGCTCCCGAATGGTGGGCGCGTCGCCCGACGGTGGCGTCAACGTCGTGATCTGCTGCTGCAGTTGCTTGTCGACCGCGACGGCCTGCTTCAGCGCATCGACGAGCTGCTGCGGTGTCGCGCTCGCCGCCGGGACCAGCGTGCGCCGCTGAGAGGCCGCTTGGCGGCAGAACACGGTGACCTTGTCGACGAAGTCCGCCTTCGACGGGCCCCCGCCACCGCCGCACGCAGTCGCGGCGACCACCGCCAACGCGGCACCCGCGGTCACGCGCAGCACCACGGCGCGCGCCCGGCCGGGGCGCGCGGGACGCGGGGAGCTCCCGCTCCGTGGTTGCCGGTGAACCGCCCTCATCAGCATCGGTGACCGTAGCCGGAGCGAACGTCCGTACCGGGGCTCTCTCGCACATTCCCGCCGGGCCCTATCCTCGTGACCGTGCTTCCCGACTACGTGACCCACGAACAGGCAGTCGGGCTCGACTGGTACGCAGTCGACCCCAACCTGCGCTTTCTCCTCGACCGCCACCTCCCCGATCGCGGCGACCGCGCCTTCGCCGAGGAGCACGTCGGGCGGTTCGGCAGGCTCGTCGGCGACGACGTCGCGCGCCGCGCCGAGATCACCGACAAGCACGGGCCCGAGCTGCACCGTTACGACCGCTGGGGTTTGGAGGTCGACGAGGTCGTGCACCATCCGGCGTGGACGGCGAACAAGGCCGATCTGGTACGCGCCGGATTCGTCGGACTCCCGTGGCACGCGGATCGACCGGTGCCCGCGGTCGTCACCGCTGCTGTGTCCTACCTCGTGTCGCAGGCCGAGACCGCGATCTACTGCGGACTCGGCATGACCGCCGGTGCGGCCGACATCGTCGAGCGGTACGCGCCCGATTCGGTGCGCGACGACTTCCTTCGCCGGCTGACATCGCTCGACCCCGACGAGGCCTGGGAAGGCGGCATGTTCCTCACGGAACGGCAAGGCGGCAGCGATGTCGGCGCCAACACCACACGGGCCGTACCCGACGGCGACGAATGGCGCGTGTTCGGCGACAAGCACTTCTGCTCGAACGTCGACGCGGAGGTGTTCATCGTGCTCGCGCGGCCCGAAGGTGCGCCGAGCGGTGCCGGCGGTCTCGCGACGTTCATCGTGCCCCGCGTCCTGCCCGACGGTTCACCGAACGGCTTCCGCATCAAGCGTCTGAAGCCCAAGCTCGGAACCGTCGGTGTGCCGACCGCGGAAGTGACCCTCGAAGGCGCACGGGCGTGGATGGCCGGCAATACGCGCGGCGGCGCCCGTCAGGGCGACAGCGCCACGGGCGGCGCCGCACCGGGCATGGTCGACAGCGCGGACCGCAACCCGGGAAGAAACGGCTTGAACAAGATGATGGAGATGGTGAACGGAAGCCGGTTCGGCGTCGCGCTCATGGGGCT
>CAZJSY010000074.1:0-16649 GCA_964548555.1 uncultured Burkholderiales bacterium
AGCGTCGTCTCGGACACCTGCTGCACCAGCGCGGGATCGGTCTGGCTGAGGTTTGCCTCTATCTCACGCAGGATGCGCTGCTCTTCTTCGGAAAGCGGCATCAAACCCATTCTCGCGCAAGCCCTAGGGCCACTCAACGCGCCGAGGCGGCAGTGCCGGACACCACAGCCACCGGAGCGCCCTCGGCCGCGGCCGACCGGTACGCGGCGTCGACGACCCGGTGAGCGGCGAGGGCCACGGCGACATCCGGTTCTCCCCGTGCCGCGGGCCCGTCGCGCACCAATGCGTCGAGGAAGGCCAACGCCTGCTCCGTATACGGCGCCATCGGAACGAGGAGCGGTTCGGGCACGTCGAGCCGCGCGGCCCATGCCGGGAGTGCGCTCCGGACCTCCTCCACGCCGGCGCCGGTCTCGACGTGCAAGGGACCGAGGTAGTCGTCGTCGGTCCAGAGGAACCCGTCTTCACAGAAGATCTCGAGCCGTCGCGTCGAGGGACGGCTCGTGATCTGATGCCACACGCTGACGAGGCTTGCCACGACGTCACCCTCGTACGTGAGGGTGAGGCCGGCCACGTCCTCGACCCCGACGTGGCCGAAGCGGCACGCCGTGCGCGCCGTGACCGAGGCCGGCTCCCCGAACAGCGCGCTCAGCACGTCGACGTCGTGGATCGAATGTTCGATGAGCGTCCCACCTCCGGCTTTCGCGACGTCGCCGCGCCACGTGGATCCGTACATCCCTTGGATCGGGAAGTACTGGTCGTCCCGCAAGACGGCCGCGAGCGGCGCCCCGTGGCGTCCCGACCGCACGATCTCGGCCGCGACCCGGAACACCGGCGCGTACCGCAGAACGAGCCCCACCTGGTGAGGCACGCGCTCCAGATCGGCTGCGACCACCTCGCATTCCGCCAGCGACGGCGCGAGCGGCTTCTCGCAGAACACCGGCCGTCCGGCGGCGACCGCGGCGTGGACGGCCGCGGCGTGCGCGGCCGTCCAGGTGCACACCCACACGACGTCGACCGAGTCGATCAACGAAGCGAGATCGGCCATCGCGGTGGCGTCGTCGTGTGCGGCCGCGGCTGCCTCGGCCCGGGCCGGATCGGCGTCGAAGGTCGCGGTCACGGACGCATCGACGAGACCAGCGCGTGACAGTTGCCGGATCGCGAACGAGTGCACCGTGCCGATGAAGCCGCATCCGACCAGACCCACCCGCATCATCGAGGATCGTCCTCCGCATCCGGTCCCCATGCCGTCCCACCGCGGTCGACGCGCAGACCCCGTGGCCCGACGAGCGTGGCGGGTCCGACGGCGTCGTCGCCGAAGCGGGCGCGCACCCGATCGATCGCGCGCTCGAGATCCTCACGGTCGTGGCGCGCGGCACCGTCGCCCGAGTCGTGAGGCGTTCCGAACGACAGTTGCTCCTGCCCGAGCCCGTCGGACGGTACGTCCAGCTGCTGCACCGACACGCCGAGCAGACGCAGGCCCTCACCGACATCGAGGGCTCGGAGCAACTCGATCGCGGTGTTCGACACGACGACCGCGAGGTCGGTTCCAGCCGGCAACGTGCGCGAACGCGTGACGGTGCGGAAGTCCTTGTAACGCGCTTTCAGTACGACGGTGCGACCGACCCGATTCGCGGCGCGCAGGCGGGCCGCGACGCGATCACCCATCCGAACCAGCTCGCGTTCGAGCGCGTCGCGGTCGCGCACGTCGTGAGGGAACGTCTCCTCGTGCCCGATCGACTTCGTCTCCTGGTTCGGTTCGACACGCCGGTCGTCGCGATTCCAGGCGAGCGCATGCAGCTGACGGCCGGCGGCGCGACCGAGCGCGCGGACGAGCGTGTCCTCGGGCATCGCTGCGAGATCGGCGACCGTCACGACGCCGAACCGCGCGAGGCGCGTGCGTGTCGCGGGTCCGACGCCCCAGAGACGCTCGACGGGAAGCGGGTGCAGGAGCTCGAGCTCCCGACCGGGCTCGACGACGAGCATGCCGTCGGGCTTGGCCAGATCGCTCGCCAGCTTGGCGAGCAGCTTCGTGGTGGCGGCACCCACGGAGGCCACCAGCCCGGTCTCGTCGCGGATCCGCCACCGGATCGCGGCGCCGATGGCCGGAGCCTCGCCCCGGAGGCGACGCGCGCCACCGACGTCGAGGAAGGCCTCGTCGAGGGCGAGGGGCTCCACGATCGGCGTGACGTCACGCAGGATCGCCATCACGCGGCGGCTCGCATCGTTGTACGCATCGAACCGGGGGCTCAGGAAGACGGCATCGGGGCAGGCGCGGCGGGCGTGGGCCATCGGCATCGCCGAGTGGACGCCGTATCGGCGCGCTTCGTAGCTCGCGGCCGCGACGACACCGCGCGGACCCAGACCGCCGACCACGACGGGCCGTCCATGCAGCGACGGGTCGGCGAGCTGCTCCACCGATGCATAGAACGCGTCGAGGTCGACGTGCAGGATCGTCAACGGCCGCTCGTCAACCACGGGCGCTCACACCGGCACGCGAAGCACTTCGAGCGCACCGGGTGTGACGCCGCGGACGTCGTAGCGGTAGCCACGCCGCTGCGCCGGACCCCACGGCGAGAGCAGCCACTCGGAGAGCGGTTCGCGGACCCATTGCATGCAGCCGTCGAGGAGAGCAGCAGCCTCCGTGACCGGAACGAACGCCGCGTCGACGACGATGCCGTCGGGATCGTCGACGTGGAGATCTCCTTCGTACACGAGCGCGCGGTACACCTCGCAGTGCATCGACCAGCCGAGGTCGGACGCGACCGCGTGGACCTCGTAGACGGGACCTTCCCACGCGGTGACGAGCAGGCCGGTCTCCTCTTCGACCTCGCGCGTGAGCCCTTCCACGACGGTGCCGTCGGTCGCGTCGATCACGCCGCCGGGCGTACTCCAGTCGAATCGACCGTTCCGACGGCGGTTCCGCACGAGCAGCACGCCCTGCGGCCCCTCGATCAGCCCGCCGGCCACGGTCCACTCGTGCATGCGCGCAGGAGCCTACCCGGCCCCGACGAGATGCCGGTGGGGTGCGCGGGCGCGGTCGCTACGCTCGATCGCCATGGAGGAACCGCCCCGACCAGCGGGCCCGTCGCGCTCGTCGTTCTGGCTGGCATACGTCAGCGTCCTGCTCGCGGGCGCTCTCGGAGGACTGCTGGGTTACGGCCTCGTCGACACGGGCTGCCACGGTGCGTGTGGCACGCCGAAGGCGGTGGGAACCCTGACGGGTGCGGCCTTGGCCGCGCTCGGTTGCGGCGTCGTCGCGGTACTGGTCCTGCGCGCGATGGCCGAGTGGCGCCGGCCCAAGTGACCGCGCCCGCGCTGTCGACGCAACGGCTTGTGCTCAGACAGTGGCGCGACACCGACCGCGCGCCCTTCGCCTCGTTGAACGCGGACCCCGCCGTGATGGAGCACTTCGTCGCGCCGCTGACGCGTGAGGAGAGCGACGCGTTCGTGACCCGTATCGAAGCCGGCTTCGCAGACCATCCGTTCGGATTGTGGGCGGTCGAAGTGCGCGCGACGGGTGGGTTCATCGGGTACGTCGGGCTCGAGGTGCCGCGGTTCGAGGCGTCGTTCATGCCCGTCGTCGAGGTGGGGTGGCGGCTCGCGCGTTCGGCATGGGGCAACGGCTATGCGACCGAGGCGGCGCGGGAGGCCGTACGCCATGGATTCGAGACCGTGGGTCTCGAAGAGATCGTGTCGTTCACCGCGCTCACCAACACTCGCTCCCAACGGGTGATGGAACGGTTGGGCATGGTGCGCGACTCGGAGTTCGATCATCCTGGTGTGCCCGACGGGCACCGCATCCGCCGTCACGTGTTGTTCCGCTTGACGCGTTCGCAATGGGAGCAAGGCCCCTCCGTGTCTACGTGAGCTGAGATACGTCGGCATCCACCTTCTGTGGAAGAGACCCCTGGAGGATCGTGTCATGGCACGCGCGACGAGCCCGGTCCATCCTCGACGACGGAGTGAACTAGGCCGCCGCGAGGGTCGGCCGTCTGCGCGCGTGCGTGGCGACCGCCGTTCATTACCCGATCACCCGAACGCTTCCCCCACCACCCACGCGCACCGCCAAGTCCCCACCGCCGCGTGGATCAACAAACCCGAACCATCCGAATACCCCGGTGTCTCACCTCGCTGACACGCACCGCGGCCGCGATAACCGTCACACCCTGGTCATACGATGACGACGTGATGGAGGTGCGGAACGCGCGTCGGGTTCGCCACGAGGTCGACCGGCTTGCGCGCTCGTTCGAGCCGGACGCGGTCGCAGTCTCCGACGTGGTTCGCATATGGGACGACATCGACGCGGCACAACGTCAGCTCGCGGCGGTGAAGACGTTGATGACACGCCGACTCGACGAGTCGAAGGCGTGGCAGCGCGTCGGTTATCGCTCCGCGGCGGAGTTCATCGCCGCGAAGTCGAAGACGTCGATCGGGGCGGCTCGTACACAGCTCGATGTCTCGCAGAAGTTGGAGCAGCTGCCCGTAGTCGAACAAGCCGTGCGCACCGGCGGATTTTCGGAGCCCCAGGTCGCGCTCGTCGTCGAGGGCTCGAGCGCGAACCCGGCCGCGGCGCAGCGGCTCCTCGACCAGGCGTCACGCGGGTCGTTGAAAGAGTTGCGCGACGAGGTATTGCGCCTACGGGCCGCAGCCGACGCAGATCCCGACGCGACACAGCGGCGTATTCACAGCCGCCGGCACTTCCGCACATGGCGCGACGGCGAAGGTGCGTGGCGCGCCAGTGTGTACGGCACTGCGCTCGCCGGGGCGCGGTTGGAAGCGGCCCTGAAGCCGGTGATCGATGAGCTGTTCGCGAAGGCCCGCGCTGAAGAGCGACGGGAATCGCGCGACGCCTACGCGTTCGACGCGGTAGTCCGGCTCGCCGAGCGGCACACCGCCGGGCAATCCGAGAAGCACAGCCCGCGATACACGACCATCGTCCGCGCCGACCTGGAAGCCCTGCGGCGCGGACACGTCGATGACGGTGAGGTGTGCGAAATTGCCGGCCTCGGGCCGATCCCCGTCTCGTCCGCTCGCGAGCTCCTCGGCGACAGCATCCTCAAAGTCGTCATCACCAAGGGCGTCGACGTGCTGAACGTGACGCACCTGGGACGCGGACCCAACGCCGCCCAACGGATCGCCTTGTTGTGGGCATCACGGGGCTGCAGCGTCGAAGGATGCGCCCGAACTCGGGTCGAGATCGACCACAGGATCCCGTATAGCAAGTCGCATCACACGCGGCTCGAAGAGCTCGATCCGCTCTGCAAGCATCACCACGACCGCAAGACCTACGACGGGTGGGCCCTCGTAGAAGGCACAGGGAAGCGCGCCATCGTGCCACCACAAGACCCGCGGCATCCGAAGAACCGTCCGAAGCAAGATACGAGCTGACGCGCGAGGTCGACCATGGCCAGAAAGCACGAAGTCCGGAGATCGGTCGCCAGGACGTTGACGCGGCCCCGCGCGAATACGCCCCGCTGTCGGAGGAGCTTCGCCAGGATCCCGCACGAGCTTGAAGAACAGGAGGTAGCTGGACGCGCCCGCTGGGCTGGGAGCGAGATCGATCATGCGAAGAGGCTTCAGGTCCTTTCCAAGCCTGCGCTCGCAGCGTCGACACGCAACTCATGTCTGTGCTGGCCTTGAGCTCCCGATCGAGCGACCGAGGTCCGTCCGCGTACCCGGTCATTCCTGGGCCGCGCGTCCGGCGCTAACCGAACGTGAGCTTGCGGAAGCCCTCCGCGTACCGGACGCCTGCAGCTCGGCCGGCTTCTTCGGCCCGGTCGCGCAGGAATTGCCGGAACCACTCCCCTGTCTCGACGAGCTGACTCGCATGGCAGAACAGCGCGTCGATCTTGCGCTCCAGCGCGTCGCTGATGTCGATCCAGCAATTCGGCTCGAGCGTGCCAGACAGGTACACCTCGCGCACGTGGTGCACGTCGAGACCGTCACCGAGCAGCTCGGGGAAGTAGTGAGGGTTCCCCGCCGCCGGTGCGACGGCGTCGAGCGTCGCCCAGCCCGTCACCCGGTGATCGCGGTGGTTGAAGTATCCGTCGCCGAAGAACACCGCGGTCGGGTCCGGGCAGAGCACGGCATCAGGCCGCAGCATGCGTACATGCCGGACGATCTCCGACCGGAGAGCCTGGCTGTCGGGCAGGTCGCCGTCGTCGTAGTCGAGGTGGTAGTGGCCCACGAAGCCGAGCAGCTCCGCTGCGGCTGCGGTCTCCTGCACGCGCAACCGCGCGAGCTCGTCGCGGTCGACCGCAGGATCCGAGCTCCCCTTGTCGCCGCGGGTCGTGATCAGCAGCGAGACCTCGGCGCCTTCCGTCGCCCAGCGTGCAAGGGTGCCGCCCGCGGAGATCTCCGGGTCGTCGGGATGCGCGTAGACGGCCAGCACGCGTCCGGGGGGAGTGCTCTCGGGCATGGTCGGTACGGTAGCGAACATGCCCCGGAAGTCTTCGCGTCCCGTCGGTTGCCACGTCTTCGTCGCCGGCGGGCTCCGTCGGGCGCTCGAGCGCGCGCGTCAGCGGGGCGCCGAGGCGATGCAGATCTTCCCGTCGAACCCCAGAGGTTGGGCGGTTCCGAACCCGGATCCCGCCGAGGAGGCGCAGCTGCGCGAACACCTCGACGAGCTCTCGATGCCGCTCTTCCTCCACGCGCCCTACCTCGTCAACGTCGCGGCGCGCGACCCCCTGGTGCTCGAACGGTCCACCGCGAGCCTCGAGTTCGCGCTCTCGCGCGGCACGCGACTCGGTGCGGCGGGGCTCGTCGTACACACCGGTAGCACCGGCGGCGACGACCGTCGGGTCGCGCTCGACCGGGCCGCGACGACGATGCTGCGTCTCCTCGACCGCGTCGAAGGCTGCGATCTCGTCGTCGAGCTCACCGCCGGCAGCGGCGATCTCCTGGCATCGACCGTGGAGCAGATCGCCGAGGTGCTCGACTCGTGCGAACAACACCCCCGTATCCGCGTCTGCATCGACACGTGCCATCTGTACGCCGCCGGGGTCGACATCGCGGACGCACGCGTGCGCAAGAGTCTGCGAACCGACCTGCAGGCCCTCGACCCCGCCCGCGTCGCGGTCGTGCACGTGAACGACTCGCGCGATCCGCTGGGGTCCCGCCGCGACCGGCACGCGCGCGTGGGTCAGGGCACCATCGGTATCGACACGCTGCGCGCGGTCGTGCGGTTACCCGAGCTGCGCCACGCGCCCCTGCTCCTCGAGACGCCCGGCGACACCGAGGATCAACGCGCCGACATCAGCTGCGTCCGCGGCTTCGGCTGATATCGACCGATCACCAGTCGAGCTCGAGCGCCGCGCGCATGGTGGCCTCGAACGTCGCGTCGTCCATCGACGTGCGCGTCGAGACGATCGTCTCGGCGTCGGCCCCCACGGGAAGGCGCCGGGGTGTGTCGTCTCGCTCGATCGCGTCCGCGATCGCGAGGGCGACCGCCTCCGGACCCGGCGCCCCTGCCCCGTCGTGCCCGGGCAGCTTCTCCTGGGCGACCTGCCACTGCCGGTCGAGCTCGTCGTAGGGGGCGTCGAGACCGACGCGCAGCTCCCGTTCGGCGAACCGCGTCGTGAACTGACCGGGCTCGATGGCCACGACGCGGATCCCGAAGTGACCCGCTTCGTAGTGCAGCGCCTCGGTGACGGCCTCGAGGGCATACTTCGAAGCCGAGTACGCGCCGTTGAGCGGCGACGCCACGCGTCCGGCGAGCGACGTGACGTTGACCACCACACCGCTGCCGCGCGACCGCATCTGCGGGAGCACTGCCTGCATCATGCGCCAGGCGCCGAACACGTTGGTCTCGAACATGGCGCGCACCGGGGCGAGCGGCACGGTCTCCACCGGTCCGACGAGACCGAAGCCGGCATTGTTGACGAGCGCGTCGATGCGTCCGGCACGCTCGACCGCGCTACGAACCGAATCGTCGGAGTCGACGTCGAGCGCGAGACGTTCGGCCACGTCGAGATCCTCCAGCGTCTCGGGCCGCCGCGCGGTCGCGATCACGTCGTGGTCCCGCTTCGTGAGCTCGACGGCCGTCGCGCGACCGATGCCGGTCGAGCATCCCGTGATGAGCACGCGCATGTTCAGCCTCCCGCAGCGATCTGCTTCGACACCGAGACGACGCGGTCGACGTCGGTGTCGTCGACATCCTTGTGCGTCATGAACCGCACCGTGGCCGCGTCGATCGTGCCTGCGAGCACACCCCCAGCTCGGAGCCGCTCGAGCACGTCGACGGGCAGCTTCTCCCGCGCACAGCACACCACGTTGGTGCGCACCACACGTGGATCGACGCAGCCCGGGAACAGCTCGGCCAGCGCGGCGGCCAGGCGGGCGGCACGCCCATGATCCTCGGCCAGGCGCTCCACCATCGTTGTCAACGCGACGACACCAGCGGCCGCGATGACGCCGGCTTGTCGCATCCCGCCACCGAGCCGCTTGCGCTCCAGGGTGGCCTCGGCGATCACGTCGGCGGGGCCGCACAGCAGTGAGCCGACCGGGGCCGCGAGCCCCTTCGACAAACAGAACATCACCGTGTCGACGGGTGCGACGAGCGACGCAACCGTGGTGTTCAGTGCCACCGCCGCGTTGAACACACGCGCGCCGTCGCAGTGCACGCGCAGCTCTTCACGGCGCGCGACGGCTGTGACGGCGAGAACGTCGTCACTCGTCCACGGCCGACCGCTCGCCGGCATGTGCGTGTTCTCCATGCACAGCAACGAGATCGGTGGCAGGTGGTGGGCCCGGTCGTCGAGCGCGCGGCTCACCACGTCGGCGTGCAAGAGCCCGTCGGAATCGTCGAGCGGGCGCAGCTGGACCGCGGCGTTGCGTCCGGCGGCCGCGGCCTCATACCGGTACACGTGGGCGCGTTCGGCGCAGAGCACCTCGGTACCGGGGCGCGCCAGCAAGCGGAGCGCGAGCTGGTTGGCCATCGTGCCGGACGGCACGTAGAGGGCTGCCGCCTTGCCCGTCGCCGCCGCGGCGAGGTCCTGCAGCCGGTTGACCGTGGGGTCCTCGCCGTATCCGTCGTCGCCGACGTCGGCGCCGGCCATCGCCCGCCGCATCTCGGGCGTGGGCGTCGTGACGGTGTCGGACCGCAGGTCGACGAATCCCGACGGCGACGGCACCGCGCGACCTACGACCCCGGCCGGGAGCTGATCGGGCGGATCAGGCCTTCCTGCGTGACGGTGACCGAGAGCGCGCCGTCACGCCGGAAGATCGATCCCTGTGCAAGGCCCCGCGCACCCGAGGCCGACGGGCTCGTCTGGTGGTACAGCAGCCACTCGTCGGCACGGAAGGGCCTGTGGAACCACATCGCATGGTCGAGACTCGCCATCATGAACTGCTCCTCGCCCACCATCCTCGGATGCGGGAGCAACACCGTGTCGAGCAACGTCATGTCGGACGCGTAGGCGACGACACACGCGTGCAGCAGACGATCGTCGGGCAACTGGCCGTTCGCCTTGATCCACACGTTCTGCACGGGAGGACGCGGGTTCGGGTCGACCCACGGCGGATCCTCCACGTTGCGCGAGTCGATCGGTCGTTCGCGGATGAGCCACTGCGCGAAATCGGGGCCGAAGCGCTCGGCGTGCGGCTCGATGCGCTCCTGGAACGTGGGAAGCGTCTCGGGATCGGGAACGTCGGGCATCGGATCCTGGTGCTCGGGCCCCTGCTCGTCGATCTGGAACGAGGCGGAGAGGTTGAAGATCGCGCGGCCGTGCTGAATCGCGACCACGCGCCGTGTCGTGAAGCTGCGCCCGTCGCGGATGCGGTCGACGTCGTAGATGATGGGTACCGTCGGGTCACCCGGGCGCAGGAAGTACGAGTGCAGTGAATGCACCGCACGGTCGGGTTCCACCGTGCGCCCGGCCGCGACCAGTGCCTGGGCTGCGACCTGTCCGCCGAAGACGCGTTGGCGTTCCTCGTCCGGGCTGAGGCCCCGGAAGAGGTTCACCTCGAGCGGTTCGAGCTCGAGGAGGGAGATCAGGTCGTCGAGAGCGGTTCCCATGGTCGCAGCGTAAGTGATCGACGGGCGAGTGGCGTCTAACCGAAGAACACGCTTGCGACGTCGAGCAGACGCGCGTCCACGGTCTTGAGCTCCTTGAGGGCGTCCTCGAGCGGGACCCTCACGATCGCCGTGCCTTGCAACGCGACCATCTTGCCGAAGTCGTTCTCGTGGGCCGCGTCGATCGCCTCCACACCGAAACGCGTCGCGAGCACGCGGTCGTACGCGGTCGGCGTCCCGCCGCGCAGGACGTGACCGAGGATGGTGACGCGGGTCTCGAAGCCGGTGCGCTGCTCGATCTCCTGCTGCACCCGGTTGGAGATGCCGCCCAGCCGGACATGGCCGAACGCGTCGAGCTCACCCGACTGTGTCTCCATCGATCCTTCCTTCGGCACCGCTCCTTCGGCGACGACGACGATCGAGAAGCGCGCGCCGTGCCTGTGCCGGCGACGGATGTGCTCGCACACATTGGTGATGTCGAAGGGAACTTCGGGAACGAGAATGACGTCGGCGCCACCGGCCAAGCCCGCGTGGGTCGCGATCCAACCGGCGTGACGTCCCATCACCTCGACCACCATGACGCGGTCGTGGCTCTCCGCTGTCGTGTGCAAGCGGTCAATGGCGTCGGTCGCCACCTGCACCGCCGTGTCGAACCCGAACGTGAAGTCGGTGGCCGACAGGTCGTTGTCGATCGTCTTCGGGACGCCGACGATGTTCACGCCGTGGTCGGCGAGCTGCAGGGCGACGCCGAGCGTGTCCTCGCCGCCGATCGCGATCAGCGCGCCGATGCGTTCGACCCGCAGCGTGTCGAGACACCGCTCGATCCCGTTCTCCATCTTCACCGGGTTCGTGCGGGACGTCCCGAGGATCGTGCCGCCGCGCGGCAGCAGGCCGCGCGTGCTGGCGACGTCGAGCTCGACGGTCTCGTCCTCGAGCACGCCCCGCCACCCGTGACGGAAACCGATGACCGTGTGCCCGTAGTCGCCTTCGCCCTTTCGGACCACGGCGCGGATGACGGCGTTGAGGCCCGGGCAGTCGCCACCTCCCGTCAGCATCCCGACACGCATCGTCACCTCCGGGTCGAACGTCATCGTGGCCGCCTCGGTCGCCACCACAATCCTGCCCCGTTCGCGGCGCCCTGGTGCGCGCCGGCGTGCCGGAGGCCTGTCCACCTGCCGTCACCCCGCGCGCCACTACCCTGCGCACGTGCGTCGGAGCAGGGTGCGCCAGTCGATCGACGTCGCCCTCGTGCCGCTGCTGGAGGGGGGCGAAGAGGTGCGCTCCGGTGCCGCGGTGTGGATGGCAGACCGGCGCCGTCGCATCCCGCTGTTGCTCACGAGCCGCGCGCTCTATTTCGTCGCCGTCACGGATCGCCGGCTACTCGTCTTCGACACGCCGCGGCGCGGACGACCGTTGCTCGAGGCCGATCTTCTCCTCACGAGAAGGCTCGAGGCCCTGACGCTGCGACGGGTAGCCCGACGCTGGCCGCTGCTGCAGGTTCGCGTGGACATGGGCAAGGGACGCGAGGTCGTGTTCGAGTTCCGGCCGCGCGATCGAGGGGCCGCACGCGCGTTCGTCGACGGGATCGGGACCGAACCGGGCTCGACGCCGGGCGAACCGAACGTCGAACCTGCCGCGGGTCTCGGCTGACATGGCGGTCGTCGTCGCGATCGACGCCGGTACGACGGGCGTGCGCTCGTTCGCGGTCGACGAGCGCGGTGTCCCCAGGGCGTGGGCCTACCGCGAGTTCCCCCAGCACTTCCCGCGTCCCGGATGGGTCGAGCACGACCCCGACGACATCTGGGACGCGACCGTCACGACACTCGCGGAGGTGGCCGCGCAGGTCGACCGGCTCGGCGACACGGTGGCCGGCCTCGGCGTGACGAACCAACGCGAGACCGCGGTCGTATGGAGCCGCAGCACCGGACGGCCGCTGCATCGCGCGATCGTCTGGCAGGACCGTCGCACCGCCGCTTCCTGCGAGCAACTCCGCTCCGAGGGGCACGAGCCGTTGATCCGTGCCCGCACCGGTCTCGTGCTCGACCCCTATTTCTCCGCGACGAAGCTCGGCTGGTTGTTGCGCGAGGGCGGGGTCGAATCGGGCCCCGACCTGGCGTTCGGCACCGTCGACAGTTGGTTGCTGTGGCAGTTGACCGGCGGGGCCGACGGCGGCGCGCACGTCACCGACCCCTCGAACGCATGTCGCACGCTCCTCTACGACATCGACGCGCTCGCGTGGTCGCCTGAGCTCGCGGACCTCTTCGGTGTTCCGCTGTCGTGCCTGCCCGAAGTGCGCCCGAGCAGCGGGCGTCTCGGCATGACGGTGCCGGCGCGGGTCGCGGGATTGGGCGTGCCGGTCTCCGGCATCGCCGGCGACCAGCAGGCGGCACTGATCGGACAGGCCTGCTTCACGCCGGGCATGGCCAAGAACACGTACGGCACCGGTTCCTTCGTGCTCATGAACCTGGGCTCCTCACACCCCGAACCGGTGCCGGGTCTGCTCACGTCGGTCGGGTGGACGATCGGCGACGAGACCACATACGTCCTCGAAGGCTCGATCTTCGTGACGGGCGCCGCGATCCAGTGGATGCGCGACGGGATCGGCATCATCGGCGACGCGGCGGAGACCGGCCCCCTCGCCGCGAGCACGCCCGACAGCGGCGGCGTGTACTTCGTGCCCGCGTTCACCGGGCTCGGTTCGCCGTACTGGGATCCGTACGCGCGGGGCACCGTCCTCGGACTCACCCGCGGCACCGGCCGCGCGCAGCTGGCCCGCGCAGTTGTCGAGTCGATGGCGTTCGAGACGCGCGACGTCGTGGACGCGATGCAACAGGCCTGTGGTACCGAGCTCGAGGAATTACGTGTCGACGGCGGCGCGAGCGTCATGGATGTCCTGTGCCAGTTCCAAGCCGACGTGCTCGGCGTCACGGTGCGACGCAGCTCGGTCAAGGAGACCACGGCCCTCGGTGCCGCGTACCTCGCCGGCCTGGCCGAGGGTGTGTGGCCGTCACCGAAGGAGGCCGGCGCGAGCTGGGCGGCGGAGGCGAGCTACACGCCCGCGATGCCGCGCGACGAGGTCGAACGCCGGTACGCGACCTGGCACCGCGCGGTGGAGCGGTCGCGTGGGTGGGCGGAGAGCGACGACCAGCTCCCCGGCTGACGCGGTCCCGGTTCCTCGCCGCTCAGTTGCCGCCCGCGACCGCGGCCTGCAGGGCCGCCGGGTCGTCGATCGTCTCGAGCTGCGTGATCTTCGCGGTGTCCACCGGGAGATCCTCCGCCTTCTTCGTCGCGTAGCTGTCGACGTACTCGTAGCCGGACAGCTGTCGGATCTCGTACATCACCTCGTCGGTGATCGTCCGCAACACGAGGCTGTCGGACTCCCGCCCCCGATAGTGGTCGGGGTGGATGGGCTCGCCGAAGCGGATCGTCACCCTACGGAACACCCGCGGGAGCTTGGCGTCGGTCGGCTGGACCTCGTCGGTTCCGATCAGACCGACGGGCACGATCGGCGCGCCGGTCCGCAACGCGAGCCGCGCCACGCCCGTGTGGCCCCGGTGGAGGAAGCCGTCGCGGGTCCGCGTGCCCTCCGGGTAGATGCCGAAGACGCCGCCGCCCTCGAGCACCTCGGTCGCGGCCGCGAGCGCCCGTTCGCTCGCGCTGCCGCCTTCGCGCCGGATGGGGATCTGGCCCACGCCGCGGAAGAACCACGCGGTCTTCTTCGAGTCGAAATACTCGGCCTTCGCGACGAACGTGACGCGGCGTCCGATCACGAGCGGCAGGAACAGCGAGTCCATGAAGGAGCGATGGTTCGCCGCGAGGATCACGGGCCCCCGCTCGGGAACGTGGTCATCGCCCTCCACCTTCACGCGGTAGAGCAACCGCAGCACCGGCGTGAGCACCGCCTTGATGATCCAGTAGGCCACGGCTGCGCTCCTGCGCTCCCCCGGGCCCGCGCGCCTGTCGACGTGCGGGCCGTGAAAGCGTAGGCACGGTCGCTCTCGAACGAAAGCGCACGCCGGGTGCGACACCCGAACTCGAAAAATGTTGACCAAACGGTCAAGCCGCTCGTAGCCTCCCGCGTTCGGGACGTCGGAGCGTCGTCGCACCGGTCCGTTCAGCCGGGCCGGCCACCAGCGGAGCAGGCATGCGTCGCAAGCTCACACAGCGGGGCCGTGACCGGCGCCAGCAACTGATGGACTGCGCCGCGACCCTGTTCGCGGAGCGCGGGTACCACCCGACCGCGGTGGCCGACATCGTCGAGAGTCTCGGCGTCGGTAAAGGCGTCTTCTACTGGTACTTCTCCAGCAAAGAGGAGCTCCTCGTCGAGATCCTGCGGTCGTCGCACCACGATCTGCGCCGGCGCCAGCAGGCCGCGATCGGCGACGAGCCCGACCCGATCGTGCGCATCGAGCTCGGGATCCGGGCGTCGATGACGTGGTTCCGCGAACACCGGCACTTCTTCACCCTGTTCCAGTTCGCAGCCACCGAAGAGCGGTTCGCGGCGGTGCTGCGAACGAATGAGCAGGTTGCGATCGCCGACACCGTTCGTCACATCAAGGACGCGATCGTCGACGGCCGGATCGCCGATCAGGACCCCGAGGTGCTCGCGCAGGCAGTCGTCGGCGTCGTGGAGCAGCTGACCCGCGCGTACTTCTTCGAGCGCGACGAGCCGGACGAGCGCGTCGCGCAGGCCGCCGTCTCGTTCTGCCTGCGCGGCCTCACCGGCTGAACCGACGGCGCGTACTCCGGCGTCGTTCGGCGACGGACGGCGTCGGTCGACGACGCCGGCAGGGTCAACCCAGCTTGGTGAGTGCCCTGCGGATGCCGCGGATCGCCTGACCGATCCGTTGCTCGTTCTCCACGAGCGCGAACCGGACGAAGCCCTCGCCACCGGGGCCGAACCCGACACCCGGCGAGACCGCGACCTTCGCCTCCTGCACCAGCATCTTGGCGAACTCGAGGCTGCCCATCTCCTCGTAGGGCTCCGGGATCGGTGCCCACACGAACATCGTGCCCTTGGGCTTCGGGATGTCCCAACCCACGCGTGCGAGGCCGTCGACGAGGGCGTCGCGCCGGCCCTTGTAGATCCGGTTCACTTCGAGCGGGTAGTCGGGCGCCTCGTTCATCGCCACGATCGAAGCGATCTGGATGGGTTGGAACGTGCCGTAGTCGAGGTAGCTCTTCAGCTTCGCGAGCGCGCCCACGACCTCTTGGTTGCCGAGCAGGAAGCCGACCCGCCACCCGGCCATCGAGAACCCCTTGGTCAGCGTGTACAGCTCGACCGCGACGTCGGTCGCTCCGGGCACCTGCAGGACCGACGGCGGCCGGTATCCGTCGAAGCCGAGGTCTGCATAGGCGAAGTCGTGCACGAGCAGGACGTCGTGGTCGCGCGCGAAGTCGACCATGCGGGCCATGAACTCGAGGTCGACACAGGTCGTCGTCGGGTTGTGCGGGAAGGACAGCACCACGACACGCGGGCGCGGCCACGACTCCTCCCACGCCGCGAGGAGGTGCTCGAAGAAGTCGTGCTCGGGGCCGAGACGGACGTGCCGTACGTCGGCGCCCGCGAGGATCGGGCCCCAGATGTGGATCGGATACGACGGACTGGGCACGAACGCGACGTCACCGGGCGCGAGCAGCGTCCACATCAGGTGGGAGAAGCCCTCCTTCGCGCCGATCGTGGTGCACACCTCGGTATCGGGATCGAGCTGCACGTCGAACTGGCGCCGGTAGAGGTCGGTGACCGCGAGACGCAGCTTCGGGAGACCACGCGTCGCGGAGTACCGGTGGTTGCGCGGGTTGCGCGCCGCTTCGCCGAGCTTCTCCACCGCGACGCCGGGCGAGGCCACGTCGGGGTTGCCGAATCCGAGGTCGATGACGTCGTGGCCGGCTCGCCGGGATTCGAGCTTCAGGGCGTCGATGATCCCGAAGACGTACGGCGGCAGCGCATTGATCCGGCGAAACTCCATAGCGGACCAGGCTAGTGGCTGGTCTGTTTCGGCCGGGGTGTCCAATTAACAGGAGGACACATGGACACGACGGCTCCGCGCCCACTCCTACGGAATTCCTCAGCTCCCCACCGAGCGGCGCAAGCTCACACGAGACGACTTCGCGCCGTTCGCGCGGGCATACTCGCTGCGTCGGCAGCGCTCAACTGGGAGGTTGCCTGCACCGACCACGCTCCGCACCAAGGTCATGCACCTTGTCGCGGTGGCGAACGCAAACGGCTGCAGGAGCATGGAGTTCCTCGGAACTCTGCTCGACGACCGGGAATCCGTTGAAACGGCGCTGGACCGACTGGCGTCGCGCATGACGACAGGGGCCGCGCGCACCGCGGTATTCGCGCTCCAGGATTTCGCGTGTACGCCAAGGCGCAGGGCTGGACCAAAGCTCCAGCCATCCGAGCTACCGACCTCCCGCCGCGCAATCCACAGAAGGCCATCACCGTCTACACGGCCGCAGAAGTTGACCTGCTCCTCAGCTCCGCCCGCGGGACGGGGCTGCGCTGGTGGGCGTTCCTCACGTTTCTCGCGGACACCGGACGACGGGTCGTGGAAGTGCTGTCGCTCCAGTGGGACTGGCTGCGATTGGACGAAGCACACCCGTACTTCCAACTCCCGGTCCAGAAGAACGGGCG
>CAZJSY010000075.1:0-16582 GCA_964548555.1 uncultured Burkholderiales bacterium
TCCTCGCCTACACGGCGTCGAAGTTCGCGATCCGGGGCATGACGAAGGTGGCCGCCCTCGAGCTCGGCCCGGACGGCATACGGGTGAACTCGATCCACCCGGGTGGCATCGACACACCGATGATCCGCGGTTCCGACCTCGACGCGGGCTTCCGCCATCTGCCGCTCGGCCGCGTGGGTCGCCCCGAAGAAGCCGCAGCGATGGCGCTGTTCCTCGCATCCGACGAATCGAGCTACTCGACGGGTTCCGAGTTCGTCCTCGACGGCGGATCGAGCGCCGGCCTGAGCCGCCGCCGGTAGGACCCCCGACCGACCGTGCAGCTTGTGTGGTTTCACGGCGCATACCGCCGTGAAACCACACAAGGTGCGGGCGTTCAGCCGTTGGGCCAGAGCGGCTCGGTGATCTCGAAGCCCGGATCGCCGCCCCAGCGGTTGCGGAACGACACCTCGTGGACGGGCCGCCGCGGTGCGATGCCCCAACGGCCGGTCGGGTATCCGAACGAGACGCAGCACGCCATGATCCAGTGCTCGTCGGCGGGAACGCCCAGGATCTCCAACGTCTCGGGACCGTGGAATACGCCCAAAACCGACGTGAGCGCGCTTCCCACACCCTCGGCCCGGGCAGCGAGCTGCGCGCTCCAGACCGCCGGGAAGATGGACCCGCCCGTCGGATCCATGCGTACGAACCCGAAGAGGTAGAGCGGCACGTCTTCGAAATGGTCGGCGAGGTGCTGCGCCGACCGGACCACCTTCATGGTCTCGACCGACGCGGGATCCTCGGGGTTCGCCCGCGCGTCCGCGATGCGTTGCGCGTAGATGGTCTTCCAGAGCTGAGCGATGCTGTCGCGGTACAGCGGTCCGATCTTCGCCTTGATCGCGGGATCGTCGACGAGCAGGAACCTCCAGTCCTGCGTGTTGCCGCCGCTCGGGGCACGGATCGCGGCGTCGAGGATGCGCGCCTGCACGTCCAGCGGAATGGGGTCGGGTCGGACCCGTCGCATCGCGCGCGTCGTGTACAGAGCTTCGTGAAGATCCATGTGCCTTCCGATCGTTGGTCGAATGCGTCAGTCGGGCTCGAGCACCACCTTGATGGCGCCGGCGCGGCGATCGGCCGCGACCGCGAACGCCTCGGCCGCGTCGCGCAGCGGGAAACGATGGGTGACGACGGCGCGGGCGATCTCGGGGCGCCTCGCAAGGACCATGGCCGCGGTGTCGACGTCCCGACCGCCGGCGTGGCGGCCGTAGGTGAACGACCACTGGTACCGCAGCTCTTTCATGAGGCTCGGGATTCCCGGCAACGGCACCAAACCCCAGTGGGTGCTGAGCACGACGACACTCGCACCGGGCCGGCTCAACCGCGTGACCTGTTTCAGCGCGCTCTCGCTTCCCGCCGCGTCGACCACGACGTCGTACTCGCCCTCGGCCGGTGTCGCGCCGAGCGCCTCGGCGGCGGCGAGCTGGTGTTCGTGACGCGCGACGAGGCCGACCTCACAACCCGTTGCGACCGCGGCCGCCACCGCGAGCAGACCGATCGTGCCCGCGCCGACCACCGCAACCCGTGCACCTCCGTCGACTCCTGCGATGCGCAGTCCGTGCACTCCCACCGCGAGCGGTTCGACGAGACACGCGTCCTCGACGCGCAATCCGTTCGGCAGTGGCACGACAGCGTCGGCAGGCACGACGATCTCGTCTGCCATCCCGCCGTCGATGCTGACGCCCAGCGCCCGCTGCACGCCGGTCCGGCAGAGGTGATCCCGTCCGGCCGAGCACTGGTCACACGTCCCGCAGGGCTGGCTCGGGTCGATCGCCACCGGGGTGCCGTCGGGCAGCTCACCCGAGAGCTCGTGGCCGAGCGTGACCGGGATCGGCCCCATCTCGATCATCGACAGGTCGCTGCCGCAGATACCTGCAGCCCGGACCCGGATACGTGTTCCGTTGCCCTCGGGTGCGGCGACGTCGAGCACCTCGATCCCCGCATCCGTGTTCCTGACAGCTCGCATCGGCGCACACGTTACGGTGCTGCCGTGCGATTCGGGATCACGATGTTCATGACCGACCAGACGATGGGGCCCGTCGAGCTGGCCCGAGCCGTCGAGGAGCGCGGGTTCGTCTCGCTCTACCTGCCGGAGCACACCCACATACCGGTGAGCCGGCGCACCCCCTCACCGACGGGTGGTGAGGAACTGGCCGACGAGTACCGGCGCACGCTGGATCCGTTCGTGGCCCTCGCTGCCGCGGCGGCGTGCACGGAACGGATCGTGCTCGGTACGGGGGTGTGCGTGCTCGCGCAGCACGAGCCGATCGTCACCGCGAAGACGATCGCGACGCTCGACAGGCTGTCGGCTGGGCGTTTCGTGCTCGGAATCGGCTTCGGCTGGAACGTCGAGGAGATGGAGGACCACGGCATCGACGTGCCCAGGCGGCGGGAGCGGGTCCGGGAACACGTGCTGGCGATGCGGGCCCTCTGGGCCGACGACGTCGCGAGTTTCGAGGGCGAGTACGTGCGCTTCGAGCCGAGCTGGGCGTGGCCCAAGCCCGCGCAGACACCCGGGCCGCCCGTGCTCATCGGTGGGGCCGCGGGTCCGAAGCTCTTCGCGGCGGTCGCCGAGTACGCGGACGGCTGGATTCCCATCGGTGGCGGAGGGGTGCGCGCCGCGCTGCCGAAGCTGCATCGCGCCGCCGACGCCGCGGGGCGCGATCCCGCGACGCTGCGCATCGTGCCGTTCGGTGTGCTGCCCGACCCGGGCAAGCTCGACTACTACGCGTCGCTCGGTATCGACGAGGTCGTGTTGCGGATTCCCGCCGGGACGGCCGACGACGTGCTCCCTGTGCTCGACGAGCAGGCCAAGTTCGTATAGCAGCCGCCCGGTTACGTGCTTCAGTGACAGGCGGTCGGATCGAAGGCCGGCGTGGGCGGGTCGGCCTGTGTCGGCGTGGGCAGCGTGGTCCCGGTCGGCGCGGGCGGAGGCGTGACTTCGCGAGTGCCGCGCTGCGTCCCGGCCGCGGGCGCCGGCCCCTGGGATGCGACACTGAGGTTGCCGCCGGTGAGGAGCTCGAGACCGGTGCCGCGCGGTGTCGCGGTCTGCCCCATGATGACGGCGCCCGAAAGGTCCTGACGCAGCCGCTGGGCCTGCGCTTCGTGACCGGCCGCGTAGTAGATCACCGTCTCGCTCGGGCTCGCGGCGGGCGCGGCGGCGCCCGTGCCGGCGATGTGATAGCCGAGCGCGCTCAGTTGTTGCGCGATGCGTGCGGCCTGCCCGTTCGCGCCCGAGCCGTTGACGACCTGGATCGACGTCGATGACGGATCTGCGGCGCCCGATTGGCTGCCGACCGACAACGCGGTGATGAATCGGTCCGCGGGTTCCGACGGCAGCACCACCGAACCGAGATCGTTGCCGCGGTAGCGATAGTGAAACGCCGGATTCACCACGACCGGCAGCGTGTACGTCGGGACGGTGTTCGGATCGATCGAGCGGAACGTGCGCACGAGAGCGAGCATCGTCGACAGCGAGAACCCGCTGTCGACCTTGAGGTTCGGTGTGATGGAGCCGACGACCGCGTTGAGCGTCAAGGGGTTCGAGAGCCCTTTGCGGCCGACCGACGCGGCAAGGACACGCAGGAACGTGTGGTCGCGTTTGATCCGGCTGAGGTCACCGAGACCGTCGTAGCGCCAGGCCCCGTTCTCGAAGTACGAGAGGTGGCGGGCGCGGACGAGCGCGAGCGATTGGAACCCGTCGAGGTGACGGCAGCCCGCGGTCGCGACATTGAGTGAGGAGTACGCGTCCTTGACCGGCACCGGGAAGTACATGTCGATGCCGCCCAACGCGGCGACGACCTTCTGAAAGGTATCGAAGTTGAGATCCATGTAGTGGTTGATCGGAATCCCGAGATCGTCCTGCACGGTTTGCACGAGACGGGTCGGACCGTTGTTCAACGCAGCGTCGATCTTCAGCGCGTCGGGCGTGTTCGGGACCGGTGCCACCAGATCTCTCGGAATCGACAGGATCGCGGCCCGGTGATGTTGGGGATCGAGATGCAAGACCATCGTCACGTCACTGTGCGCGCCACCCGCGTCTTGTGCAGTGCCGAACGCGTTCGCTTGTGAGCCGTCGAGACAGAACCGGCAGTTGTCGCCGACGAGCAGGATGTTCATCGGCGCGCCGCCGCCCGCTTCTGCCCGCAGCCCAGGGATCGACAACTTCTTGATCTGCCCGTAGCGGTACCGGGCATAGATCGACCCGGCCACGAGCGCTGCCGTTCCGACGACGACGAGGACCGTCCACGCGACGAGCACGCGGCGCAACCAGCGCTGGAACGCGGTCAACTGCGCGCGGCTGGATGCTGGTGAAAAGAGTCTCGTCACGGAGAGGTCAGTGTGGTGAAACGGTGGGTCCCACCGCGGGGGTCAGATGACCATAGTGTCAGACCCCGGTTGTCGGACCGCGCCTCATCCGTTCTTCGATACGCAGCACCTGCAGCGTGCGACCGACGGCGAGGAACGTGCTGATGCAGATCGTGAGATCGAGCACCTCGTCGTCGCTGAACGCGCCGCGTAGGCGGGCGAAGAAGTCGTCGTCGATCGCGAGATGATCGACGACGAACCGCTCGGCGTATTCGATCGCGAGCTTCTCGCGCTCCGTGTAGCCGTCGCGATCCCGGTACTCGGCGACGTGCTCGTACAACTCCGGTGTGACGCCGTCCTGCACCAACGATGCAGCGCGGTAATTCAGTCAGATCGGGCAGTCGTTCAGCTGCGCGATGCGCATGCGAGCGGCTTCGCGTTCGCGAGCGGGAAGCTTGCTCTTCTTGTATGCAGCTTCGATCAGCTGTCCGACCGCGTGGCCGAGCGCGGGATGCAACGTCCAGACCATCGCGGCGTCGCCTCCGTCGCCCTTCGGGATCTCGATGCGCGCCATGGCGGAAGCGTACGTCGGTGTCGCGGTGGGGAGGCACGCCGGCCGGACGCGGTTCGGAAGCCCTTTGCTAACGTCCCGTCAGATTTCGTTCGAAGCCTGCGCGCACAAGGAAGGTCCGACGTGGCGGGATTCCTCCAGGGCAAGTCGATCGCAGTCACCGGCGCCGGTCGCGGCATCGGGCGGGCCGTGGCCCTGCTGTGCGCGGCCGAGGGAGCCAACGTCGTCGTTGCCGACTACGGAGTCGGCATGGCCGGCGAGGACCCGACGAGCGACGTCGCCGACGCGGTCGTCAAGGAGATCGCCGATGCGGGCGGTACGGCGGTCGCCGTGGCCGACACGGTGACCACGATGGAGGGCGGAGCCCGCATCGTGCACACCGCGGTCGACAACTGGGGGCGCATTGACGGTGTCGTGTGCGTCGCGGGCATCCTGCGCGAGCGGATGCTGTTCAACATGGCCGAGGACGAGTGGGACCCGGTCGTCGAAACGCACCTCAAGGGAACCTTCACCGTGTTCCGCGCCGCGGCGTCGGTGATGAAGCAACAGCAGTCGGGCACGCTCATCGGGTTCACGTCGGGCGCGTTCGCCGGCAGTGTCGCGCAGGCCAACTACAGCGCGGCGAAGGGCGGCATCGTGTCGCTCGTGCGCAGCGCCGCGGTCGGCATGCACCGCTACAACGTCACCGCGAACTGCATCGCCCCGATCGCGCGCACGCGCATGTCGGCCAACGTGCCGATGGAGCTGGCCGAGAACGGTGAGCCTGAAGACGTCGCACCGATCGTCGGGTACCTCCTCTCCGACTCGGCGCGGCACATCACCGGCCAGGTCTACACGGCGGTCGGGGGGAAGATCGCGGTGTGGAACCAGCCTCACGAAGTCCGCGCCATGTACAAGGACGGTCGCTGGACACCCGAGGAGATCGCGGCCCGAATCGACTCGACGGTCGGCCAGGAGCGGATGCCGATGATCGACCGTCTGGAGGCGATGCGCCGGGCCGCGGCGTCGGGCGACAAGCCGAACGCCTAGCTGCATGGAGCGCTCCGACGACGAGGCGTTCCGAGCGGAGATCCGCGGGTGGCTCGAAGCGAACCTCGTCGGTGAATTCGCCGAGCTGCGTGGCGCGGGTGGCCCCGGCGCGGAGCACGAGCACTTCGAGGGCCGGCTGCGTTGGGAGCAACACCTCGGCGCCAACGGCTGGACGTGCGTCGGGTTCCCCGAGGCGTACGGCGGTCGCGACCTGAGCACCGCGCAGCAGGTGATCTACTTCGAGGAATACGCGCGATCGCGGGCACCTGCACGAGTGGGTATCGTCGGTGAAGGGCTGCTCGGTCCGACGTTGCTGGCCTTCGGCACCGAGGAGCAGAAGCGCCGGTTCCTGCCCGGCATCGTCAAGGGCACCGAGCTGTGGTGCCAGGGCTACTCCGAGCCGAATGCCGGATCCGACCTCGCGAACGTCCAGACCCGGGCCGAGCGCGACGGCGACGAGTGGGTGGTGTCGGGGCAGAAGGTCTGGACCTCGCTTGCGCAGTGGGCCCAGTGGTGTTTCGTGCTCTGCCGCACCGACCGCGACGCCCCGAAGCACCGCGGGCTGTCGTACCTGCTCTTGCCGATGAAGCAGCCCGGCATCGAGATCCGTCCCATCGTGCAGATCACGGGCACGTCGGAGTTCAACGAGGTGTTCTTCGACGGTGCCCGTACGCCGCTCGACCACGTCGTCGGCGACGTCGACGACGGGTGGAAGGTGGCGATGGGCACGCTCGCGTTCGAGCGGGGCGTCTCGACGCTCGGACAGCAGCTGAGCTTCGCGAACGAGCTCGACGGGATCTTCGACGCGGCGCGTCGAAGCGGTCGTTCGGAGGATCCTGTCGTACGTCAGCGACTTGCCGATGCGTGGATCGGTCTGCAGATCATGCGGTACAACGCGCTGCGTGGTCTGGCCCGGGCCGACCACGCCGAGCTCACCCGCGAAGGTCTGATCACGAAGCTCTATTGGGCCAGCTTCCACCGCCGGCTCGGGGAGCTGGCGGTCGACGTCCTCGGTGCCGACGCGCTCGTCGCCGATGGTCCCCCCTACGAGCTGAGCCCCGCGCAACGCTTGTTCCTGTGGACGCGCGCCGACACGATCTACGGCGGCTCCAATCAGATCCAGCGCAACCAGATCGGGGAGCGTGCGCTCGCCCTACCAAGGGAGCCGAAGGCCGCGTCATGACGAACCCACCCCCGTACACGGAAGGCCACCGCCTGCTGGAGAGCAAAGTGGTGCTCGTCACCGCGGCCGCGGGAACGGGCATCGGGTTCGCGACCGCGAAGCGCTGCGCCGAAGAGGGCGCGACCGTGGTGATCAGCGACAAGCACGAACGCCGGCTCGAGGAGTCGGCGAAGAACCTCGGCGAGGCGACCGGGACGACTCCCCCCCTTGCGTTGCCGTGCGACGTCACCGACGAGCCGTCGGTGCAGGCGATGTTCGCGGCGACCATCGCGGCGCACGGTCGCCTCGACGTCCTCGTCAACAACGCCGGCCTCGGTGGAACCGCGGAGCTCGTCGACATGACCGACGAGCAGTGGAATGCCGTCCTCGACGTCACGCTCAACGGCACGTTCCGTTGCACCCGCGCCGCGTTGCGGCTCATGCGAGCACAGGGCTCGGGTGTCATCGTCAACAACGCCTCGGTGGTCGGGTGGCGCGCCCAGGCCGGGCAATCTCATTACGCCGCGGCGAAGGCGGGCGTCATGGCGCTCACGCGGTGCGCAGCAATCGAGGCCGCGCCGGCCGGTGTGCGCATCAACGCGGTGGCACCCAGCCTTGCGATGCACCCGTTCCTCTCGAAGGTCACGAGCGAGGAGCTCCTTGCCGACCTGACGCGCGGGGAAGCCTTCGGCCGTTCGGCGGAGCCGTGGGAGGTCGCGAACGTGATCGTGTTCCTCGCGAGCGACTACTCGTCGTACATGACCGGCGAGACCGTCTCCGTCAGCAGCCAGCACCCCTGATCACGCTCAGTTGGGACACTTTCCCGCATATGTCACGGGAAAGTGTCCCAACTGAGCCGGGGTGGCGACGCTAGGCGGGAGGCGGCTGGGAGTTGGCGGCTTCCATGTAGGCGGGGCGCTCGCCGCCGCCGTGCACCACCAGGTTGCTCCCGGTGACGTATCGCGCGAGCGGCGACGACAGGAAGAGGCACGCGTCGGCGATGTCGGACGGCTCGCCCATCCGTCCGAGCGGAACGGTGGCGCCGACCGCTGCGATGCCGGCCTCGTCACCGTAGAACAGGTGCGCCTGCTCGGTGCGGATGAGCCCTGCGGTCACGCAGTTGACGCGCACCTTGGGGGCCCATTCGACCGCGAGGGTCTCGGTGAGGTTGATGAGCCCCGCCTTCGCCGCGCCGTACGCGGCGCTGTTGGGAGACGGGCGCATGCCGCTCACGCTCGCGATGTTGACGATCGCGCCGCCCTCGGCCTGTCCCTGCATCACCGCGTTCGCGCGTTGGGCGAACACGAGCGGCGCGATCAGGTTCAGCGTGATGATCGACGCGCTGAACTTCGGTGACGCGGTGGCACTGTCGGCCGGAGGCGCGCCGCCTGCGTTGTTGATCAGCACGTCGAGGCGCCCGAACTGCTCGAGCGTGAACGCCACCACGTCGTCGACGTGCTCGGGTTGGCGCACGTCGGCCTCGACGAACGCGGCGGGACGCCCGTTTGCCGTCGGCAGATCGTCGGGAGCGTGGCGGCAGCAGATGACGACATCGGCGCGGGCCTCGAGGAACCGGCGCGCGATTCCGGCACCGATGCCCCTGCAGCCGCCGGTGACGATCGCGACCTTTCCCGAGAAGTCGAGCGGACCGGCCATGGCGTGGTTCTACCACCTCGCCGGGCGTATCTGACGGTGCGTCGGATAGCCTCGGGCCGATGATCCGCTCGGAGGTGCGCGACCACGTCGGCGAGGTCGTGATCGCCAATCCACCCGTCAACGCGTTGCCGGTCGCCGGCTGGTTCGAGCTCGCCCACACCATCCGGGACTTCGGTCGCGATCCCGAAGTCCGAGCCGTGATCGTGGCCGCCGACCAGAGCATCAAAGGCTTCCAGGCCGGCGTCGACATCAAAGAGCTCGCGGCCGATCCCACCAACGAGTCGCTGATCGGCGTCAACCGTGGATGTTGGGAGACGTTCGCCGCGGTCTACGACTGTGAGGTACCCGTCATCGCCGCGGTGCACGGGTTCTGCCTCGGTGGCGGCATCGGCATCGCCGGCAACGCCGACATCGTCGTCGCCTCCGACGACGCGACGTTCGGCCTGCCCGAGGTCGACCGCGGCGCGCTCGGTGCCGCGACCCATCTCAGCCGGCTCGTACCGCAGCACAAGATGAGGGCGTTGTTCTTCACCGGCTCGATGATCAGCGCGCGGGAGCTGCTCGCTTTCGGCACTGTCGAACGTGTCGTGCCGCGCGATGAGCTGATGGACGCGGCGCGCGAGATCGCGCAGATCATCGCGAAGAAGAGCCCGATCGTCGTACGGCGGGCGAAGGAGTCGTTGAACGCGATCGACCCCGTCGACGTGAAGCGCAGCTACCGCTTCGAGCAGGGATTCACGTTCGAGCTCAACCTGTGGGGTGACTCCGACGAGCTCCGGCAGGCATTCGTCGACAAGCGCGACGCGAGACTCGGGGGAGACCAATGACCACCAAGCCCCAGATCGCGGAGGTCGACGGTTGGTTCGGCACCGACGGTGAGGGCGCGTACCTGATCGGCAGTCGTTGCACCGCGTGCGGCTCCTACTTCTTCCCGAAGCAGACGTTCGCGTGCCGGAACCCCAGGTGTGGCAGCACCGACCTCGAGGAAGCACCGTTGAGCCGGCGGGGCACGGTGTGGTCGGCGACGACGAACCACTTCCCGCCGCCACCGCCGTACCCGGCGCGCGAACCGTTCGAGCCGTACACCGTCGTGGCGGTGGAGTTGCCCGTCGAGAAGATGATCGTCCTCGGTCATCTCGCGCGCGACGCCGATCCGGCCGCGCTCCGGGTCGGCGATGACGTCGAAGTGGTCGTCGAGCCGTTCTACGAGACCGACGACGCGACACACCTCGTGTGGAAGTGGAGGCCGGTCCCATGAGCACGACCAGAGACGGTTCTCGCGACGTCACCCTGCTCGGCGTGGGGATGCACCCGTACGGCAAGTGGGGGCGGAACTTCGTCGAATACGGGCTCGTCGCCGCGCGCGCCGCGCTGCAGGACGCCGGGCTGACGCTCGACGACGTTCAGTTCATCGCCGGCGGCGACACGATGCGCAACGGCTACCCGGGCTACGTCGCGGGTTCGACATTCGCGCAGGCGCTCGGCTGGACGGGCGTGCCCGTATCGAGCGCGTACGGCGCGTGTGCGTCGGGCGCGATGGCGATTCAGGCCGCGCGCGCGCAGATCCTCGCCGGCTTCTGCGACGTCGCGCTCGTGATCGGCGCCGACACCGCGCCGCAGGGCTTCTTCGGACCTGCACCCGGTGAGCGCTGGAACGACCCCGACTGGCTGCGCTTCCGGGTGCTCGGCGCCACGAACCCCACCTACTTCGGTCTCTACGCGCGCCGTCGGATGGAGCTCCACGGCGCGACCCTGGACGACTTCGCGGCCGTGAAGGTGAAGAACAGCCGGCACGGGGCCGAGAACCCGAACGCGCGGTACCGCAAGGAGTTCACGCTCGACGAGATCAGCGCGTCGCCCGTCGTCGCCGACCCGCTACGGCTCGTCGACATCTGCGCCACGAGTGATGGTGCGGCGGCCGTGGTGCTGGCGAGCACCGACTACGCCCGGTCGCGCGGCCCCGGCGACTCGCCGGTGCGCATCATCGGGGTGTCCACCGTGACGCCGACGTATCCCAACACCTCGGTCGACATGCCCGACATCGGCACCGACTCGGCCGCGGCCGTCGAGCCACCCCAGCTGTCGTACCGCGACAGTATCGCCGCGGCGGCGTACGAGCAGGCCGGCGTCGGTCCCGACGACCTGAGCTTCGCCGAGGTCTACGACCTGTCCACCGCGCTGGAGCTCGACTGGTACGAGAACATCGGTCTGTGCGGTCCGGGTGAGGCCGAGAAGCTGTTGCGCGAGGGCGACACGACGCTCGGCGGCCGTGTGCCGGTGAACCCGAGCGGTGGCCTGGCGTGCTTCGGCGAAGCGATCCCGGCCCAGGCGATCGCGCAGGTCTGCGAGCTCACGTGGCAACTGCGGGGCTCGGCCGGCGCGCGACAGGTCGAGGACGCACGCGTCGGGCTCGCGATCAACCAGGGCCTGTTCGGTCACGGCAGCTGCATCATCGCCACGCGCTGAACCGGAGGATCCCGAACGCATGGACAAGCGCATCACCGAAGCCGACGTGGTCGCCGAGCTGCGTGACGGGATGACGATCGGCATCGGCGGATGGGGTTCACGGCGCAAGCCGATGTCGATCGTGCGCGAGATACTCCGATCCGACCTCCGCGATCTCACGATCGTGTCGTACGGCGGTCCCGACGTCGGGATGTTGTGCAGCGCCGGCAAGGTCCGCAAGGTGGTGTACGGCTTCGTGTCGCTCGATTCCATCCCCCTCGAGCCGCACTTCCGGGCCGCCCGGGAGCAGGGCACCATCGAAGCGATGGAGCTCGACGAGGGAATGCTCCAATGGGGGCTGCGCGCGGCGGCGATGCGGGTGTCGTTCCTGCCCTGTCGCGCGGGGCTGGGCTCGGCGATCATGGACGTCAATCCGGAGCTCAAGACGGTCGAGTCGCCCTACGACGGTCAGGTGCTCGTTGCCATGCCTGCGTTGCCGCTCGACGTCGCGATCATCCACGCGAATCGAGCTGATTCCCGGGGCAACGGTCAGTACCTCGGTCCGGACTGGTACTTCGACGATCTGTTCTGCATGGCGGCGAAGCGCCGCTTCATGAGCTGCGAGCGCGTGGTCGACACCGAGGAATTCCTGAAGGAAGGATCGGAACAGACGCTGAAGATCAACCGGATGATGACGGACGGTGTGATCGAGGCGCCGTACGGGGCCCACTTCACGCACTGCATCCCCGATTACCAGCGCGACGAAGCGGTGCAACGCGAGTACGCGGCCACGGCGAAGGACGCCGACGCGTGGAAGGCGTTCCGCGCCAAGTACATCGACGTACCCGAGGCGGAGTACCGCCGGGTGATCGGCGTGGCGGAATGACACCCGCTCCGACGCTTGCCGAGGTGTGTGTCGTCGCGTGCGCGGAAGCGTGGCGCGGTGACGGCGAGATCCTCGCCAGCCCCATCGGGACCATCCCGATGATTGCGGTCCGTCTCGCGGCGTCGACGTTCGAACCCGATCTGCTCTACACCGACGGCGACGCGCTCCTGCTCGGCGCGCCGGTCCCGGTCGGCGCACCTGTGGACACGCCGAAGCTCGTCGACGGGTGGATGCCGTTCCGGAACGTGTTCGACGTCGTGTGGTCGGGGAGGCGTCACGTGATGATGGGCGCAACGCAAGTGGACCGCTTCGGCAACCAGAACATCGCGTGCATCGGCCCATGGGAGAAGCCCAAGGCGCAGTTGCTCGGCGTGCGGGGCGCGCCCGGCAACACCGTGAACCATCCGACGAGCTACTGGGTCCCCAATCACTCGACGCGTGTGTTCGTGGAGCAGGTCGACTGTGTGTCGGGCGTGGGCTACGACCGCGCCGCCGCAGCGGGGCCCAGCGCGTCGGAATTCCACGAGATCCGTCGTGTCGTTTCGAACAAGGGTGTCTTCGACTTCGAGACGCCCAACCACGCGATGCGCCTGCGCTCCGTGCATCCCGGCGTCACGGTTGACGACGTCGCCGAGAATACGGGCTTTCCGCTCGTGATCCCCGACGACGTGCCCCCGACCCGCCTGCCCACCGACGAGGAGTTGCACCTCATCCGTGAAGTGCTCGACCCCGACGGCCTGCGCGACGCCGAGGTGAAGGCGTGACCCGTCGTTCTGGCGTCGCCGGCCGACGCATCGCAGCGGTGAACGACGCCGGAGTACGGCGGTGACGCACCCGACGCTCAACACCCGGCTGTGCGAGCTCGTCGGCATCGAGTACCCGATCGTGCAGACGGGCATGGGGTGGGTCGCGGGGCCGAGGCTCGCGGCGGCCACGTCGAACGCCGGCGGCCTCGGCATCCTGGCCGCGAGCACGATGGACTTCGACCAGCTGCGCGCCGCCATCGCGGAGACGAAGCAGCGAACCAGCAAGCCGTTCGGTGTGAACATCCGATCCGACGCTCCCGACGCGGCGGCTCGGATCGACCTGCTGATCGAGCAGCAGGTCAAGGTCGCCTCGTTCGCGCTGGCGCCGAAGCAGGACCTCATCGAGAAGCTCAAGAGTGCCGGTGTGGTCGTGATGCCGTCGATCGGCGCGAAGCGTCACGCGCAAAAGGTCGCGGAGTGGGGTGTCGACGCCGTGATCGTGCAGGGCGGAGAAGGCGGCGGCCACACCGGCCCCGTCCCCACCACGCTGTTGCTGCCCCAGGTCGTCGACACCGTCGACATCCCGGTCGTCGCGGCGGGCGGGTTCTTCGACGGCCGTGGCCTCGTCGCCGCACTCGCGTACGGCGCGGCCGGAGTCGCGATGGGTACTCGCTTCCTCCTCACACGCGACAGCACCGTTCCGGATGCGGTGAAGCAGACGTATCTCGAGAAGGCAGTGACGGACACGGTCGTCACCACGCAGGTCGACGGTGTGCCCCACCGCGTCCTGCACAGCGAGCTGGTCGAACGCCTGGAGCACACCGGTCCCGTCACCAGCCTGCCTCGCGCGGTGCGCAATGCGTTCGCGTTCAAGAAGATGTCGGGCACTCCGTGGCGCTCGATCCTCCAGGAGGGCCTCGCGATGCGGCGTAACCAGGAGCTTTCCTGGAGCCAGGTCGTGATGGCGGCGAACACGCCGATGTTGCTGAAGGCCGCGATGGTCGACGGGCGTCCCGACCTCGGAGTGATGTCGAGCGGACAGGTCGTCGGTGTGATCGACGACGTGCCGACGGTCGCCGAGCTGATCACCAGGATCGTCGAAGAGGCCGAGGCCACGCTGAAGCGGCTCGGCGCCTGACCGATGCCGCCGGTCGACGTGGAGGGACGCGTCGAGCCGGGCTTCGAGACGGTGCGCGACGCGTTCGCCGTGAACTTCGAGCGGCACAGCGACGTCGGCGCCGCTTGTTGTGTGTACCGCGATGGCGAGCCGGTTGTCGACATCTGGGGCGGGCTCGCAGATCGCGACGCGCGGCAACCGTGGACGCACGACACCGTCGCCTTGGTCTTCTCCACGACGAAGGGGTTCACGGCGATCGCCGTGAACCTCCTCGTGCAGCGGGGCGAACTCGACCTCGACGCGCCTGTCGCGACGTACTGGCCCGAGTTCGCGGCGCACGGCAAGGAGGCGATCCCGGTTCGCTGGCTCTTGTCGCATCGGGCCGGGCTGGCCGACGTCACCGCGAAGCTGACCCTCGACGACGTGCTGTCCTGGGATCCCGTGGTCGAGGCGCTCGCGGCGCAAGAACCGATATGGGAGCCCGGTACGAAGCACGGCTACCACGTGCGCTCCTATGGATGGCTCCTCGGTGAAGTGGTGCGCCGCATCACCGGAACCTCGTTGGGCGAGTTCGTCGCGCGCGAGCTCGCCGCCCCACTGCACCTCGATCTGTGGATCGGCCTGCCGGAGGACGTCGAGCCCCGTGTCGCGCGGCTCCTCCCTCCGATCGAGCTGCTCGACCCCGAGGCGAAGAAGGTCTACGACGCGTTCGTCGAGGGCGACGCTCTCCTCGGGCGCGCCATGACCGGGCCGTCGAGGCTGTTCCACTACGACGACATGTGGAACCGGCGGGAGCTGCACGCCGCACAGATGCCGTCGTCGAACGGCATCGCGAGCGCACGTTCGGTCGCGCGCCTCTACGCAGCCTGCATCGGCGAGGTCGGCGGCGTTCGCCTCCTCGACGACGCGGTGATCGCGCGGGCGACCACGACGCAGTCGGAGGGTACCGACGCCGTGCTCGGAATCCCGACCCGGTTCGGGCTCGGCTTCAGCCTTCCGCCGATGTTGTCGCCCGCGGCAGGTCCCGGCGCGTTCGGTCATCCCGGCGCGGGAGGATCGCTCGGCTTCGCCGATCCCGACGCCGGGGTCGCCTTCGGCTACGTGATGAACCAGATGCAGCTCGGGCTCACGGGTGACCGCCGCACCGAGACGCTCGTAGCCGCGCTCTACGACTGTCTGCGATGAGCACGCTCACGCTCGACGACGCCCACGCGTTGTTCGACCGTCGCAGGCGGGCGTGGCTCGACGCCGACGCCGACACGTATCTCGATCTGTTCGCCGTCGACCTCGAGATCTCCATGCCGGGTCGCGCCGAACCCGTGCGGGGTCGCGACCGCTACGCCGAGATCGTCAGACGATCGTTCCGCTGGGCTGCTCCGGAGTCGTTCGAGTTCCATCACCTCGCCGTCGTCGACGACGTCGTGCTGGCGGAGTGGACCATCGCGGCCCGTCGTCGCGACGACGGTGCGTTGTTCCGCTGGCAGGGCATGAGCGCCGCCCGCATCGACGACGAGGGACGGATCGCCTGGTGGCGCGAGTATTGGGATCCACGTCAGGTTGCCGAACCCGTGGAGGAATGACATGGCCGATCAGGAGCTTCTCGATCTTGCCGCCCGGTTCGGAGCGGCTTGGAACGATCACGATCTCGACCGCGCGATGGAGCTCGTCACCGACGACTGCGTGTTCGAGTCCACCGGGCCAGCACCCGACGGCGAGCGTCACGTGGGCCGGGACTCCGTACGTGCGGCCTGGAAGGCGATATTCGACGACGACGGCTCGCACTTCGATACGGAAGAGATGATCTGCACCGGCGATCGCATCGTGCAGACGTGGCGCTACAACTGGGGCGACGGTCACGTGCGCGGTGTCGACGTGATGCGCGCTCGCGACGGTCGTATCGCCGAGAAGCTCTCCTACGTCAAGGGATAGTCGACGTGGTGGAGCGGGCTCCGTTCCTGACATCGCGCCTGCAGGGGTTCGGCGAGACGATCTTCGCCGAGATGTCCGCGCTCGCGCTGCGGACCGGATCGATCAACCTCGGTCAGGGTTTCCCCGACGTCGACGGGCCGGCCGAGGTGAGCGACGCGGCGATCGACGCGATCCGAGCCGGCCACAACCAGTACCCACCCGGAATTGGTGTTCGTGAGCTCCGCCACGCGATCTCGTTGCACCAACGCAGGTTCTGGGACCTCGACTACGACCCCGACCTTGAGGTGCTGGTCACCGCAGGAGCGACCGAGGCCATCGCGGCCAGCATCCTGGCGCTGTGCGACGTCGGCGACGAGGTGTTGACCTTCGAGCCCACGTACGACTCCTACGGTGCCTGCGCCGCGATGGCCGGCGCGACGTTGCGTGTCGTCACCTTGCGACCACCCGACTACTCCTTCGACATCGCCGAGCTGCACGCGGCGGTCACACCGAAGACGCGCCTGGTGCTCCTCAACTCGCCGCACAACCCGACCGGGAAGGTGTTCTCCCGCACCGAGCTCGACGTGATCGCGCGACTCTGCGTCGGCAACGACCTCATCGCGGTCACCGACGAGGTCTACGAGCATCTCGTGTTCGACGGCACCCACGTGCCGCTGGCCTCGTTCCGCGGAATGCGCGATCGCACGGTGACGATCTCGTC
>CAZJSY010000076.1:0-10878 GCA_964548555.1 uncultured Burkholderiales bacterium
TGGCATCCCGTGAACAGCGTCCAGAAGGGCGACCGGTGGACGGTGAAGGAGCTCGCTGATCGCCAGGCGGAGCTCTTCGAGGGGACGAGCAGCGACGTGCCCCCGATGGGTTTCGGCTTCTGACGTGGTGGCGCACTGATGCCCGCCTGGGGTGAGCTACTGGTCGACCAGCTGCGCTTCATGGCGCGCGAGCACAGTGACGACGTCGCATACCGCGATCTCGGCACCGGCGACGCACTGACCTTCGACCAATGGAACGGTGACTCCAACCGGCTCGCGCGCGGGCTCGTCGAGCGGGGCATCGGCAAGGGTGACCGCGTCTCGATCTACCTGCCGAACGAACACGTATTGCGCTGGATCACGGTGTACGCGGCAGTGCACAAGGCAGGCGCGGTTGCCGTTCCGACCAACACGCGCCTGTCGGCACGCGAGCTCGTCACCATCCTCGGGCACGCGGAGGTTCGCGCCATCGTCACGTGTGCCGAGCTGCTACCGACCGCGCTCGAGGTACGCGCGGGTGTGCCATCGGCAGCATTGGTCGTCAGCGCGGACCACGAGGGAGCGGATGTGGTCGCGTACGACGACGTCGCCGCGGGCGACGCGGCCGACATCCAGGTCGCCGTCGGTGAGGACGATCTCGCGGACATCATGTACACGTCGGGCACCACGGGCCTCCCGAAGGGCGTGGCGGTGCGTCACCGCAACGTCGCGATGATCCCGAACTGCGAGCCGTTCTGGAGCGCGGCCGGCTGGCTGCACGGCGCGCCGCTGTTCACGTTCGCGGGCATCTCGTTCATCTACAACCCGATGAAGATGGGGATGGTCGGGCTGTACCTGCCGAAGTTCGACGCGGGCAGGTGGCTGGAGATCGTCGAGAGCGAACGCCCCATGATGGCGTTTCTCGTCCCTGCGATGGCCGAGTTGCTCGTCACCCACCCCGACTTCGAGACGCGCGATCTGAGCAGCCTCGTGGCGGTGTCGATCGGGAGCGCTCCCCTCGCGCCGGCCACGCTGCTGCGGTTGCAGGAACGGGTGCCCGACGCCAGCGTCTCGAACTCGTACGGCATGACCGAGGCCGGACCCGCATTCATCGTGATGCCGAAGGAGGAGGTCACGAAGCGCGTCGGCTCGGTCGGCAAACCGATGCCGCCGATGGAGGTGAAGGTCGTCGACGACGACGAAAACGAGGTGCCCGACGGTACGGTCGGCGAGCTCCTCACACGGCTTCCGGGCCGCCAGCGCGAGTACTACCGCGACGACGACGCGACTTCCGCCACGTGGACGGCGGACGGCTGGCTGCGCAGCGGCGACCTCGCATATCTCGACGCCGACGGATTCATCTACATCGTCGGGCGCAAGAAGGACATGATCATCCGGGGTGGCAACAACATCTACGCCACCGACGTGGAAGCAGTGGTTCTCGAGCATCCCGATGTCCAGGAAGCGGCGGTCATCGGAGTACCGCACGCGGTGCTCGGCGAGGACGTCGGCGCGTTCGTCGTCTTGCGCGCCGGCGCGTCGCTCACGACCGACGACCTGCGCGACTTCTGCGCCGAGCGACTCGCCGACTACAAGCGGCCGCGCCAGATCATCTTCGTCGACGAGCTTCCCCGCAACGCCACCGGCAAGGTGATGAAGCACGTGTTGAAGGAGCAGTTCTCCCAGACCACGTCCAGTCGGGCCGGCAGCCCGTCATAACAGGAAGAGGAGCGGTTCGCGTGGCACTTACGGAGCTCAAGGGTCAGCAGACGGGCACACAACGGGTGATCATCGAGCGGGGCCCGGTCCGCGTGTTCGCCGACGCGCTCGCCGACGACGATCCCGTCTACCGCGGCGAGCACGCTCCCGTTCCGCCGACGTTCCCTTTCGTGATGCCCTACTGGGGCTCGCTCGGCACCGGCGGTGCCGCGGGACTGCCGATCGAGAAGCTGCGCGGGCCCGGCCGGGCGATCCTGCACGGTGAGCAGGAGTTCGAGTACATCAGCTGGCCGCACGTCGGCGACGTCCTCGAGGGCACGACCACCATCACCGACGTCTACGAGAAGGACCGCGGCGACGGCGGGAAGATGGAGTTCTACGTGACCGAGACGGCGTGGAAGCAGGCCGATTCGGGGCAGCCGGTGCTCAACGCGAAGTTCACGCTGCTGATCATGGTGCGTCCGCCGAAGTAGCCGCGGTCCGCTCGTGACGTCCGTCGCCGGTGTCGACGGCTGCCCGCGGGGATGGGTCGTTGTGATGCTCGACGACGGCGGGTTCGTCGACGCGTTCACGCGGCGCTCGTTCGCCGACGTGATACCGGACATCGCGAAGTGCTCCGTCGTCGCCGTCGACATGCCGATCGGTCTGCTCGACGTAGGAGTTCGCGAGTGCGAGCAGCTCGCACGCGCTGCGTTGGGATCCCGCGCGGGAACGGTCTTCCCGATGCCGCCCCGATCGGTCCTCGAGGCCGGCTCCCACGCGGAGGCCCTGGCGCGATGCCGCGAGCTCGGAACTCCGGGCGTCTCGGCCCAGGGTTACGCACTGCGCGGGAAGGTGCTCGAGCTCGAGACTGCGGTCGCACGCGCGTCGATGCCCGTGTTCGAGGTGCATCCCGAGCTGTCGTTCCTCACGATGGCCGGCGGGACGGCGCTTCCCAACAAGCGCACCTGGGACGGACTCTGGCGTCGGGTCGAGCTGCTGCGCGCGCACGGTATCGAGCTCCCGCCCGCGCTGCCCGACACGACCGGCGCGGCGCCCGACGACGTCGTCGACGCGGCCGCATGCGCGTGGACCGCGCGCCGCTACGTGACCGGCGCCGCGGTCTCGTTGCCCGATCCGCCCCAACGCGGCCCACGCGGCGAAGCGATCGCCATTTGGCACTGACCGCGCATCGCGCGGTTGAGAGGAGTCACCAGGCGATGTCGGTCAGGAACTGCTGCACCGCCTCGACGGTCGACTGCGGATTGTCACCGGCGGCGTGGTGGCCGGCACCGCCGATCGTCTGCAACCGCGCGCCGGGGATCAACGCCGCGACCTCCTGCGCACCCTCGTCCGACAGCACGTCGCTCTTCGCCCCGCGCAGCACGAGCACCGGACAGGTGAGCCGGGGCATCTCGTGGTCGAGCCCGGCGGTGAGCTCGCGCCATCCGCCGAAGTTCGCCCCCGACTCACGCATGCGCCGTCCGAGCGCGTGCTTCCATTCCCAGCGACCGTCCGGACGCTGACGCAGGTTGCGGCGGAGGTTCCCGGGGCGCACGGTCTTCCGGTTGGGGAGATACTCGGCCACTTCCGCTGCCGCCTCCTCCAGCGACGCGAACGACTCGTGACGCGTGAGGAAGTCGATGATCCGGTCGACTCCCTCGTCTTCGAGCCGGTGCCCGATGTCGACGAGCACCATCCCGGCGACGAGGTCGGGACGCGCCGCAGCGAGCGTGAGGCTCGTGATGCCGCCGAGGGACGCGCCCACGAAGACGGCGCGTTCGATCCCGAACTCTTCGAGCAGCGGCGGGATCGTCGCGGCGAGCGCGTGCCGGCCGAGATCGGGTTCGTCGAGCGGGTCGGAGTCGCCGTGGGCGGGCAGGTCGGGTGCGAGCACATGCGCGCGTGATCGCAGCGCGTCGCCCAGCTCCTCCCACATGTACGCCGTCTGTCCGCCGCCGTGCAGCGCCACCACCGGCGGGGCCGCCGACCGACCCCATTCGAGGTAGTGCACGGTGCGGTCCTCGGCCAGCGTGAAGCCGCTGCGCCCGCCGCGAGGAACGTCGTGAATCACCGCGTCATCGGTCCCGGCGGAGCAGCCAGGAGATGTTCCCGGCGAACAGCTCGGGCGACTCGTCGGGGACGCCGCCGCGTGTGCACTGCGCGCGGTAGTCGTCGATCGGTGTCGCGGTGCCTTCACCGTGCGGGTAGTCGCTGCACATCATGAACAGGTCGCCGGCGCGCTCCCGCAGCAGATCCGGACGCTCGTATGCGAACGCGGCAACGCGAACCTGGCGCTTGATGTAGTCGCTCGGCCGATCCGAGAGCTCGGTGAGGACGCGGCCGTTCTGCCGGCGATGGAAGTCGAAGGACCCGTCGAGCGACGGCAGGAAGTGCGCCGTCCACGCGGCGGAGAGCTCCATCACACCGAGGCGCAACTCCGGATGACGGGCGAGTACGCCGTGGACGGCGAGGTCGGAGAGGGCCAGCGCCGGGCCGACCCAGATGAAGCTCGTGTGCAGTACCGGGTCGACGGTGTCGAAGTCGCCGGAGTACCACTCGTCGGCGAACGGTCGCTCGAAGTTCGACACGTGGAAGACCGGTGTGATCCCGTGCTCCACGAACAACGACCACGCGCGATCCAGATCGGGATCGTGCAACGCTTTCCCGTCGACCACCGAGGGCGCGAGCATCGCCAGCCGCACACCGCCGCGGCTCAGCGCACCCAGCTGGCCTTCGAGCCACGTCAGATTTCGAAGTGTGACATGCGCGACGGGGTGCAACCGGCCGCGGCCTTGGCTCGCGACCGCGATGGTCCACCGGTTCCACGCCGCCATGTTGACCTCGAGCGCGTGCAGATCGCGACCGACGACGCGTTCCCACACGAGCCCCGCGTTCGGGAAGAGCACCGCCTCGTCGACGCCGAGAACATCGAGATGCGCGAGACGCGCGTCGGGATCGAAGTAGTGCCGCGGCGCGTCGTCATAGTTGACGTCGGCCGGGGCGCCCTCACGGTTGCGCTGCCGGCCGTGTCCCGTGCCGTCCACGTCTCCGGCGCGGAACACCTCGGCCGGGTAGATGCGCTCGCCCTTCCAGGTGACCCACCCGAAGCCCTGCTCGTCGTCGACGATCCGGACGCAGACGTCGCGATCGGCGGCTGGCGCGTGCTCGGCCCACATCTCACGGGCTTCGAACAGGTGCTGGTCGGCGTCGATCACCGCTGTCATGACGTCCCCCTTCTCGGTACCGCTGACCTCATTCTGCCCATCAACTGACGCGTGCGTCATATTCGTGACACGATGCCGGGCATGGACGTGGTCGACGACGCCGCCCGTCGGCTGAACCTCGCGGACGTGTTGCGGGAACGCCGTCGCAGCCACCCGGACGCGATCGCGGTGGTCGACCGCGATGGGCGGGCGACGTACGCACAGCTCGACGAACGCGTGAACCGCCTGACCGGCGCGCTGGCGAGGGCCGGCGTAGGCCCGGGCGACCGTGTGCTGTGGCTCGGCCAGAACTCGTTCCGCGTCATGGAGTGTCTGCTGGCCGCAGGGAAGATCGGCGCCATGTTCTGCCCGGCGAACTGGCGTCAGAGCCCGGAGGAACTCGCGTTCGTCATCGATGACTTCGCCCCGCGCGTCGTCGTCTGGCAGGACGAGGAGATCGGCGACGGCGTGCGCGCGGCACGCGCACAGGCAGAGAGCGCCTCGAGCGCATTGTGGGTACAGCACGACGCGGAGGGCGACGGGTCGTACGAAGAGTTGCTCGCGTCCGGATCGGCGGAGGATCCCGATGTCGACATCGCCGCATCGGCCTCGCTGCTCGTGATCTACACCGCCGCGTTCGCCGGTCGGCCCAACGGCGCGATGCTCGCTCATACCGCGCTGATCGCGCAGAGCCTCGTTCTCGGCGACCTGGCCGGGATCGACGAGACGTCGGTGTACCTCAACTCCGGGCCGCTGTTCCACATCGGTACGTTCATGAACACGCTTGCCACGTTCGTCCACGGTGGCACCAACGTGTTCACCCGTCGCGTCGACGCACACGAGCTGTGCCGCGTCATCGAGGAGGAGCGGTGCACCGGCGCGTTCCTCGTCGGCCCGATGTTCGCCCAGATCCGCGAGGCCAATGCCGACGGCCGCTACGACCTGCGCTCGCTGCGCACGTCGAGCGCAGGAGCCGATTGGGATGCGATGGTGTCGCCCGACACCAGCCGCTGGGCGCGCAATCCCGGCGGGTACGGTCAGACCGAGGTCATGGGAATGCTCACGTACAACGCGCTCGGCTCCGACGGGATCGGTACGCACGGCCGCCCGTCGCCCGTGGTGCAGGTGCGCATCGTCGACCCCGACGATCACGACGTCGCCGCCGGCGAGACCGGCGAGATCGTCGCTCGGGGCGCGACGGTGATGAACGGCTACTGGAACCGTCCGGAGCTCAACGCCGAGCGGAGACGCAACGGCTGGCATCACACCAACGACCTGGGCCGGCGTGAGGTCGACGGAACGATCACGTTCGTCGGACCGAAGACGCGCATGATCAAGTCGGCGGCGGAGAACATCTACCCGGCCGAGGTCGAGGCGTGCATCGCCTCGCATCCGTCCGTCGCAGCGTGCGCGGTCATCGGTGTTCCCGATCCCACCTGGACCCAGAGCGTCAAGGCGATCGTCGTGCTGCACGACGGCGACGACGTGACCGCCGTCGACATCATCTCGTACTGCCGCGGCCGCATCGCGTCGTACAAGAAGCCGCGCACCGTCGAGTTCGTCAGCGAGTTGCCGCGCGCGGGCTTCGGGGTCGACTACGACGCGCTCGACGCGAAGTTCGGTGGTGGCGGCTACCCGGGTGGACGGAATCGAAGCGCATGACCGCGTTCACGGATGGTCCGTACCGACGTCGCATCCGTCTGGTCCGCACCGAGCCGGGTGTCGTCGAAGCCGCGCTCGAAGACGACTTCCACCACTTCGCACTCACGTTGCGACACGACGGTGAACGCGTCGTCGAGATTGCCGGGCGCGCGATCCGCTGGCCGTGGTCGACGTGTGCCGCGGCAGTGGTCCCACTGCGTCAGCTCGAAGGGATGCCGTTGTCACCGCGGTGCACCGCGGTCGCAACCGGCGCGGATCCGCGTGCGAACTGCACACATCTCTTCGACCTCGCCGGCCTCGCGGTCGCGCACGCGGCGCGCAACATCGAGGCACGCCAGTACGACGCCGAGATCCCGCGACCTGTCGATCGGCGAAGCCGCGTGCGCCTGTGGCGCGACGGCGAGCTCGTGCTCGTCTGGGAACTCGTCGACGGTGCCGTCGTCGACGCTCCCCCGTACTCCGACGTGCCGTGGAACGGCGGCTTCATGCGCTGGGCCGAGGCGACGTTCGGGGCCGACGACGCCGAGGCTGCGATCGTGCTCCGACGGGCCTGCACCATCGGCTCCGGACGGGGCATGGACCTCGACGTGTACGACCGGGCCGGCGACCTCGAGCCGATCATGTCCGGCATCTGCTTCACCATGCAGCCGGGCCGGATGCACGAAAGCCTTCGCGTCAAGGGGAGCGTGAGGGACTTCGCCGCGCGTCCGGATGCGCTCCTCGCCTCCGACGCCGATCCTTCACCCTCAACTGGAGATTGAGGCTCTAGCTCGAGTCGAGGGTTCGGCATTCATGCTGGTGACGACGTCAGGCCGACCACATCGGCGAAGCGCCGCATCCCGTCGACCGCCTCCCTCGAGCGGGCCCACGGCGACACGATGAGCCGGGTGACGCCGAGCTCCTCCCAGCGGGCGACGCCCTCGGATGAGGTGACCGGCGCGCCCAGGCAGATTTCGAAGGCGTCCCCCGCCCGTCCCGCCTCGGCGCGCAGCTTGCGAAGCCGCTCGAGTTGCGTTGCCGCGGTCTCGAGCGTGTGGGACATACCGATCCAGCCGTCGCCGGCGCGTGCCGCGCGGCGGAGGGCCGCGTCGCTCTCACCCCCGATGAGCAGGGGTGGCCACGGATGCTGCAGCGGCTTGGGCTCGAACGCAACCGGCTCGAAGGCGAAGAACTCGCCGTGGTGTTCGACGACGGGCTCAGACCAGAGCCGCTTGCACACGTCGAGTGCTTCGTCGAGGCGACGGCCGCGCGTGTTGAAGTCCAGCCCGGTCGCCGACCACTCCTCTTCCAACCAACCCGCGCCGATCCCGATCTCGGCACGTCCCCCGGACACGACGTCGAGCGTCTGGATCGCGCGCGCGGCGACGAACGGATGGCGCAGCGCCAGGTTGTAGACGTGGCTGCCGAGGCGCACCCGGCTCGTTCGTCCCGCGAGGAAGCTCAAGTACGCGAAGCAGTCGAAGATCGGTGTGGTCGGTGGAACGGGCGGAACGTTCTCACCGGGATGTGGTGAGCGGCTCATCTCCATGGGAAAGACGAGATGCTCGGGGAGCCACACCGACTCGAAACCGAGACGTTCCGCCTCGAGTGTGCACTCGAGGAAGAACGCCGGGTTCAACCGGCCGAGCGCGACGCCGAACTTCACGTGTGAAACGTCCCGTCGCCGACGCGATGCCAACCACCGGCGGCGAGGTTCCCACCGTCGACGTGCAGCGTCGTTCCGGTCACGAACTTCGAAAGATCACTCGCGAGGTACACGACCGCGCCCGCGACGTCGTCGGCGTGCCCCCGGCGCGGTAACGGGGTGTGGACCGGCACGTCGCCTATTCCCGGTGTCGGGATGACGTCGGGGGCGATGGCGTTGACGCGGATCATGCGATCACCGAGCTCGAGCGCAAGGCTCTTGGTGAGGTTGGCGACGCCGGCCTTCATCGCGCTGTAGACCGCGAAGCCGGGCGCAGCGCGATGCGCCTCGATCGAGGTGATGTTGACGATGGACCCACCTCGCGCCGGCATCACGGGCGCCACCGCGCGGACGAAGTTCGTCACGCTGGTGAAGTTCTCGCGCATCAAGGAGTCCTGCCCCTTGTCGTTCACGTCGAGAAAGGGCGCGTGGAAGCCGCCGCCCGCGTTGTTGACGAGGATGTCGACCGCGCCGAGCTGTTCGGCGACGGTGCCGACGAACGCGCGCACTGCATCGCCGTCGCGGACGTCGAGGGCGGCGGCGACCGCCTTGCGGCCCTCGGATTCGATCTCCGCCACGAGCGAGGACATGTTCTCGACGTCGCGGTCGCACACGGCGAGGTGCGCTCCGAAGCGCGCGAGCGCGAGGGCCGCGGCGCGGCCGATGCCGACGGCCGCTCCGGTCACGATCGCGACCCTGTCGGTGAGGAGCACGGCGTCGGGCGTGAGGGCCATGGTGGGCGGAGGCTACTGCCCCGTAGACTGACGGGCACGTCAGAAAACTCGGCGCGCAGCCGGCGGTCGTGGAGGTGTGGGGTGGGCTACTCGCTCGAGGGCAAGAAGGTGCTCGTGACCGGAGCGTCGGTGGGCATTGGTGCCGCACTCGCCGAGGGCTTCGCCTGCCGCGGCGCAGTGGTCGGGATCTGTGCGCGTCGAGAGGACCGGCTGAACGACGTGCTCGAGCGGCTGCAGAAGCACTCCCCCGACTCGCGCGCGTGGACCGTCGACCTTTCCGACCTCGACGCCATCGACGGGTTCGCCCGCCAGGCCGACACCGAGCTCGACGGGGTCGACGTGCTCGTCAACAACGCCGGAGCGCCGAAGCGCCGTCGGGTGCCGGAGCTCACGCCTGATGTCGTCGAGTCGATCATGGCGCTCAACTACCAGTCGCCGGTGCGTCTGACCCTTGCTCTGCTGCCGGGGCTCGTCGAACGCAAGGGGCGCATCGTGAACGTGTCGTCGATCGCAGCGCGTCTCGGGCCCCCGGGTGAGGCTGCGTACGCGGCGAGCAAGGCCGCGCTGACCGCGTGGTCGGAGTCGATGGCGGTGGACCTCGCCGATACCGGCGTGAAGGTCCACGTCGTGGCGCCCGCGGTGATCGACACGGAGCTGTTCCATCTTCCCGACAACGACCCCGCGATGACGGAAGGCGTCGAAGCGTTACCCGCCGACGCCATGGTGGACCCCGTCATGGCGCAGCTCGAGTCGGGCGCCTTCGAGACGTACGTGCCGGACTCCTTCCGCGACATCGTCGTCGGGAAGTTCCAGAACCCCGAAGCCTTCATGCAGGGCACCATCGCCTTCGCCCGCTCCCACCGGCCCTAAGCAGTCTGGCGTCGAATTTGCCGCTGTGAGCGGCAAATTCGACGCCGGAGTCACGCCGCAGCGGCGAGCAGCGCCTTCAACACTGTGCATACCCTGGTGCAGCCATTGCGCAGGTCGTCGCTGGTGAAGTGCACGATCCGCCAACCGGCTGCCGTCACTTCGTTGCGGCGGGCGAGATCGCGGACGTACTTGCCCCGCGAACCATGGTGCAGGTAGCTGTCGTATTCCAACGCGAGTCTGTGGTCCGGATACGCAGCGTCGACCCTGGCGACGAACCGGCCGCCGGGACGCTGGATCTCGTACTGAGGAATTGGCGCCGGGAGGTCCGCGCGTGCGAGCGCAGCGAGGAGCAGATGCTCACGAACGCTTTCCGTCAGCTCGTGATCCGGGTGCCGCCGAACAATGATCGTTCGGATCATCCGGATGCCGCGCCGACCCGGCTTCGCAAGCTCCTCGACGCGCACCCAGAGCTCTTCGAGCTCCACGAGGCTCCGCCGCAACGCCTCGTCGACCGCCAGGTCCAGTGTTGACGTGCGCAACACGGCGGCTGCGTCGATCAGGCTGCGTGCGACGGTTGTTACGGGGACACCGTCGACTTCCGTGATGTCACGATCCGGAAGCTCGCGGGTCTCGTGCGCCACGACACCCGCATGCCGAGCGCGACGCCAGCGCGGCGTCGTGACCTCGGCGACCTGCTGGCGCGCGCCCGGAAGCCCGTACAACGACAGTGCGGACCGGTGCGACGCGACGGCCCGCGTACCGCCTGCCCAACACGCAGCCAACAGCGCGCCGCGCCACGTCACCGGCGTCGCGGCGTGGACGTACACGCCGTCGTGCAGCGAACGCCACGTCCCGGTCGAAAGCGAATGCTCGATCTCGTGCCTCGTCAACCCCGCTGCGAGCGCCCGACGACGCGTGAACACGCCGTGATGAGCGTGCGCGGACGACCACAGCTCGGAACCCACCCCTCCGTCCATGGCGCCAGTCCACCATGCGGGTGTGACAATGAGCTTTGGCGTCGAATTTGCCGCCGGAGGCGGCAAAT
>CAZJSY010000076.1:10888-15748 GCA_964548555.1 uncultured Burkholderiales bacterium
AGTTCCAGAACCCCGAAGCCTTCATGGAAGGAACCATCGCCTTCGCCCGCTCCCACCGCCCCTAGCGCGCTCTGGCGTCGAATGTGCCGCCGTCAGCGGCACATTCGAGGCCGGAATGTCGGTCAGTCGAAGAGGTCGGGTTGCTCTCGGGTGATGCGGGCGTAGAGGGGTTGGAAGCTGAAGTAGCCCGCGACGTGCGAACCGACCTGGGTCGAAGTGAGTCTCGCGTTGTCGGGATCGATGAGGACGGGCGACCCGGCCGCCTCGGCGAGAAGCTGCGCCTGGCACGACCGCTCCATCGTGATGAACCACCACACGGCCTCGTCGACGGAGTGGCCGACGGTGAGGAGACCGTGATTGCGCAGGATCACCGCCTTGTGGTCGCCGAGCGCGGCGGCGATGCGCTTTCCCTCCTCGGTGTCGAGCACGACACCCGTGTAGTCGTCGAACACCTCGTGGTCTTCGAAGAACGCGCACACGTCCTGCGTGATCGGGTCGAGCTTGCGACCGAGGGTCGACCACGACTTCCCGTAGATCGAGTGCGAGTGCGCGGCGGCCATCACATCGGGACGCGCCGCGTGGATCTGTGAGTGGATCGCGAACGCGGCCTGGTTGACCGAGGCGTTCCCCTCGACGACCTGACCGCGGTCGTTCACCAGGATGAGGTCGGACACGCGAATGTGATGGAAGCTCATCCCGAACGGATTCACCCAGAAATGGTCCGTGAGCTCGGGATCGCGCGCGGTGATGTGCCCGGCCACGCCCTCGTCGAAGCCGAACTTCCCGAACAGCCGGAAGCCCGCGGCGAGGCGTTGCTTGCGGTGCAGCCGCTCCTCGTCGACGGTTTCGAACTTCGGCTGGTAGTCCTTCACGATTGCGTCGATGTCGAGGTCGGTCGTCGCCATGGCGGTTCACTCCCAGGCGCTGGACGGCGGGAACTCTGCGTCCCAGTGTAGGAGGACGGCCCGTGGCCCCCTACGCCGCTCCGCTATGCCTTTCCCGTACGCGCCGTTCCTACGCCTCGGGCAGGCCGATCGTCTTCGTCTCGAGGTACTCCTCGAAGCCTTCGACACCGTGCTCCCGACCGACGCCGCTCTGGCGGTACCCGCCGAAGGGCGAATCGGGGCCGAACCACTGACCACCGTTCACCGACACCGTGCCCGTCCGGATCCGGCGCGCGACCGCCAACGCCCGGTCGAGTGACGCGGAGCTGACCGATCCCGACAACCCGTACGCGGAGTTGTTGGCGATGCGCACGGCGTCGTCGTCGTCGCCGTACGGAATCACCGCCAGCACGGGGCCGAAGATCTCCTCTTGCGCGATCGTCATGTCCGGCTTCACGTCGACGAACAGCGTCGGCTCGACGAAGTAGCCCTTGTCGAAGCGGTCGGAACGCTTGCCGCCCACGAGGAGCCGCGCGCCCTCGGCCTTCCCCATCTCGATGTAGCCGAGTACGCGCTCGAGCTGGCGCGCGTTGATCAGCGGACCCTGGAGGTTCGCCATGTCGGTCGGATCACCGTAGGGAACGTTCTCGAACGCGGTCTTCAACATCTCGACGCCCTCGTCGTAGCGCGAGTGCGGCAGCAGCATGCGCGTCGTGATCGCGCAGCCCTGGCCTGCGTGCACGCACACCATCGCCCCCATGCCGACGGTCGATGCGAAGTCGGCGTCGTCGAGGATGATGTTGGCCGACTTCCCGCCGAGCTCGAGGAACACCTTCTTGATGGTGTCGGCGCCGTTCGCCATGATCCGTCGCCCTGTCGCGGTGGAGCCGGTGAAGCTGACCATGTCGACACGCGGGTCGGTGGTGAGGATCTCGCCCACCGTCGCCGGGTCACCCGACGTGACGACGTTGACGACGCCGGGCGGGATGTCGGTCTGCTCCGCGATCACCTTCCCGATGAACGTCGCGCTCCACGGGGTGTCGGGCGCCGGCTTCAGCACGACGGTGTTGCCGGCCGCGAGCGCGGGACCCAGCTTCGACAGGTTCAACATGAAGGGGAAGTTCCACGGCGTGATCGCGCCCACCACGCCGACGGGCTCCCGGACCACGAGGCGCCGGCTTCGCATGCCGAAGAACTCGTGGACGGGCAGTTGCTGCTCCCACTGCTGACGATCGATCTGGTCGATGTCCCACTGCAGGTCCTCGATGCAGGTGTCCTGCTGGATCGCATACGTCAGTGCGATCGGCGCGCCCACCTCGGCGACGATCTGCGGCCGCAGCGTCTCCTTCTCGCGCTCGAGACCGTCCTTGAGCTGTTGCAGGCAGCGCTTGCGGAACTCACGATCAGTGGACCAGTTCGTCTCGTCGAACGCTCGGCGGGCCGCCTCGATCGCGGTACGCATGTCCTGCTCGCCGCCGTCGGCCACCTGGCCGACGACCTCCTCGGTGGACGGGTTGATGTTGTCGAACGTTCGCCCGCTGGCGGCTTCGGTGAGCTTGCCGTCGATCAGCATCCGCGATTCGCCCTGCACGCCCATGCGTCCCTCCGTGAAAAGGCAGTCCCGGCTGTGGGGCGGAGCGTACCTGACAGCCGTGTCACCGTGCGCGAAGCGTCCCGAACCGGCCGGTATCGTCGTCGGTGATGCGCATCGCCGCGCTCGACCTGGGAAGCAACTCGTTCCACCTCCTCGTCGCCGAGGTCCACGCCGACGGCACCTTCGTGCCTCTCGTGAGAGAGAAGGAGATGCTCCGTCTCGGCGATGCCGTGGCTCGGGAAGGAGCGGTTCCCGACGCGCTGGCGGACGAGGCCATCGCGACGATCCGCCGGTTCCGCAAGCTCGCGGACGCGGCCGGCGCGACCGAGAGCCTCGCGTGCGCGACGAGCGCGATCCGCACCGCGGCGAACGGTGACGAGCTGGTCGACCGGATCGAGACCGAGGCCGGCGTCTCGGTCGAGGTGATCGACGGCCTCGAAGAGGCCCGTCTCATCTTCGGTGCCGTACGAGCCAGCGTGGTGCTCGAGCCCGCGCCTGCGTTGTGCTTCGACGTCGGTGGCGGCAGCGTCGAGATCATGGTGGGAGACGCGGCCGGTATGCAGTGGGCGACCAGTGAACGCCTCGGCGTCGCTCGGCTCACCAACGAGCTCGTGCACAGCGATCCGCTGTCGAAGTCGGACCGGCGTGCGCTGCGGAATCGCATCACTCGTGTGTTGGAGCCCGTCGCCGAACACGTCGCACGGCTCGACCCGAAGCTCGTCGTGGGCAGCAGCGGCACCCTCGAGGACATCGCGCAGATGGTCGCGGCGCGCCGCGATGCCAACGTGCCGGTATCGCTCAACCAGCTGACGTTCACGCGCGAGGAGTTCCTCCCCCTCCACCGCGAGCTGACGACGTCGAGCGCGAACGATCGACGGCGGATCCCCGGTCTCGAGGCCCGCCGCATCGAGCTGATCCCGGCCGGATCGATGTTCCTCGCGACCGCGATGGAGCTGTTCGGCTTCGAAGAGATGACGGTGAGCGAGTGGGCGCTTCGCGAGGGAATGGTGCTCGACGCGATCGGGCGCCACGACCCCGCCGACTGGTCCGACGACCCGCGCTCGATCCGCCGGGCGGCGGTCCGATCGCTCGCGCGCCGCTGCGGATGGCCCGAGCAGCACTCCACCCACGTCGCGAAGCTCGCGCTCCAGCTGTTCGACGGCACGTCACCGTTGCACCAGCTCGCGGCGGGCGACCGGGAGCTGCTCGAGTACGGCGCGCTGCTCCACGACATCGGCGAGCACGTCTCACACGACGGACACGACCGCCACGCCGCATATCTCGTGCGCCACGGCGGTCTGCGCGGCTTCGACCCGGAAGAGGTGCGGGTGCTCACCGCCATCGTTCGGTGGCACCGCCGCGGCGATCCGAAGCCCACCGACGACACCATGATCGACCTCTCACCCGACGCGCGTGATCGCGTACGCAAGCTGACGGCGCTCCTGCGCATCGCCGACGGGCTCGACCGCGGCCGGCACCAGACCGTCGCGAGCGTGACCGTCCGTTGCGGCCCGTCACTCGTCATCGTGGGCGTCGACGCGCCCGGCGACCCCGAGCTCGAGCTGTGGGGCGCCCGCCGCAAACGGGAGCTGTTCGAGAAGTCGTTCGACCGCGAGCTCGAGCTGACGATCCATCCGTCGGCGCTGCAGACGCCGCTCAGCTCATCTTCGTGATCACGGACTCGGCGAACTGTTCCGTCGCCTTGATCTTCGCGTCGAGCGACGACCTGAAGTCTCCACCTTCCCCGGCGGCCGCGATCATCCACGGCGCGCAGATCACGTCGGTGACGCCGGCGTCCTCGAATCGCCGGTAGAGCTCGGGGGCGGGCATCTCGTTGAGCGCCATGTAGATCGCGAAGCTGTCGTTGGTCCGCCCTTCACGAGCGAGGTGCTCCTTCATCAGGCCGAGGTAGTGCCAAGCGTCGGCTTCCGAATAGGCCTGGGCCCCGATCCAGCCGTCGCCGAGGCGCGCCGCGCGGCGCAACGCCGGCTCACTGTGACCACCGACGTAGACGGGGACGGGCGCGGGCGGCGTGGGATTCATCTGCAACGCGTCGAAGTCGTACCAGGGGCCGTGATACTCGACCCAGCCCTTGCCCCAGAGCGCGCGCAACGCGGGAATCATGTCGTCGAGTCGCTTGCCACGCGTGTGGAAGTCCTGACCGGTCGCGTCGAACTCCTCCTTGCACCAGCCGACGCCCACACCGAGGTGGACACGGCCGTTCGAGAGGGACGCGGCTGTCCCGGCGGCCTTCGCGACCGTGAACAGATCGCGCGCCGGCGCGATGTAGACGCCGGTGGTGAAATGAAGGTTCTGCGTCACCGCGGCCATCGCCGAGATGAGGCAGAAGTTGTCGGGCCAATCGGTCTCGGGCGACCAGAT
>CAZJSY010000077.1:0-5802 GCA_964548555.1 uncultured Burkholderiales bacterium
CGGCGCACCAGCAGATCGAGGACCCGGCGACGAGAGGGATCGGCGATCGCCGACCACAGCTCGTCGCCGGTGTCGCTCCTCATCCCGCGCGGGCGGCGAACAGCTCGCCGAGGCGACCGAAGTGGTACTCCCAGCCGTGGCGATGGTCGTCCGCGTACCGGGCCTTTTCGTCGTCGGACCACGCAACCTCGACGAGCCCTGTCTCGACCACGCGCAGCCGCGTGCGTTGCTCGCCCTCCGAGTAGAGCGTGAACTCGACGAGGACAGAGTTGGCGCGCGTCGGTGCGACGCCCTGCGGGTGGCTCCACCGAAAGGAGAACCGGTGAGGCGGCTCGACCGTCTCCACGACGAGCGGTGCCGTGAACGGCTGCGCGCTCGCGTGCTGGTCGAAGAAGAAGCTGCCGGCCGCGAGGGGCCGAGCGTCGAGCTCGACCCGGTCGGCGAACCACTGCGTGATCTGGTCGGGCTCGGTGATCGTGCGCCAGACGACCTCGGCCGGCGCGTCGATGAGGATCTCTCGTTCGATCATCAGGTCGGTCATCGTGCTCATCATCCCCAGCTGCTGATCAGTTCGTTGTCGGGGAACGGTGTCGCCTTCCCACCTTCGCACCCGTGTTTGAGGCTCAGCAGGAAGTAGGCCCACGCGGTGCTGCAGTGGTGCATGAACTCGACCGGCTTGCGCCAGCCGTCGTGCGTGAACAGCACGACGGTCTCCTCATCCTCCCTCTTCATCTCGAAGGTGACCGTCGTGTCCAGCCATTCCTCGGGGCCGTTGACGCAGCGCCAGACGACCCGGCTGTGCGGTGTGAGCTCGACGAGCTCCATGACCGCCGAAGGGGCCGGCCGGCCGAAGAAGAAGGCCAGCTCCCCGCCGGCCGTGGCCTCCCCGGTGACCTGACGGGTCCACCACTTGGTCGGGCCCTCGCGGGTGGCGAAGGCGTCGTACACCTCCGCGATCGGTGCGTCGATGCCGACGCGGTGTCGGATTGCTTCCATCGGGACCTCCTCGGTCGACGTGCAACCGATGATTGCACGTCCGGGCGGAACGTGCAACTGAAAGTTGCACATCTCCCCGGGAAGAGAACCCGGCGGGGGCCGGGCGCCGCCGCTCAGCCCCGCGACGCGCGGAGGCCGTCCATCGCCAACGCGAACAGACGGTCGGCTTGCTCCTCACGGTTCGGCGCGTCCTCGGTGGTGATGCCGATGCCGTTCACGAGGCGCAGCAGGTCGTCGATGTCGACGTCGCTACGGATGCGTCCTGCTTCCTGGGCGCGAGCCAGGAGCCGCGCGCCGACGTCGTGGAGGGCATCGCACGCGTTGCGCTTCCCGCAGCCCCGGTCGTCGAGCATGGTGATCATCGCCTCGGCCGCGAGCCCGCGGCATTCCGACGCCTGACGCATCTGCTCGCGCAACCACGTCACGAGCGCATCACCGGGATCGTCGGCGCCGAGCAACTCCTCGCCGCGCCAGCACAACCCGTCGATCGAGTCACGAAAGACCGCTTCGACGAGGGCCTCCCGGTTGGGGTAATGGCGGTAAAGCGTGCCGATGCCCACGCCGGCACGTCGTGCGACCTCCTCGAGTGAGGCATCGGCCCCGTGCTGCGCGAAGACCTCGCGCGCCGCCTCGAGCACCCGCGCCGCGTTGCGCACGGCGTCGGCCCGAGGGCTCCGCATGCTGTGCACCTCGCTCCCCCCACGCCGCGGCCGGTTGCCGCGCCGAAAATTCACTTGCAGAACCGGAGGGTGCCTCCGTTAACGTAAGCGGAGGCCGCATCCGGTTCTCAACGCAGTGTAGCCCCAGATGGGAGCGTCATGACCAGCCTCGTTGCGTCCGAAGACCGCCGAGCCGCCGCCTCGGCGCCGCAGTTCGCCCACCGCAACCTCATCCTCGCCGCCATGTGCTCGGCGTTGGTCATGGTGGTCGCGGGCGTCTCGATGCTGGCGACCTCGCTCCCCCGCCTCGCCGCCGACCTCGGGGCGAGCCAGTCGTCACAGCAGTGGATCGTCGATGCCTACGCCCTGGCGCTCGCCGCGCTGCTGCTGCCCGCTGGCGCGCTCGGCGACCGCTACGGGCGCAGGATGACGTTGATCGCGGGCGTCGCCCTCTTCGGAGCCGCGTCGGGTCTCGCCGCCGGCGCGACCTCTGCGAACCAACTCATCGCTCTGCGCGCGTTCATGGGAGTCGGCGCGGCATTACTGATGCCGGGCACGCTGTCCACGATCACCAGTGTGTTCCCCGAAGAGGAACGGGCGAAGGCGGTCGGCATCTGGGCCGGCTTCGCGACCGCGGGCGGGACGCTCGGCATCCTCGTGTCGGGCGCGCTGCTCGAACAGTTCTTCTGGGGATCGATCTTCCTCGTGACCGCGGCGATCGCGCTCGTGACACTGGTCGCGATCATCCTCGTCGTGCCGTCGACCAAATCGAGCGAACGGGTGGCGTCCGACCCGCTCGGATCGATCGTGTCGGCGCTCGGAACGGGACTGCTCGTACTCGGGATCATCGAGGGACCGGTGCGGGGCTGGACCGACGCCATCACGCTCGCCGGCATCCTCGGTGGTGCGGCCGTGATCGTCGGTTTCGTCCTGCTCGAGTTGCGCGTCGCGACACCGCTGCTCGACCCGCGCCTCTTCCTGCACCGCGGGTTCGCGACCGGATCGGCGTCATTGTTCCTGCAGTTCTTCGCTATGTTCGCGTTCTTCTTCGTGTCGTTGCAGTATCTGCAACTCGTGCGCAACTACGGGACGATGCTGGCCGCCGGAGCGCTCCTTCCGATGGCCGTGCTCATCATGCCGGTGTCGGCCGTGTCCGGCACGATGTCGGAGCGCTACGGACACCGACTCGTCGGCGGCGCCGGCCTCGCGGTATCCGCAGTGGGCTTCGGACTGTTCGCCAACCTGGGCCCGGCCAGCGCGTTCTGGATCTTCCTCGTCGCCACGCTCGTCATCGGTGCCGGCGCCGCGCTCGCCATGACGCCGGCAACGAACGCGATCATCGCTTCGCTGCCGCGCTCCAAGCAGGGCGTCGCCTCTGCCGTGAACGACACCGCTCGCGAACTCGGCGCCGCGTTCGGCGTGGCCGTACTCGGAAGCGCCTTCAACACCGGATACCGCAACAGCATCGACGGTCACCTCCACGGCGTGTCCGCGAACGTTGCCGCCTCCGTCCGTGAAGCTCCTGCGATCGCGGTGCAACTCGCCGGCAAGCTGCACAATGGAGCACTCCTCGGTGCGACCCACGACGCGTTCGGCGTCGGTATGCGCTACGCCGTGCTCTCCGGCGCTGTGCTCTTGCTCGTGGGCGCGCTGTACGTATGGAGCCGCGGTGCATCTCGCAACGAGCAGGTCGTGGAGGACGAGCTGGACGTGAGCGTCGAGGCGGAGGCCGTCGCATGACGGGCCCGTTCCTGCGCTCACGGCATGGGTAGCGGCGGTGATCCCGCCGTGCCCGCGATGAAGCTGAGGTGCGCGCCGGCGAGTCGCCAACGACCCTCCTCGTCAGTGAGTGCGAGCGTGACGCGCGCAGCTTCGAGCACCGGCTTTCCGTGGGCGGCGCCTCTCTGGTTCTGCCGAGCGGTCACAACTGCGCAGTCGCCGTGCGTGCGCGTCTGGATCTCGTCGAGCTCGAACGCGTCGTAGGTCAGCGTGCCGCTGTCGTAACGCGCGAGCCAAGCCGGCTTCGGAAGCGTGAACCCCAGCGGTCCCACGCCGACGAAGTCGTCGGTAAGGAGCTCGTCGAGCATCGTCGTGTCACCGCGACGCTCGGCCGCCGTCCACTGGTCGAGGAACTCGTCGATCGATTGCATCGTGGCTTCTCCTTTTGCGTCACGCGCGGCGAGCACCGAGCGGAGTGCGACCGCGGGGTTTCACGACGGACAGCCAGGTGGCGACAGCCAGCAACACGACATGAGCGATCGTGCTGCCGTACAGGGGTGGGGGCGCCGCACCGGTGATGGCCGCGTCATGGGCCACCGTGCGCACCAGCACGGCGTCGGTAGCGACAAATGCACCCGCGATGCCGATCTTCGCCACGACCCACCAGTGGCGGACGAGGCCGTATCGCGTGCCGAGGCCGAGCAACGCGCCGGTTGCGATGGCGACGAGTCCGAGTGGGATCGAGAGCCAGGGTGCAGTCTCCATCGATCGGTACAGCGCGACGGGCAGCGTCCGGTCGCCTGTCGTCGCGGCGGCGATCCCGGCCATTGCGACCGCCAGCGCGACGCCGAACCAGCCCACCGACGCGAGGACGTGCGCGATCAACGCGACCCGATGGGCGCGCCGGCGGAGCCGGAACCGCGTCCTCTCGCGGCCGCTGGATGACTGGGCCGGGGTCGGCTCGACGTGCCCTTCGGACCTTCGGGCGACCGTGGTCGCGGTGGCGGTCATGCGGCGGCCTCCAATTCGGACGCGGCGGGAACGACGTGACGACCGAGCATCTCGATGGCGCGTCGCGGATCGTCACCGTCGATGCGGCCGATCACGGTGTGGATCCCGAGGTCGGCCAACCACGAGAGCCGGCCGAGCAACTCGCCCGTCACGGGACCACCATCGTCGGCGGCGAATGCGAACGCGCACGTTCGCTCGATCGCGCCGAAGTCGGTACCTTCGGCATCACAGTGCCGGCGCAGCGCATCGAGCTTGCGTGGGATCTCGGGAGTCGGTCGCAAGCTGCACGCGTCGCCGTAGTGCGCCACGAGCCGAAGCGTGCGTCGTTCGCCGTCGCCCGCAACGAGGATCGAAGGGCGCAGAGGGTGCACGGGACGTGGCCAGTTCAGCAGTCGCTGTGCGTCGACGTGCCGGCCGCGGAACGGAGCGCCGTGTACCGCCTCGGCACTCCACATCCGGGTACACACCTCGAGCGCGTCCTCGAGCAGCTCGAACCGCTCGCGCGTCGTAGGGAACGGGATGCCGAGCCCGATGCACTCCTCCGCGTAGTGACCTGATCCGATGCCGAGCCATGCGCGCCCGGCGGACAGAACGTCGAGCGTCGTCATCATCTTTGCCAGGAGGGCCGGGTGCCTGAAGTGAGCACCGGTGGCAAGGGTCATGATCCGGATCCTGTCGGTGTGAGCGGCGAGGAACCCGAGCGTCGTGTACGCCTCGAGCTGCGCACGCTCGGGCCCGCTCATGATCGGGTGTTGCCAGAGGTGATCGGCGACCGCGACGCCGTCGAAGCGGGCGTCTTCCGCCGAGGCGGCAAGGTCGGCCAGCAGATTCGGGAGATCGGATGTCGGTACGGGCCAGCCGAAGTCGGATACGTGGAGCACGAGCTTCATGTCGTCACCTCTCCGTGGTCGTCGACGCGTGCTCGCGCGTGCTCGCGTGCGTCTCGACGTTGGTGCGGAGCCGGCCGAGGAGCCGGCGCATCGTCGAGAGGTCGCGGTCCGTGAAGCCCGCGGTGAGCTCCTCGTCGAACGCGCGCACGACTCGCAGCAGGTCGAAGAAGAGCGCTTCGCCCGCGTCGGTGAGCTGCACTCGGTGGCTGCGGCGGTTCTCGGGATCTCGGGTGCGCGTGATCAACCCCGACGCTTCGAGCCTGTTCAGGTGGTGTGTCAGCGTCGGCCCTTCGACGCCGACGGCCGCGGCGATCTGTCGTTGCGGCGCGTGCAGCGCCGCTTTGACCGACACCAATACCAGCCACACCGGCAACGACCCGCCGGCCGCGGCCAGAGCCTCGTCGAACGCCTTGCTCAGGAGCTTGCTCGTGCGGGCGAGCTCCAAGCCGATCGGCTCGTCGCGGGGCGGCCCTGCTTTGGTCATGGCATAATGATAGATCTCGAAGCATTCGATGTCTATCTATTTT
>CAZJSY010000077.1:5902-15718 GCA_964548555.1 uncultured Burkholderiales bacterium
TACCGAAGGCCAAGAGCGACACGCGCCGGTTCGAGCACGCCACTGCACCAGTTGACCGTCGGGGCTCCGTAGCGGTCAGGAGGCGCGTGCGGCCGCGTCGTCGAAGTAGTGGCCCTGCTCGAGATCGTCGATGAGACCGGGCTGGATCGGTCGCCAATCGAGCAGCTCCCGGGTCAGCGCGCTCGAGGCCGGGGCGTCGAGCGCGTAGATGGCCCCGAGCCACCCGAAGTGATCGCTCGAGTCCTCGGGAGCGACGGACACGACCGGAAGGTCGAGATGCCGTCCGATCACCTCGGCGATGGTTCGCGCCGGCACGCCGCTGTCCGCTACGGCGTGCAGGATCGAGCCTGCAGGCGCCTTCTCCAGCCCGAGACGGAAGAGGTGCGCGGCATCGACCCGATGGACGGCGGGCCAGCGGTTCGAGCCGTCGCCGACGTAACCGGATGCACCCTTCGAGCGGGCGATGTCGACCAGCATCGCGACGAAACCGTGGTCGCCTCTCCCGTGAACGGTCGGTGGGAGTCGCACCACCGACGAGCGCACGCCGCGCGCCGCCATCGAGAGCGCCGTCTCCGCGGACTCGCCGCGAGGAAAGTTGGGATCAGACGCGTCTCGTTCGGTCGCGACACGGCCGGCCGTCACACCCAGTGTCCCGGACGCGATGAGCAGCGGCCGGCCCGAACCTCCGAGCGCCGCGCCCAGTGTTTCGATGGCGCGCCGATCGGTGCGGGCGGCGTCCGTGTACTGGCTGAAGTCGTGGATGTAGGCGAGGTGGATGACGCCGTCCGACTCTGTCGCGCCGGAGCGCAGGCTTTCGAGGTCGTCGAGCGCGCCCCGATGCACCAGCGCTCCGGCAGCGGCGAGGGCGTCGGCGGAGGCATCCGAGCGGGCGAGCCCCACCACCTCGTTTCCGGCCGCGATGAGCTCGGGAACGACGGCTGAACCGATCCAGCCGGACGCTCCGGTGACGAACACGCGCATGAGAAGACCTCCGGGTCGTCGACCGCCCTCGCCTTTCGGGGCCGGCGCACGAGCCAGTCGATGTCAGTGACTGTCATCAGTCTAGGCCCGATGACAGCCGCTGTCATCACTACGATCACGGCATGGGTCGATGGGAGCCTGACGCGCGGGGCCGGCTCGAGCGGGCGGCACTGGAGCTCTACGTCGAGCGCGGATTCGAGAAGACGACGGTTGCGCAGATCGCCGAGCGGGCGGGCCTCACCGAGCGGACGTTCTTCCGCCACTTCGCCGACAAGCGTGAGGTTCTGTTCTGGGGCGCGGGCATGCTGCAGGAGCTGCTCGTGAGCACGGTCGCGGGCGCGCCGGAGGCGGCCACACCGATCGACGCGGTCGGCGCGGCCCTCGAGGCTGCCGCCACCACGTTCCAGGGACGCCGCGAGCCCGTCATTCAGCGTCAGGCCGTCATCGCCGCGAACACGGAGTTGCGCGAGCGCGAGTTGATCAAGCTCGCGTCGCTCGCGTCGGCGCTCGCCGACGCGTTGCGCAGGCGCGGCGTCAAGGAGCCCGTCGCGAGCCTGGCCGCGGAGGCCGGCATCGCGGCGTTCAGGATCGCGTTCGAGCGATGGATCACCGAGAGCAAGCAGCGCGACCTGTCGCGACTGGTCCGAGCATCGCTCGAAGAGTTGAAAGCCGTGACCGCAGGCAAAGGCTGACCGCCCCAGGGGTCAGCACGTGTTGCTGCCCACCTTGGTCGGCGGCCGTTGGGAACGGCGATAGCGTTCGGCCGCGTGCGCAAACGTGTCCGTCTCCTGTCGCTCGTTGCTGCGCTCGTTGCTGCGCTCGTTGCCACCGCGGTGTGGTCAACCGGTGCCACGGCCGCGCCTGGCGACCTCGATCCGACGTTCGGCGCGTCCGGAGAATCGACCGTGACGTTTCCGACGCCCCGCAACTCGGTTCGCTTCTCACCGCTGGCCGTGTCGGGAGACGGCAGCGTGGTCGGTGTGACGGGCCGTGTAGGCGCGGACGGGCAGGTACTCGCGGGCGGGCTTCCGTCCCCGCCAGGGAACTACAACTACTACGACGTCGGCGCCGGGGTGCAGCCCGACGGCCGCGTCGTGCTGGTGTACCTCACTGATGCGACGCGGGTATGGGTGACTCGGCTCATACCCAGCGGTGAGATCGACGCGTCGTTCGCGACACGCTTCGTGTCGATCCCAAGTGGTGACGCGCTGATCGCCGGGAGCAATCAGGTGGTCGTGCAGTACGACGGACGGATCGTGGTCGCGCACACGATGTCCGGTCAGGTCGCACGGAATCCGTCGGGGTCGCCGTGTATCGAACTGATCCGTGTGTTTCCCGACGGTGGGATCGATCCGTCGTTCGGCGCAGGCGGTTTCGCGCAGAGTTGCGCGGGCGGGACGACCAACGCGCTCGTCGCCGCGCCGAACGGCGATCTGCTCCTGACCGCCGTCGTGGAGCCTGCAGGGCCGCATGCGGTCGTGGCCTTCCGTGCCGACGGCGCGCCGGACAGCGGGTTCGGTTCGGCGGGTGTCGTGCCGCTCGCCAACGCGCCGGTCGACCTCGTCGCCCAACCCGACGGCAAGGTCGTCGTCGCGACCGTCGACGGTTCGGTACGGCGGTTCTCGACCAACGGGCAGCCCGATACGAGCTTCGCAGTCGGCGGTGTCGCGCACACGACCATCCCGGGCTGGCTCACCGCGACCGGGCTCGTCCTTCGCCCCGACGGGCTCATCGGGCTCCTCGGCTACAGCCAGGACCTCAGCACCACGATCACCGACCATCTACTGCTCTACGACGCAACCGGCCATCTCGTCTCGTCGTTCGGCACCGGCGGCGACGCACACCTCCCCGTGCACGTCCCCGGACTCGGCGGCCACCCCGCGGCGGTGCAATGCCGCGACGAGGTCGTGGTGGATGCCGGCGCCGGTGCGGCGGGGTCGGTCCAACACGAGACGCTCGCGCGCATCCAGATGCCGCCTCCGCCGTCGAGCGCAGGCATCGGCGGATACGTGCTGGACGCGGGCGGCGGGTTGCACCCCTTCGCGATCGGCTCGTCGGGCACCGCACCTCCGGCCGCGTGCGGTGCGCCCGCGCTGTACGGCGAGTTCGCGCAGGCACGGGGGCTGGCAATGCTGCCCGACGGTTCGGCCGCGCTCGTGGTTGACGCATGGGGTGGTGTCCATCCCGCGAGCGCTACCGGTGCCGCGCCCGGTTCGGTGACCGGCTCGGCGTACTGGCCCGGGTGGGACATCGCCCGCGGCATCGTCGTCGCGCGCGACAGCACCGGCAGCTACGTCCTCGATGCGTGGGGCGGACTCCACCCTGCCGGTTACGGTGCAGTGCCGGCCCCGCCGATGCCGACCACGACGGCGTACTGGCCCGGCTGGGACATCGCCCGCGCCGTCAGCCTCCTCCCCGACAACAGTGGCGGCTACGTGCTCGACGGCTGGGGTGGACTCCACCCGTTCGGCACACACACCGGCCCACCGATACCGGCCGCGAGCACGCGTAGCTACTTTCGCGACTTCGACATCGCGCGCGCCGTTTCGTTCCTGCCCGACGGCAGTGGCGGCTACGTCCTGGACGGCTGGGGCGGGCTCCACCCGTTCGGCGTCGGCGCGCAGACACCGCCGCCCGCCGCCGGTGCAACGGCCTACTGGCCCGGCTGGGACATCGCACGCGGGCTGGTCATCCTCCCCGACGGCAGCGGCGGCTACGTCGTCGACGCGTGGGGTGGGCTGCACCCGTTCGGCATCGGCGCGCACGCACCGCCACCGGCACCCAGCGGAGGCTTGTACTGGACCGCGGGCATCGCGCGCGCCGCCGCCGTCAGCCCCTGAACCTTCAGGCGTGCTTTCCTCGTCGAGCGTCGCGCGGCGACCTGACTGCGCGATGTCCGAATTTTTGTGCACGTTCGACCCTTTCGGCGTTCGCCGTCCGTTTCTCTCGAACGCGGATGGAACGCGACCGTCGTTGAATCAGCCGCGTGTCGATCTGAGTCGCGTCGCGGCTGGTCCCCCGGGCTCTCGCCGAGGCGCGGCTCGCACGTGGGCCGGGTTCGGTGGGAGCCCGGTGCAGGGCCGGGAGGTCGGGCGATGCTGCGACGGCTTCGCTTCATCGGGTTGGTTCTGGCGTTCGGGCTGGTGTTGTCGGCGTGTACGTGGCCGATGTACGGGTTCGGACCCGACCATTGGGGCGTGAACCCGGTCGTGTCCAACCTCAAGAGGTCGAATGTCGGGACGCTGACACTCAAAGGCAGCGGTTCCACGAACGCGGTCGGTCTCGGTTCGTCACCGGCACTCGCGAACGGCGTCCTGTACGTCGGCTCGCAAGACCACAAGTTGTACGCGTTCGACCAGTACGGAGGAAGCGGCACCTGTTCGGGCAGCCCGAAGACGTGCACTCCGTTGTGGACGGCGGCAACCGGTGGAGTGATCGGTGAATCGTCGCCTGCGGTTGCCAACGGGGTCGTGTACATCGGCTCGGCCGACGGCAAGTTGTACGCATTCGACGCGGCCGGCGGGAGTACGACCTGTTCGGGAAGCCCGAAGACCTGCACCCCCCTGTGGACCGGCGCCACCGGCGGTGCCATCCAGGGCTCGCCGACGGTCGTGAACGGGGTCGTCTACGTCGGCTCGAATGACTACAAGCTGTACGCGTTCGACGCGGCCGGTGGGAGCGGCAGGTGTTCGGGGACACCGAAGACCTGCACTCCCCTCTGGACGGCGGCCACCGGCGGGGTCGTGACCCCGTCGCCCGCCGTGGCCGGCGGGGTTGTCTACGTCGGTTCCGACGACGGCACGCTGTACGCGTTCGACGCCGCCGGCGGGAGCAGCACGTGTTCGGGGACCCCGAAGACCTGCACGCCCCTCTGGACGGCGTTCGTCGGATACTTCACCATCGCGAGGTCGGCCGTGGTTGCCAACGGCGTCGTGTACGTCGCCGCCGGCCCCTCCAACTCGGTGTACGCGTTCGATGCATCGGGTGGCAGCGCGACTTGCGGAGGCGCGCCGAAGACCTGCAAACCCTTGTGGAATGGCCTGACCGGCACCGGCGGCTTGTCGCCCGCGGTCTACAACGGGGTCCTCTACTTCCCCGGGGCCGACAAGCTGTACGCGTTCGACGCGGCGGGTGGTAGTGCCACCTGTTCGGGCTCTCCCAAGACGTGCAACCCGTTGTGGACCGGGACCGTCGGCAGCGGGTCGGCTCCGGGGATCGAGAACGGGATCGTCTTCGTCGGCTCGGGCAACAGCGTGGTCGCGTTCGACTCGGCCGGCAGCCTGAACTGCTCGGGCAGCCCCAAGTCGTGCAGCCCGTTGTGGACCAGCGCCGCTACCGGCCGCGTCGTGACCGCGACACCAGTACCGGGCGGTGACGAGGTCTACGTCGCATCGGCGGACGGCAACGTGTACGCATTCGGCCTGCCGTAGCTCCACCACTCGCACGGCAGGTCCATGCGGTCGGTTCGTCGCCATGGATGCGCGGTTCCGCCGGTGCCGGCGGCAGACGTGCCGCTCGAAGGCGTGTGCTGCGCGCTCGGAGGGACTCGAACCCCCAACCTTCTGATCCGTAGTTGGTTCGGGCGTGTCCACGCGCGTCCATGCCGGTCCATCGCCGCAGGCCAAGGGGCGGCTGTCGTCCACGCGCGTCCACGGATGAGTAAGGCCGTTCATGCGTCGGGGCGTCAGATTGGGCGTCATGGCGATGCCCCGTAGCGGTCAGCGCGGCCCGGCCCGGGCCATGACCGGCCCCCGGCGGTACCCGATATGCCTCGTCTATGCGTGAGCGAGCGGTGTGCTCACCTGCGTTGTCGCACGTCGCTGAGGAGCGGACCTACGCGAGTTATCGGGTCGAACGGCCGAGGTTGGCGTGGTGGATGGCGTCGAGTGCGTAGGCGACGGTTTGGTCGCGGTCCATGGCCTCGCCTTGGCTGCGCAGGTCTCGAAGGCGTGCGTCTCCGAGTGTGCGCTTGAGCAGACCGGTGGTGGTGCGGCGGAGCTCGGTGACGAAGTCGCGGCTGTTGGGTGTCGTGGCGGCGGTCGGTTCCGAATGGGCGGGGACGGTCGAGTCGAGCGGCTCGGTGCTTGCGACGACGAGTTTGCGTGCCGCGCCTTGCAGGACGGCGGCAGGTTCGGGGTCGTTGGGCCCGAGGGCGCGGGCGACGACGTTGAGCGTGGCGGCGAGCAGGAACCAGTCGCCCTGCCAGTGGAGGTGGCGGATCGCGGCCCCGGCGAGGGTGAGCGTTTGGGGCCAGTCTTCGAGTCGGGCGCTGATCAGTACGGCCTGAGTGATCTCGCCCATGCTCTCGTAGCCGAGCTTGGCCCGGAGTTCGACGCTCTCGCGGAGCAGGGCGCGTGCTTGAGTGGGGTCTTGGTCGACGAGCGCGGCGGCGAGGGCAGCCAGGTTCAACACGATGAGGTTGGGGGTGCCGAGCTGGCGGGCGAGGGCGAGTCCCTCGGTGGCGAGCGGGAGTGCGGCGTCGTTCTCGGTGGCCATGGCGTGAAAGGTCGCCGCCGCGCCGAGCGCGACCGCGAGGGCGTCGAGTCGGCCGACGGTCCGTGAGATCGCGGCGGCGCGCTCGGCGCACCGGGCGGCGTCGTGGGTTGCGCCGTGGCCGAACGCGAGCGCCGAGCGCGTGTTCCACGCGAGTCGCTCGACCCTTCGCTCGGGGTCACCGAGACGACGGGCGGCGTCAAGCGACTGCTCGACGAGGGCGGGAGCGGCGTGGATGTCGCCGCGGAACGCGGCTTGGCTGGCGGCGATGCCGAGCACGAGCGGGTAGAGCGGGTGTTCGGCTACCCCGGTGAGGGCGAGGATCGGCTCGACGGGAAAGCCGAGCGTGTAGCCGATCTGGAACTGGGGCGCGGGGATACCGTGAACGAGGCGCAGCGCGAGATCGACGTTGTCGGCATCGACGGCGTGGTTCACGGCGGCGAGGACGTTCTCGTGCTCGGCCAGGAGTCGCTGCCCGGCCTCGACCTGGCCTGGCCCGGTGATCTGTTCGCTGATCCGACGTGCGGACTCGCTGTAGTACTCGGCGTGCCGGTCCCGCAGCGTCTGTGTCTCGTGCTGCTCAGCCAGGCGTTCCTCGCCGTACTCGCGGATGGTTTCCAAGAGCCGGTACCGGGTGTCGGGCCGGTCCCGTTCGGCCACGACCAGCGAACGGCTCACCAGCGCGGCCACGAGTTCGAACACCCGGTGCGGGTAGAGAGGCGCTCCGCCACACACGGTCTCGGCGGCGTGACGGGTACAACCACCGGCGAAGACCGCCAGGCGCGCCAACACGCGCCGTTCGGCCTCGGAGCACAACTCATACGACCAGTCGATCGCGGCCCGCAACGTCTGGTGCCGTTGCACCGCGCGGCGACGACCGCCAGCCAGGGTCTCGAAACGGTGGTCCAAACCGCGAGCCAGCTCCCACGGATTCATCGCGGAGGTCCGGGCCGCAGCGAGTTCGATCGCGAGCGGGATGCCGTCCAGACGCCGACAGATCTGGGCTACTGCGGCCGCGTTCTCGGCGGTGAGCGTGAAGTCCGGATCCACCGCGCGAGCGCGCTCGACGAACAACCGCACCGCGTCCGCACCCGCAATGTCCTCAAGACGCCCGTCGGTGGGTGGGCCCGGCAGCGACGGGACAGGAATGACCCGCTCGCCTTCGACGGCCAACCCCTCGCGGCTCGTGGCCAAGACGATCACGTCCGCACACGAACGCTCGATCACGTCAACGAGCGCGGCGACCGCGTCGAGCACGTGCTCGCAGTTATCCACCACCAGCACCAGACGCTTGGCGCCCAAGAACTCGACCAACGACTCGGTCAGGCTCATCCCGGCCCGAGACGTGACCGCGAACGTCGCCGCGAACGCGGCCACCACCGCGTCGGGATCACGAACCGGGGCCACCTCGACCAGCCACGCGCCCTCCCGGAACCGTGGCAAGACCTCGGCCGCGACCTGCAGCGCGAGGCGCGTCTTGCCCACACCGCCGACACCCGTGAGGGTCACCACCCGCACCGCATCGAACGCGTCGATCACCCGTGCCAGCTCACGCTTCCGGCCGATGAACGAACTCACCTGCAACGGCAAGTTCCCCGGGAACGCGTCCAACGACCGCAATGGCGGAAACTCCACCGCGCCAGATCCGCGCAGTTCAAACACGTGCTCGGGGCTCGACAGGTCCCGCAACCGGTGCTCACCCCGATCCACCAGCACGAAACCGTTTCCGATCGGTTCACGCACCAGTTGCTCGGTCGCGTGCGACACCAGGACCTGCCCGCCATGGCCGATCGCCAGCAGCCGCGCCGCCCGGTTCAGCGCCGGACCGAAATAATCGCCGTCCCGCTCTTCGGCCTCGCCGGTATGCACGCTCATCCGCACCCGAATCGGGGCTGCATCCGGCCACGGCTCCGTCCCGAGCCGACGTTGCGCCTCGACCGCTGCGGCTACGGCGTCGGCCGCGCGCTGGAACGCCGCCGCGAGGCCGTCACCACCAGACGAAAAAACGTAGCCGTGGCACCTGTGGACGACCGCCCGCAGCAGCTCGTCGTGGCGAGCGACCGCCCGGCGCATCTCGTCAGGGTCCAACTCCCACAGGCGCGTCGAACCCTCGATGTCGGTAAAGAGGAACGTCACCGTCCCCGACGGCCGCACGCCCACAAGGGTGACGGTACCGACCCCTACACGACCGCGCTACCGCGAGTCCCACCACTAAGGGGGCCGCAAGCGGCGAGCGCACCAGCGGTTGCACTCGCCGCTCTTCCTCACCGAGACGCAGTGCTACTGGCGGAGATGTTCATGAGCCGCAACGCCGGGTGATCGCGGGTTCTCGGCGTGAAAATACGCGGCACCTGGTCCGCGGTGAGCCCGAGGAAGTCAGCCTCGTCTGGAAAAGTGTGGGTCGTGTTGCCGGTGAGTGCGAGCACCGCGGCGACGACTTTGCTGGTATCGCCGTGCACATCGGCGCACGCGTCGCCGCCGCCGCCGCGCCCGGCGAAATCCTGGTCACCGGTACGGTGCGCGACCTCGTAGCGGGCGGTGTGCTCACCTGCATTGTCGCACGTTGCCGACGAGCGAACGCACGCGAGTTATCGCGTGCACCACGTCACTGCTCGACCGCGAACAGCCGCCACTCATCCGGCACGCCCTTCAGCGCATGTGCACCCCGGTCGGTGAATGTGATCCCCGACCCGGCGACGAGATCTTTCACCGTCGAGGACACGAGCACCTCGCCCGGCGCGGCGATGGCTTGCACGCGCTGCGCGGTGTGGACCGCGATCCCGCTGATGTCGTCGCCGCGGATGTCGCATTCCCCGGTGTGCAATCCGACACGGATCATGACCCCGAGCCGAGCAGTGGCGTCCCTGACTGCGCACGCACACGCGATCCCGCGCGCGGGGCCGTCAAAGGTGCAGAGGAATCCGTCGCCAGTGGTCTTGATCTCGCGGCCGCGGAAGCGTTCGAGGTGTTGTCGAACGAGCGTGTCGTGCGCGTCGAGCAGTTGACGCCACGCCCGGTCTCCGAGTCGGGCTGCCTGTTCGGTGGAGCCCACGATGTCGGTGAACGACACGGTGGCGAGCACCCGGTCGGCCATGGGTGTGCGGCGGGTTCCGGTCAGGAAGGCTTCGATCTCGTCGAGGATGGTGTCGGCGTCGCCGAGGTAGGGCACGTGATCGTCGCCGGGGACTTCGACGTAGCGGGCCCCAGGGATGTGCTCGGCGAGGTACTGGCCGTGGCTGGGGGGCAGCCATCTGTTGCCGGTGCGGTGCACGATCAGCGTGGGCACTTGCACGCTCGCGAGAATGTTGCCGATGTCGCTGTAGAACGCGACGTTGAACATGG
>CAZJSY010000078.1:0-15321 GCA_964548555.1 uncultured Burkholderiales bacterium
TGAACCAACGGATTAAAAGTCCGGTGCTCTGCCAGTTGAGCTAGCGGCCCGCAGAGGACGAGCGTATGTCAGCGGCCGTCGACATCTCGCTCCACCGTGGCGATCACCCGGCCTCGACCTCACGATGCGTCGACCGGCACCGCCCGCCTTGGTCGACGCCACGAGCGCTGCGAGCCCGAACGCGCAACGATCGCGCGGCGACCCTCTGGCGCCGTTCGCAACATGACCTCACGACGAAAGGAGTGGGCGATGGCCCCGCCCCTACCGTGGAAAGCGTCGAATCAGCCGGATCCCGAGCGTGACTATCTCGCGTTGGCGACGCATCTGCCGTTGCAGCGGTACCTCGAAACACCGTCGTTCTTCCGCTTCGTACGTCAGGTCCGGTCGCAGCTGCGTGAGAGTAAGGGACTGATCGGCTACTCGCTGCTCGCGAAGCCGCTCCGGAAGGACTACTGGACCTTGTCGGTGTGGGACGACGAGTCCGCGCTGCAGGCGTTCGTCGGAACGAACCCGCACCTCGACGTCATGTCGAAACTCCACACCGCGACCTCATCTCCGCCCGAGTGCAGGCACTCGCGACACGTGACGCCGCAGCGCTCACCTCGCCGTAGCTCGTGGGTGATCGTCCAACAGCTCGGCGCCGTTCGACGGAACAACCGGGGCTGCATCGGTCGACCTGCGGCCGTGAGCGCCGCGCCGACCGACCGCGGGATGCGCGTCGCCTACTGCCGCGTGTAGGGCCCGCCCTGGTCGACCGTCGGCGCCTCGGTGTCGCGGAAGCACAGGAACGGCTTGCCCGGGTCGCCGAACATCGGGACGAAGGCGCCGTTGTGGACCTTCAGATACGCCTGGCAACCCTGGCGGTAGTGAATCTCGGTGTGCTGGCGCGTCCAGTTGACGGGCGGGATCATCCCGCCCGCGTCGTAGTCGGTCAGGCGGTTGAGCGCGTCGGTGACCTTCTGTCGTGAGAAGTTCGGTCCCGCGAGCTCGAGACCGTGCACGAACATCGCGGCGTTCACCCATCCGACTTCGGCGTTCTCGGTCTTCGTGTATCCCCCCTTGTCCATCCAGGTGATGTAGTCACGAAGTGCCGGGAACACCGGCCGCGTCTCGATCGGCGCCTCCATCACCTGCACGACCGAACCCTCGAAGAACCCGGCGTTCTTGCTGACGAACTGCTGGTCGTACCCGTTGGGCAGGTACTGGATCGCGTTCAGGCCCTGCTGGCGCATCTCACGCGCCAAGGTGAGCACGCCGTTCTGATCCATGCATGTCGTCACGAGGTCGACATTGGCGTCGACCATCTTCTTCACGTCGGCGCTGAGGTCGGTGACACCGAACGACAGGCTCTTCGTCGCGTACACGACCTTCGCAGTGGGGTACTTGTCGAACGACGCCTTCACCAGATCCAGACAATCGGCTGACTGCTGCACGTTGTACGCGAGCAGAGCGACGCGCTGCTTGCCGAGGCGGCGCACGATGTAGGGGAACGGCATGGCCGGACAGTTCGCGCCGATGCACAAGGCGCCTACTTGCGGGAAGAAGTTGGGCGGGCCGTTCCAATCGGTCTGGATGTTCCATCCGAACACCGGCATGTTGGTCTTCGCGAGCAGCGACGCGCCGGTGAACAACGGTGTCGCAATGGGCAACACCGCGAACGCGTTGTCCTGATCGATCAGCGACTGAACCTCGCGCAGGTTGTTCCCGAGGTTGTCGTCGTGGCGTTTCACGATGACGAGCTTGCGCCCGTAGATGCCGCCACGCGCGTTGACCATGTCGAAGTACGCCTGCACACCGTCGAACGCGGTGCCGAAGAGACCACCGATCGGGTTCGTGGTCGCCGCGACACCACTCACCCTGATCTCGGTCGGCGTGACACCCGGCTCGTCGACCGGAACATTGCTCCCCGTGGCAGCGGACGTCTGCACCGCCCCGGTCGTGGCGCCCGAGCTCTTCTTCCCGCTGCTCGAGTTGGAGCACGCCGTGGCAACCAACGCGACCACGGCACAGACCGCGACACACCGTCCGCGCATGCCTCATCCCCCCGGTTCCGATGGTTCTACCCGGAGCCGGGACCACAGCCTGGGAAATTCCCTGCTCCGGGACCGTTGAGCTCGAGAGGAGCAGGCAGCGCGGGAGCCGGACGGAACCCTCGCCGGCAATGGCGCGTCTGAATTCGGGGTGCGGCACGGCAACGGAATGAGGCAGGAAGGGGCCATGCCCGACGAGAAGCTCGGTCCGGACAGCGATGGGTGAGCTCGAGGACCGACTGCGCCGCGGGCTGGTCGAGCTCGGCCACGAGTACACGCCCTCACCGGACCTTGCCGCCCGTATCGCGCGCCGGACACGGCAGCGGGCGCGAACGCACCGCGCCGTGTACGGGATCACGGCGTGCGCAGCGACACTCGCCGCAGTGCTGGGTGTCGCATCGTTCCTGGGGTACACGTCGCGGAACGCGTCGACGGCGCGCAGCGCACGGGCGCGACCCGGCGGGCTGCCGCCCTCGTTCGGGCCGGCTCCGACCACGACCGGGGCCGGCCCGGATCACGGCGCAACCACCTCGTCGCCGGGGACGGGAGGTCGGCAGGGCCGGCCGCCCGGAACGGATGTGCCCGACACGAGCACCACGAGCCCCGCGCGATCGAGTGCCCGGCTGCCTTCCTCGACGGCCCGCTCATCGACGACCGCCGTCTACGCTCCGACGCCGCCGCCGGCCGCGATGCCACCTCCCATGCCGCCGGCGCCGAGCCCGCCGCCGACGACCGTCCCACCATCGACATCGACGTCGAGCACCACGTCGAGCACGACCACGACCGCGCCGCCCTGCGCCGGCGGTACGACGACGACACCCGCGACGCCGAGCACGACCGTGCCATGCCGGCCGCCGGGCTGACGGGACGCGACCCCGCCATGCGCGTCGATGCGGAAAATGGCCCATTTACCCGCACCGGTACGGGATGGCACGATGAGAGGCCCTCGCTCCACGGCTGGGAGCGCTCGGGAACCTGACGACGGGTGGAAGGTCGTCAACACCACGGTCGTAGACCTACTGGGACGTCTACTCCGGGAGTCATACGTGAATACGGGCAGGGGCAGGGCCAGGCGCCGTCGCTATCGCGCGAGACGCAGTACGGAAGAGCAGATGTTGGCGAGCATGGCCGTCGCGTGCGTCGTGTTCGGCATCGTCGCCGCGGTCGGTGTGCTTCGTTCGGGGTCCAGCGGCCCGCACCATGCGACCTCGACGCGCAACGCGACCGCCGTCACGGTGGTGACGACAGCGAACACGACATCGACGACCGGGCATGGCCCCGTCTCCACGACACCGAGCACCGCGACGACGCCGAGTGCGTCCGCCGCCCCGGCCGTCGTATCGGCCGAGACGGCCACGGCAGGCGTACCGGGTTCGGGTCGCGTCACCACGGTCGACGCGAGGACAACGCGCAAGCCGAGCGCGACCACCGCGCCCACCCCGCCGCCACCCGGAGCCACGGTTCCTCCAGCGCCTTCGAGTGACACCACGACCGTTCCACCGGAGCCGACGCCGCCGTCGACCGGCGCGCCGCTTCCGAGCCCGGCCGCGCCGCCGACGCCGACAACCGCCGCGACGACGCCGACCAGTGCACCGCCGGCTCCGACGCCCGGGCCCGCGCCGACACCGACGACCTGACGGCTCTCGTGACCCGCAGGACCGGTTGCGTCCGGCCCAGCCGACGCGCGCCTGCCCCTTCGCGCGGGTCGGCCGGGCCCGAACGCTGCCCCGCAGCCCGAACGCACGTCCCCTCCTGCACGGCCTGCGCTGTGCCGCCGGGCTGGAGTCGCTCCGTCAAGGGGGGTTGACGAAGCGCCTCCCGCTGCCCAGCCCGGCGTCCGTGGTCGTGCGCGGAAACGGCGTGTGTGAACGAGCCCTTTGCGTACGGCAGGTGCCTCGTCGTGCTGCCGTACACCCGGTCAGACGCGACATGGGCAAGGCAGGTTCCCTCGGGCTGCGCCCTTCCGGGCGTCCGCCGGGGGCGCAGTGTCGTCCGCACAGCACGCGTCCCTCCGCACCTGGTGCGGCGCGAGACTCGTGGGATGCCCATGCGGGAGGACTGTCGCCACTTCGAGAGCCGCACATATCCCGGCGGGGAGACCGCTCGATTCTGTGTGCTCGACCTTGCGCCCGAGGCACCGTGGCGCTGCCCCGACAACTGCCCGCGCTACGAGCCGTCGCTCATCGACGGCACCTTCGAGGTCGGCACGTTGCAACGACTCTCCGTCGAGGACGAACCCGAAGAGTCGCCCGACGACATCGAGGCGGTGCTCGACGAGGCCGAGGCCATCGTCACCCATGCCGAGCCCGAGGTGATCCACGAGGTCGAGGAGCGCCAAGGGGCCACGGGGCGGAGATGGTGGCCGTTCGGCCGCAGGCGCGGCGACGGAACCGGCGGGTACGGCCGTTTCAGTAGCCGCTGAGCCCCGACGAAGCCCGACTCATTCGGGAGCGGCGATCGACGCGCGCGCCGCGACGAGGAGGGCCGGCGCGATGCCGGTCGGGTCGCCGGATGCAAGCGTCGCCTCGGGCGTCCGTCCGTTGAGGCTCTTGTGCGGCATGGTGAACCACGCCAGCGATGTGCGCGTGTCGACACCGTGATCGTCGAACGTCGCGAAGATCGTGTCGATCAACAACAGTCGCGCCTCGGCGTCGCGCGGAAGCTCGAGCCAACCATCGCACCAGTCGTCGAGCGCGGCGGCCGATGCACCCGTCGCCGCCGCCATGCGCTCGTCGCCCATCCGTTCGCGCAGCCCGACGATCAACCCGAGGAGATGCGTCGACACGAGCGCGTCGTGGGTCTCGCTCTCGATGACGCGGTCACGGGCGATCTCGAGCCGGCCTCTGCCCCTGCCCTGGTTCATCCGCTCGCCTTCCCTCGTTCCCCCTTCAGCAACCCTTTTGTCCCTTTCGGGGAGTATATGACCAGGGCACCGTCGCGCGGGTCGGTCGCGCGCAGATCCTCCGACACCGTGAAGCCGGCCCGCCGTCGACGGCGGCCCGACTGGTACGATGCACGGCCTCCGGTGGAGTCGAGCCCCCATCGTCTAGTGGCCCAGGACGCCGCCCTTTCAAGGCGGTAACGGGGATTCGAACTCCCCTGGGGGCACGGTCCCTCGCCACTTGGCGGGGTTCCATCTGGTCCTGTGGTGCAGTTTGGAGTGCACGCCGCCCTGTCAAGGCGGAGGCCGCGGGTTCAAATCCCGTCAGGACCGCGCAAGTCACGGCCGGGTAGCTCAGTCGGCAGAGCACACGCCTGAAAAGCGTGGGGTCGACGGATCGACGCCGTCCCCGGCCACACGGTGAACCCTGCTGGTCAGGGCCTACGTGGCCCCGGCCGGCGGGATCCCCGCGAAGTCCGCTGCGACCTGTCGCGTGATACGACACTGCTCAGAGCACGACACTGCTCAGAGTTCGATGACGTATCCGTCGGGGTCGGCGACGTACGCGAAGTGCACGCCGGGCGCGTGCTCGCCGCGCTCGACGAGCCGTCCGCCGTGGGTCTCGACCGCGGCGATCGCGGCATCGAGGTCCGACGGGTTCTTCAGCCGGAAGCCGAAGTGCCCGATCCCGCCTTGCTGCCCGGCCCACCGAGCCTCGCTCGGATCCGCGTTCAACGTGATCGTGTCGCCGGCTCCGGGAGTCGTCAGGAAGACCATGTGAGGTCCGTCGCGAAACATCTCGTCCATGCCGAAGACGCTCCGGTAGAACCCAACCGACCGTTCGAGGTCCCGCACCACGAGATGGATGTGGGTGAGTCCCTCCGTGTGGATCATCCTGCAATCGTGGTCCTTCTCGAGCCGCCTCGCACGCGCGTACGCTGCGAACGGCGATCCCCTGCTCGGCAGCCGAGGCGACCGTGAGCGAACACGACCACGTCGAGGTGACTCGCCGGTCCTTCGAACGGCAGACCGCGCTCTTCACCGGTGACGACGCGCCATTCGCAACGCGCCACAACCCGTCGCTCGCGTGGGTGGGTCCGCTCGCGCCGGAAATGGTCGTGGCCGACGTCGCCTGCGGCGCGGCGCACGTCGCGGAACAACTCGCCGCGCACGTACGGGAGGTTGCCGGCGCCGATCTGACCCGCGCCCTCCTCGAGCTCGGATCGACTCGGATGCGTTCGGCCGCGATCTCGAACGTGTTGCTGAACGAAGCCGACGCGACCGCGCTGCCGTTTCCCGACGCGGCGTTCGACGTCGTGGTCTGCCGTGGCGCGTTGCACCACTTCCCCGATCCGCACGCCGCCGTCGAGGAGATGGCCCGGGTGTGCCGGCCCGGCGGGCGCGTCGTCGTGTCGGACATGGTGGCGCCTGCGGCGGACGTGCGGGACGCGTTCGACGAGCTCCATCACCGACTCGACCCGTCGCACGCACACGGCCTGCTGGAGGACGAGATCGCGGCGTTGCTGCGCTCCACCGTCGGACCGCTCACGTCGACGCACACCGCGCAAGCCTTCACCTTGCCGCTCGAACACATGCTGACGGACGTTGCCGATCGCGACGCGACGATCGCGGCGTTGCATGACGAGCTCGCCGGCGGTCCGGCCACGGGTTTCATCCCGTCGACCGACGATGGTCAGCTGCGGGTGAGCTTCGTCGTCACCACGGTGCACGCGCGTCGCGACGGCGGTATCTGAGCGCGAAAGGCCGCGGCCAGGTCAGCGGATGAAGTCCCAGGGCCGCCGCGAACGTTGATACGTGCGGAGAGCTCAGAGTTGCGAGCTGTCCTCGACCTGCTCGAGGAACCTGCGAATCTCCGACGCCCGGAAGCGTCGGTGCCCACCCAGTGTGCGGATCGCTGAGATCTTTCCGGCTCGTGCCCAGCGGGTCACCGTCTTGGGATTGACCCGGAACATCGCTGCCACTTCCGAAGGTGTGAGCAGCGCGTCCTGGTCAGGTGTTCCCTGCATGGGTCCTCCAGTTGTCATGGCCCGGCGCCCCCCGCGTCGTTGCCAACCGTTCCAGCCCCCCGTGGCCCGCCCAAATCCTCGGAGGAGTTGTCAACCCCTGTCCGATTCGTCCACCAGCGTATCGTCTGGGCGAACCCTGGTTCGATAGATCGATTGTATCAATGCTCCCCCTCGCGGGGATGGGAACGCGCCCGCAGCGTCAAAGGTGCGCCCAGATCGTGCCATCGATCGAGGCCTGAGACGCGGAAGTCGACGAAATCCCGGATGAACCCGAGGTCGGCCCGGACCCTTCGTTCAGCCCCGCCGCAGGGTGACGCGGCCCTCGCCCGGACGGATCTCTCCCACTCGAAATGCCCGATGACCTGCGGACTCGATGACGTCCGTCACGCGGGGCGCGTCCTCGGCACCGGCGACCACGAGCATGCCGAGGCCGAGGTTGAAGACGTGCTCCATCTCCTCGTCGGCGATCCGGCCCGCCATCTGGACCTCGCGGAAGATCGGGGGCTCCGGCCATGCGCCTCGCGTCACGTACGCATCGCATTCCGCGGGAAGAACCCGCTCGAGGTTGCCTGCGATGCCTCCGCCGGTCACGTGCGCGTACGCGTGCACGTCGACCTGCTCGCGCAAGGTCACGAGTGTGGGTGCGTAAATGACGCTCGGCCGGAGCAGCTCGTCGCCGAGCGAGCTCGTCGCGCCCGGCCACGCGGGTTCTTCGAGGGAACGCCCGGCGACGTCGAGCAGTGCCCGTCGCGCGAGCGAGTAGCCGTTGCATCGCAGGCCCGGGCTCTCGATACCTATCACGACGTCGCCCGGCGTGACGCCCTTCGGGAGGACGGCTCCGCGGTCGACCACACCGACCGCGAACCCGACGAGGTCGAACTCGCCCGGCTGCATGATTCCGGGGTGCTCCGACATCTCGCCGCCGAGCAGCGCGCACCCGGCCCGGCGGCACCCGGCCGCGACACCCGCGACGATCGCCTCCATCGTCTCCGGCACGAGCTGGCCCACCGACACGTAGTCGAGGAAGAAGAGTGGCTCGGCGCCGCTCGCGGCAATGTCGTCGACGCACATCGCGACAGCGTCGATACCGATGGTGTCGTAGCGGCCGACGAGCCGCGCTATCAGCGACTTCGTGCCGACGCCGTCGGTCGACGCGACGAGGAGCGGGTCGCCGGCGCGCAGCGTTCCGATCGAGAACAGCCCCGCGAACCCGCCGATGTCACCGACGACCTCGGGCCGCAACGTGGAACGCACGTGGGACTTGATGAGCTCGACCGCCTCGTCACCGGCCGCGATGTCGACGCCGGCTTCCGCATAGTCGAGCGGGCGCGACGGCGCGTCGCGCTCGTGGGCCATCAGGACTTCGGCAGCGGTTCGTTGAGGTCGACGACCTCGAGCACGTGCTTGGCGTCGGTGCGGGGCACCTCGACGGGGTACTCGCCCGACAGGCACGCGGTGCAGAACGCGCTCGGCGCTGCGCCGGTGGCGGCGGTCAGCCGGTCGAGATCGAGGTACGCGAGCGAGTCGGCGTTGATGTAGTCGCGGATCTCGCCGACGGAGAGGTCGGCTGCGAGCAGCTCCGAGCGGCGTCCGGTGTCCATACCGAAGAAGCACGGCCAGCGGTAAGGCGGCGACGACACGCGGAAGTGGACCTCGGCCGCGCCGGCCTCGCGCAGCATCGCCACGACCTGACGAGTCGTCGTGCCGCGGACGATCGAGTCGTCCACGACGACGAGCCGCTTCCCCTTGATGTTCTCGGGCAGCGGGTTGAGCTTCATGCGCACGCCGAGCCCGCGCTCCCGCTGTGTCGGTTGGATGAAGGTGCGCCCGACGTAGCGGTTCTTCACGAGGCCGTCGCCGTAGGGGATGCCGGACGCGCGCGCGTAGCCCTGCGCGGCAGGCACGCCCGATTCGGGAACCGGCATCACCATGTCGGCCGCGACCGGGGCCTGGCGGGCGAGCTCCTCGCCCATGCGCTGGCGGGCGGAGTGGACGCGCTGGCCGTAGAGCTCGGTGTCGGGACGGGCGAAGTAGACGAACTCGAACAGGCAGAGCTTGGGGGTCGCGTCGGCGAAGCGGTGGCTGCGCACGCCGTTGGCGTCGATGATGACCATCTCGCCCGGCTCGATCTCGCGAACGAAGTGCGCGCCGATGATGTCGAGTGCGGCGGTCTCGCTCGCGACGACCCAACCGTCGTCGAGGCGTCCGAGCACGAGTGGCCGGAAACCGTGTCGGTCACGCACGGCCACCAGGTGCGCCTCATCCATCAGCACGAAGGAGAACGCGCCTTCGAGGTCGGGCAGCACCCGCTCGAGGGCGACCTCGAGATCACGTCCGTCGGAGCGCAGTGTCGACCCGTACTCGCGTGCGATGAGCTCGGCGACGAGATCGGAGTCGCTCGTGGAGTCGGCGTCGGAGATCGGCGACGCGAACCCGGGCAGCATGCCGAGGTCGGCGGCGAGCTGCTGGGTATTGGTGAGGTTGCCGTTGTGACCGAGCGAGAACCCGGCGTCGCCGACGGAGCGGTAGACCGGTTGGGCGTTGCCCCAGTTGCTCGAGCCGGTGGTGGAGTAGCGGACGTGACCGATGGCGAGATGCCCGTCGAGCGGGGCGAGACGGCGCTCGTCGAACACCTGGGTGACGAGGCCCATGTCTTTCACGACGGTGATGGTCTGGCCGTCGCTCGCCGCGATTCCCGCCGACTCCTGACCGCGGTGCTGGAGTGCGTACAACCCGAGGTATACGAGGTTGGCAACCGGCTGGCCGGGCGCGTAGACCCCGAAGACGCCACAGGCTTCCCCGATGTGCGAATCCATTCCCACGAGTATCGCATGACGGGCCGTACCCCCCTGCGGTCTGCGGCGTGCGTCACATCGGCCGTCGTCTTGGTACCGCTCCGGTACCAAAACGACGCCAAAGGGGGTTCGGCTACGTTCCTGATTCATGCCTCCCCCTGCGCCGGGTTTCTGCCTGTGGTTCACGGGGCTGTCGGGCGCAGGGAAGAGCACGATCGCCACGATCGTCGCCGACGAGCTGCGGTCTCGAGGGCGACAGGTCGAGGTGCTCGACGGGGACGAGGTGCGCGAGCACCTGTCGAAGGGACTCGGGTTCTCGAAGGAGGACCGCGACACCAACATCCGGCGCATCGGCTTCGTGGCTTCGCTGCTCGCGCGCAACGGCGTCGTCGCGATCACCGCGGCCATCTCACCGTACCGGGCCGTCCGGGACGAGGTTCGGGGATGGATCGAGCACTTCGTGGAGGTGTTCGTCGACACGCCGCTCGAGCTGTGCGAGGAGCGTGACGTGAAGGGGTTGTACGCCCGGGCCCGGGCGGGCGACGTGCCGGCCTTCACGGGGGTGACCGATCCGTACGAGCCGCCGCTGCTGCCCGAGGTGACGCTGCGGACGCAGGGTCGTGACCCGCGCGATTCGGCGCAGGAGGTCGTCGCCTACCTCGAGTCCAACGGCCTCCTGGCGTGATCGCGTGATCGACCTCCACACGCATTCCACGGTGTCGGACGGAACCGACTCGCCGCGGGAGGTCGTCCGCCTGGCGGCGCGCGTCCCCCTCAGCGCGCTCGCGATCACCGACCACGACACCCTCGACCATGTCGACGAGGCGACCGCCGCGGGGATCGAGCACGGGGTTCGGATCGTGCCCGCGTGCGAGGTCTCGTGCGCGGTGCCCGCCGGCGTCGGCGCGATGCACCTGCTGGTGTACTTCCCCGATCCGAACGGGCCCATCGCGCCGCGCCTGCGCGAGCTCCAGAGTGCCCGGGAGTCCCGCAACGAGCGGATCCTCGCCCGCCTGCGCGACGCCGGCATCGACATCGCCATGGAGGACGTGCTCCAGGAAGCCGGTTCCGGCGTGGTCGGCCGTCCGCATGTTGCCGCGGTGCTGGTGCGCGACGGTCACGCGAGCTCGATCGACGATGCCTTCGAACGCTGGCTCGCAAAGGGCCGGCCGGCATACGTGGAACGCGCTCGGCTCGCGCCCGACGAGGCGATCGCGCTTGCACACGAGTCGGGCGCCGTGACGTCGCTCGCGCACCCCGGCTCGCTCGGGCTCGGGGCGGACGCACTCGACGAGTTCGTCGACGGATTGACACGCGACGGCCTCGACGGGGTCGAGAGCGAATACGCGCGCTACTCACCTGCCGACCGCACGATGTACCGGGCCCTCGCACGCCGTCACGGGCTCGTGCCCACCGGCGGCACCGACTACCACGGCACGTACAAGCCCGATCTGCACGTGGGTGTGGGACGCGGCGACCTCGCCGTCCAGGACGAGCTCCTCGCCGAGCTGGAAGCCCGACGGCCGTAGCTCGATCAGCTCGCGGTCGTGATACCGAGCGCGTTCGGAATGGCGTCGCGCCATGCGTGCGTCGCGTCGGCCAGCGACACGTCGAACGCGTTCGCGGCGACGAGCCGGTCCCCGCCCGAGATCCCGATCTCTGCGACCGCAACGCCGGCGTCGCGTGCGCGTGCGACGATCTCGGTGACCCTCGCTGCCTCCGCGGCCACGACGACGCGGGAAGCAGACTCCGCGAAGGACGCCGCGACGACGTCTGCGTCGCCCGGGGCGCGGGTGAGATCGACACGGAAGCCGACCTCGCCCTGGATCGCCATCTCGGCCAGGGTGACGGCGAGCCCACCTTCGGAGCAGTCGTGCACCGACGTGACGATCCGTTCGCCGACGAGCTCGCGTACGACTCGGTGCAGCGCGGCCGCGGCCGCGATGTCGTGCGTGGGTGGGCGACCGTTGACGAGACGGTGGCGGGCCGCCCATTCGGAACCACCCAGCTCGGTACTGGTCGTGCCGAGCACGAGGATCCGGCGGTCGTCGTCGAGCGCGACCGTGGGAGGTATCGACTGCAGATCCTCGATGAGACCGATCACGCCGACGACCGGTGTCGGGGGGATGTCGGCACCGCGCGACTCGTTGTAGAAGCTCACGTTCCCGCCGATCACGGGAATCTCCAGCTGCCGGCATGCCGCGCTCATCCCATCGACCGCCTCGGCGAACTGCCACATCACCTCAGGGTGCTCCGGGTTCCCGAAGTTGAGACAGTTGACGAGCGCGATGGGGGTCGCGCCCGAGCACGACACGTTGCGGGCCGCCTCGAGCACTGCGAGCTGCGCGCCCGCGCGCGGGTCGAGCTCGCAATAACGCGCGTTGCAGTCCGTGGAGATCGCGACCGCGTTTCGCGTGCCCTTGACGCGCAACACCGCGGCGTCGCCGCCCGGGCCCACGACCGTGTTCAGGAAGAGCTGATGGTCGTACTGGCGCGAGACCCACGACTTGTCGGCGATCGTCGGTGTGGCGAGCAACGCGAGCAGCTCTGCCGACAGGTCGGTACCGGCCGGGAAGCGGCTCGCCAGCTCCCGCCACGGATCATCGGCCGCGCGTGCGGCGTGACCGGCAGGCTCGACGACGGGCCGGTCGTAGTCGGGGCCGTCGCCGAGGCTCCCCGCGGGAACGTCGGCCAGGAGCGGCGCGTCCGACGACACGTGCGGGAGCGTGTCGCCCGTAGGAGGTGCGGGGTTCGCGCCCGGTACGCCGGTCGCGTCGAACAGGCCGTCGTAGACGCGGAAGCGGCCCGTGCCGGTGACGCGGCCCACGACCGACGCGGTGATCTCCCAGCGGTTGCAGAGCGCGAGCACCTCGTCGAGATCGTCGGGCTTGACGATCGCGAGCATGCGCTCCTGGCTCTCGGAGGTCATCACCTCGACGGGTGACATACCGGGCTCCCGGTGCTTCACGCGCGCGACGTCGACGTCCATTCCCACGCCGCCTTTGGCGGCGGTCTCCGACGCCGCGCACGACAGGCCGGCTGCACCGAGATCCTGCACGCCGATCGCCAAACCGGCGTCGAGTAGGGCGAGGCATGCCTCGATCAGCTTCTTCTCCTCGAAGGGGTCGCCCACCTGGACCGAGGGACGCTTCTGTTCTGACCCCTCTTCGAAGCCGGCCGACGCGAGCACACTCGCACCGCCGATACCGTCGCGCCCCGTCGACGCGCCGAGCAGCACCGCGAGGTTGCCGGCGCCTTCCGCCCGGGCGAGCACGAGGCGCTCCTTCGGCAGCACACCGAGGCAGAGCACGTTGACCAGTGGGTTGTCGCGGTACCGATCGTCGAACACGACCTCGCCACCCACGGTGGGAACGCCGACCGCGTTGCCGTAGCCGCTGATGCCGGCGACGACGCCCTCGAACAGATACCGCGTACGAGAGTCGGAAAGATCACCGAAACGCAACGGGTCCATCAGGGCGATCGGGCGGGCGCCCATGGAAAAGATGTCACGGATGATCCCGCCTACACCGGTTGCCGCCCCCTGGTACGGCTCCACTGCCGACGGGTGGTTGTGGCTCTCGATCCGCACCGCGACCGCGATTCCGTCGCCGACGTCGACGACACCGGCGCCTTCGCCGGGGCCGACAAGCACCCACGGGGCCTCGGTCGGGAACCGTCGCAAATAGCGCCTCGACGATTTGTAGGAGCAGTGCTCCGACCACATCACGGAGTACATGGCGAGCTCGAGATCGGTCGGTTCGCGACCGAGTTCGGCAATGACGTCGTCGTACTCTGAATCGGTCATGCCAAGGCGGCGGTACAGCGGATCCATCGCTGCAAGACTAACTTGTAACCCTGCGTCAAAACCGTGTAGAACTCGTGTTATTATCGAATACCGGCGCCCCACCATTTGGAGAACGTGCCATGCCTCCTCGGAGAAAATCAACCAGCATGTCGGCCGAGCACAAGCGTGCATTGGCGCAGGGGCGCGAGCAGAGCCGCGTGGTGCGCAGCTACCTCGAAGCGCTCGAGCAGAACCGTCCCAAGCGGGGCCGGAAGCGGACTCCCGAGTCGATCAAGAAGCGGCTCAACGAGATCAAGACCGATTTGCGGGACGCGAGCGCCTTCGAGCGGGTTCACTTGCTTCAGCAGCGCAAAGACCTCGAAGCGGAGCTGGAGCGTCACGGTGCCGGAACCGACGGGGCAAGCCTCGCTGTACTCGAAAAGGCTTTTGTGAAAGTTGTGAAGCCGTACAGCGACGCGAAAGGTATTTCGTACGCCACTTGGCGTGAAGTCGGCGTGCCCGCCGAGGTGCTGAGCAGGGCCGGAATTGCTCGTACTCGCGGCTGATCGCAACGGCTAGGAGCCCGGCGAAAAGCCCAAATCGCTCGCGGTCAACACGGGTAGGTACGGCACGTCAATTTTGTCCAGGCGCGCTCCGAGCTCGCCCCCGCGATCGAGTAGCGACGCAGCGGCAACCACCGAGCACCCGAACTCGCGCACGGTCTCGACCGCCTGGAGAATCGACCCGCCGCTCGTAACGGTGTCGTCGACCACGAGCACCCGATCATCGGGTTGGAGCGGTCCGGCAATACGCCCGCCGACGCCGTGGTCCTTTGCCTCTTTGCGGACCGCGAAACCTCTCGCGCCACTCGCGTGGGCGACCGCGACGGTGACCGGGTCGGCTCCGATCGCAAGCCCGCCCACGGCATCGAAGTCCACGCCTCCCGCGGCGTCGAGCGCTTCCATCACCGCCCGGCCGACGATCTCGACGCAGTCACCCCGGAAGGTGACGAGGCGGCCGTCGACGTACCACTCCGATCGCCGGCCCGACGCGAGCACGAAGTCGCCGGTGCGGATCGCGTGCTCGCGTAGGACCCGGGCGAGCGCTTCTTGCGCGGGCCGCACCGTCAGCCCGTGGCGGCGAGGTCGGCGACAGCCGCGGTGAGCAACGACTGCAGCAGCACGACGCCGTCGGTGGATCCGAGGAGCATGTCGGAGGCGCGTTCGGGATGGGGCATGAGTCCGACGACGTTGCGTCCTTCGTTGCAGATGCCGGCGATGTCGTCGAGGCTGCCGTTGGGATTGTCGACGTATCGCAGCACGACGCGATCTTCACCCCGCAAGCGTTCGAGCGTCGACGTGTCACACACGTAGTTGCCCTCGAAGTGGTTGATGGGGATGCGCAGCTCGTCGCCCGGGCGTGCGAGCAACGTGAGCGCGGACGCCGACGTCTCGACCCGCAGTGTGGCGGTCTCGCAGAGAAACTTCAGCCCGGCGTTCTTCTGCAGCGCGCCGGGAAGCAGACCGGCCTCGGTGAGTACCTGGAACCCGTTGCAGATACCCACGACCGGTCCGCCGGCCTCGGCGAATGCCCGAACCGAATCCATGATCGGCGAGAACCGTGCGATCGCACCGGTGCGGAGGTAATCGCCGTGGGCGAAGCCGCCCGGAATCACGACTGCGTCGACGCCGCGCAGGTCGCTGTGGGCGTGCCACAACAGCTCGCCCGCCCCGCCGAGGCGCTCGACCGCCTCGACGACGTCGAGCTCGCAGTTGGTACCCGGGAACACCACGACGCCGACGCG
>CAZJSY010000079.1:0-5441 GCA_964548555.1 uncultured Burkholderiales bacterium
GCTTCGTGCGCCGGTGCGAGTGGCTCAGGCTCATGCCGAAATGCGGGCTCTTGCCGCACACCTCGCATACGGACGCCATGGGATGACCTCGGGAGAGTCGAACGGACGAAACGGACGGCGAACGAAGGACGGGACCGTCACCGACGGTTCCCGGACCCAACAAGGCTAGCAGTACAGCCGCCAACCGGCCCCGCCGCTCCGGTTGGACGCGCATGGCTCGGCGGTACGATCCGGCCATGAGCTCCCTCGACCGGCTCGGAGCGCCGGAGCTGCGTACGGTCGTCAGCCGTTACCGCGATGCGTTGCGGGCACACCAGGAAGAGCTCAACCGGCTCAACGTGTACCCGGTGCCCGACGGCGACACCGGTACCAACATGGCACTCACGCTCGAGTCCGTCACAAACGAGATCGGAACCGCGGAGTCGATGGCCGAGGTCTGCCGGGCCATTGCGCACGGATCGCTCATGGGTGCCCGGGGGAACTCGGGCGTGATCCTGTCGCAGATCCTCCGCGGGCTCGCCGACACGCTCTCACCGCTGGAGACCGCCGGTGCGGGCGAGGTGGTGCACGCGATGCAGCGGGCGTCGGATGCCGCCTACGAGGCCGTGATGCACCCGGTCGAGGGCACCATCCTCACGGTCGCCCGCGACGCGGCGACCGCGGCCGAGGCCGCGTATGCCGACGGCGAGGGTTCGCTGGCCGTCGTGCTCGACGCGGCGCTCGTCGCTGCACGCGAGTCGGTGGCGCGCACGCCCGAGCTGCTACCGGTGTTGCGCGAAGCCGGCGTCGTCGACGCAGGTGGCCACGGGTACACACTGTTGCTCGCGGCGTTCGTCGAGGTCGTCGACGGCCGGCCCATCCCCGAGCCTCAAGTCATCAAGACTCCCGCGGCGGTCGAGGCGCACCTGCGTGGCAGCGACGTGTCCTCGTTGCGCTACGAGGTCATGTATCTGCTCCAAGCCGAAGACGCGACGATCCCTGCGTTCAAGGACGCATGGGACGCGATCGGTGACTCCATCGTCGTCGTCGGCGGTTCCGGGCTGTGGAACTGCCACGTGCACACCAACGACGTCGGCGCGGCCATCGAGGCCGGCGTCGAAGCAGGCCGGCCCTCGCGGATCCGTGTCACCGACTTGATGGAGCAGGTGGAGGAAGAGGCCTGGGTGCGCGAGCACGCGGCCGACGCCGCCGGGCCCGCGGTGCACACGTTCGCTCCCGAAGAGGTCACCACCGCGGTCGTGGCGGTTGCGGTCGGCGAGGGCGCACGCCGGTTGTTCGCGAGCCTCGGTGTCCAGGCGATCGTTGCCGGCGGCCAGTCGATGAACCCGTCGACCGCGCAGATCCTCGAGGCCGTCGAGTCGTGCAACGCGCAGAGCGTGCTCGTCCTGCCGAACAACAAGAACATCGTCCCCGTGGCGCGTCAGGTGGCCGATCTCACCGCGCGCGAAGTCGCCGTCGTGCCGACTTCGTCGATCGTCGAAGGTCTCGCCGTGCTGGTCTGCTACGACGCGGCCGCTCCGCTCGCGCTGAACGCGAAGTCGATGGACGAATCGCTCGAGCGCATTCGTTCGGGCGAGGTCACGCAGGCCGTGCGCGACGGCGTCGGCGTAGGCGGCCCCATCAAGGCCGGCGACTGGATCGGGCTCGACCGGGAGGGCATCCACGTCGTGGCGTCCACGCCTGCCGATGCCGCGATCGGTCTGCTCGACCGGCTCGTCGACGACGACAGCGAGCTCGTCACGGTGCTGTGCGGCGTCGACGCCGAGCGCGGAGCCACGACGCGCATCGAGCAACACCTCGCGCTCGCGCACCCCCATGTGGAGATCGAGTTCCACCAGGGCGACCAGCCGCTGTATCCGTACCTGATCGGGGTGGAGTAGCCATCGCACGCGACCGGTCGCTCGGTGGGCACCGCACGCTCCGCGAGCTGTCCCGCCTACCGCTCGCAGAATTCGGGGTGAAGGAACGTCTCGGCGAGCGACTCGCCATGATGGACATCCATTCCGCGCTCGACCTGCTGCAGCACTATCCACGTCGCTATCACGACCGCACGAAGCAGGCCGAGATCGCCGAACTACGCGAGGGCGACGAGGCAACCGTGTTCGCGGAGGTGCGGCGGATCTCGTCGCGCCAGACGCGCAACCGCCGTGCGCTCGTCGAAGCCGTCATCTACGACGGCACGTCGCTGCTGAACGTCACGTTCTTCAACCAACCGTGGCGCGCGAAGCAGCTACGCGAAGGAACCCAGGCTGCGTTCTTCGGCAAGGTGGACCTGTACCGCGGACGACGGCAGCTCACGAATCCCGTCGTCGACATTCTCGGCGCCGAGGGCGAGAACACCGGGACCGTCGTGCCGGTGTACCCGCAGTCGGGGAAGGCGGAGGTGTTCACCTGGCAGATCCGTCAGGTGGTGCGGCGCGTGCTCGAGGACGTCGGCGAGCTCGCCGAGCCGCTGCCTGCATCGGTGCGCGACGAGCTGAAGCTGCAGGACCGCACGTGGTCCTACAACCAGGTTCACGAACCCGAAAGTCCGGAGGCGGCGCGCAGAGCGCAACGGCGGCTCCGGTTCGACGAGTTCCTGCGCATGCAGGTTGGGCTCGTCGCGCGGAAGCGCGCGTTCGAGCGCGAGCAGTCGGGCATCAGCCACACCGTCGACGGTCCATTGTTGAGCCAGTTTCTCGACGGCCTGCCTTTCGACCTGACGAAGGACCAGCGCCGCGCGATCGACGAGATCCGAGCGGACATGGCGTCGGTGGCGCCCATGCACCGTCTGCTGCAGGGAGACGTCGGCTCGGGCAAGACGGTGGTTGCGCTCGCGTCGATCCTCTGCGCCGTGCAAGGCGGGTACCAGGGGGCGCTCATGGCGCCGACCGAGGTGCTCGCGGAGCAGCATCACGCGGTCGTGTCCCGACTGCTCGAGGGCCTGACGGTCACCGACGAAGGAACTCTGACGGGAGAGCGTCCGGTGCGGGCCGCGCTGCTGACCAACCGTACGGGTGCGGCCGAGCGCCGGGCGCTCGCGAGCGCGCTGGCCAGCGGGGAGGTCGACGTCGTCGTCGGGACGCATGCGTTGATCTACGGAGACGTGCCGTTTGCGCGACTCGGCGTCGCGGTGATCGACGAGCAGCATCGCTTCGGCGTCGAGCAGCGCGCACTGCTGCGCGGGCTGGGGAGCGACCCCGACGTTCTGGTGATGACCGCGACACCGATCCCGCGCACCGCGGCGATGCTCGTGTACGGCGATCTCGACAAGTCGGAGCTGCGCGAGATGCCGCCCGGTCGCACGCCGATCGTGACGACCGTGGTGGGTCCGAACCCACTCGAGCGCGAGGCCGCGTACGAACGGCTCCGCACCGAGGTCGCCGCAGGGCACCAGGCGTACATCGTGTGCCCGCTCGTGGAAGGGTCGCCACGCGTCGAGGCGAAGGCGGCGACCGAGGAGCTCGAGCGCCTGGCGTCGGCGGAGCTCGCTGGGCTTCGCCTCGGGCTCCTGCACGGCCAGCTCAAGGCGGCCGACAAGGAACGGGCGATGGCCGCGTTCCGTGCGCACGAGATCGACGTGCTGGTTGCGACGACGGTGATCGAGGTCGGAGTCGACGTTCCGAACGCGACGGTGATGATCGTCGAGGACGCCGACCGATTCGGGCTGTCGCAGCTCCACCAGCTGCGCGGCCGCGTCGGGCGTGGTGGCGGCGAGTCGTGGTGCTTCCTGTTCAGCGACCCGACCACACCCGAGTCGCAGGCCCGCATGGCGGCGATGGCCGAGTCGACCGACGGCTTCCTGCTCGCAGAACGCGATCTCGAGATCCGGGGCGCAGGTGAGGTGTTCGGCGAGCGACAGGCCGGTCTCGGTGATCTGAAGCTCGGGCGGATACCGCGCGACGTGACGTATGTGGAGGCAGCCCGCGACGTCGCCGAGCGCCTGCTCGACGACGACCCGACGCTGGCCCGGCATCGCGACCTCGCCGAGGAGGTCGAGGACCTGCTCGGCGACGACGTGGAGTTCCTCTTCAAGAGCTGAGGGGTGCGAGCATCGGCCCATGTCCCGACCGTCTCGCGGCCATGGGCGCGGCCTGCGGGTCATCGCAGGCGAGATGGGCGGCCTGCCGCTCGTGGCCCCCCGCGGCGAGCGGACGCGCCCCACCTCGGACCGCGTCAAGGAGGCGCTGTTCGCCGCGCTCGGGCCGGACCGGGTCGTGGGCGCTTCGGTGCTGGACGGGTTCGCGGGCAGCGGAGCGCTCGCGATCGAGGCCCTGTCCCGCGGCGCGGCGCGCGCGGTGCTCGTCGACCGCGACATCGGTGCGGTGGAGGCCATCAAGCGCAACTTGCGCAGCACCCGCCTCGCCGGCCGCGCCCGGGTGCAGCGGCGCAACGTCGCCCAGTTCCTGCGGGGCGCACCTCCGCCCGAGGCACCCTTCGACCTCGTTCTCCTCGACCCGCCCTACGACCTCGCCGAGCGTGAGCTCGCGACCATCCTCGAAGCGCTGGGCACGCCCGGCTGGCTCGCGCGGGACGCAGCGGTCGTCGTGGAGCAACGGGCCTCCTCGGGCCCGCTACCTGCACCCCCGGGGTGGGAAGCGCGGTGGGAGCGTGCCTACGGGGATACGCTCGTGCGAATCGTGGGCTCCGGATGACCGGCCCACGGTTCCCGTGCTCGGCTGCCCGCTTGGCCACTCACCAGGAGACCGTGCCCACTTGGCCATAGCGCTGTGTCCAGGATCGTTCGACCCCGTCACCAACGGTCACGTCGACATCATCGAGCGGACCGCCCGCCACTTCGACGAGGTCGTCGTCGCGGTGATCCGCAATCCGCAGAAGGCCCAGTCGCTCTTCACCCTCGAAGAACGGCAGCAGATGCTGCGGGAAGTGTGCGGGCACTTGTCGAACATCAGGATCGAGTACTTCAAAGGCCTCCTCGTCGACTTCGCGGCCGAGCACGGCGCCGATGCCATCGTGAAAGGGCTCCGAGCCGTCTCCGACTTCGACTACGAGCTGCAGATGGCCCAGATGAACCAGAGCCTGTCGGGCATCGACACGTTCTTCATCTCGACGAGCCCGCAGTACTCCTTCCTCTCGTCGAGCCTCGTACGCGAAGTCGCCCGATTCGGTGGCGACGTGTCGAGCATGGTGCCGGCCGTGGTCGCGAAGCGCCTCGAGGAGCGCTTCGGGCGTCCGGGTGAATCCCGTGACTGAGGCGGGCGCCCACGGGCACGGGGCCGTGCACGACAGCGAGGCGCTCCTGCTGCGCGTCCAGGACCTCGTGGAGGGCGGCCGCTCGATGCCGATGTCGGCCTCGGTGCTCGTCAACCGGGACGAAGTGCTCACCCTGCTCGAGGACGCGATCGCCAACCTCCCCGAGGAGCTGCGCCAGGCCCGCTGGCTGCTGAAGGAACGCGAGGAGTTCCTCGCCCAGGCCCGGCGCGAGGCCGACGACATCGTGG
>CAZJSY010000079.1:5541-15135 GCA_964548555.1 uncultured Burkholderiales bacterium
AAGGAACGCGAGGAGTTCCTCGCCCAGGCCCGGCGCGAGGCCGACGACATCGTGGAAGCCGGACGTGTCCAGGCGGAGCGCATGGTCGAGCGCACCGAGGTCGTCCGTGAGGCCCGTCGCCGGGCGCAGGCTCTCATCGACGACGCCGAGTCGGCGGCGCGGGCATTGCGGCACGAGGCCGAGGACTACGTCGACCAGCGGCTCGCCTCGTTCGAGGTCGTGCTCGAGCGCACGATGCAGGCCGTCCAGAAAGGTCGACAGCGCCTCCAGGTCGTGGTCGATCTGCCCACCGAGGAGCCGGCCGCCGAGCAGGCCGAGTCGAACTTCTTCGACCAGGATCAGGGATAGCCGTTCCTCGCCTGGCAACATCTGGAAACCGCCCCCTACCTGCTACGATGGCGACGCGTTCGCGCCCGCCGGCGCGCTCGCGTCCTCGCAGCTCAGTCCCCGCACTCCATGCTCCCGGCTCGCCATGACCGAATTCCGTACGAACGTCGCCGACCTCCTGCATCGCCCCGGGTCGCGTCGCGTCCTGCATCTCGACGCGCCGCTCGCGGGGCTTGCTGTGACGGGCTCCGCGGTCCCGGAGGGTGAAGCCGTCACGGTCGACCTGCTGCTCGAGCGCGTCCCCGAGGGCATCGTCGTGCGTGGAGCGGTGCGCGCACACTGGACCGCGTCCTGCAGCCGATGCCTGCGCCCGATCGGCGGCGAGCTCGAGTGCGAGGTGCAGGAGCTGTTCGAGCCGACGCCACTCGAGGGCGAGACCTATCCGCTCGAGCACGACACCGTCGAGCTCGCGTACCCCATCCGCGACGCGGTGCTCCTCGAGCTCCCGGTCGCGCCGCTGTGCCGGCCCGACTGCGCGGGGCTCTGTCCCGTGTGCGGGCGCGACCGCAACGACGATCCCTGCTCGTGCGACCAGAGAACGCCCGATCCGCGCTGGGCGGCGCTCTCGCAGCTCGAGCTCTGACCAACCAGTCGGAGGAGACATGGCCGTCCCCAAGCGCAAGACGCCGCGGAGCCGCACGCGCTCACGCCGTGCCGCGAACTGGCGTCTCGACGCACCGCCTCGCTCGCTGTGCCCCAACTGCGGCGCAGCCAAGCTGCCCCACACCGTGTGTGGCAACTGTGGCTGGTACCGCGGTCGCCAGGTGATCGAGGTCCGGTAGATGGCACGCCGGCCCGGGCATCTCGCGCTGCACGCGTGCCGGCCTCACGGCAGGGCGCACTAATCAGATGACGCGTCTTCGGATCGCGGTCGACGCCATGGGGGGTGACCGCGCTCCGAAAGAGATCGTCGCCGGGGCGCTGCAAGCGGTCGACGAAGCCGATGTCGACGTCGTGCTCGTCGGCCCGGAGTCGGCCCTTCGCTCCCTGCTTCCCGACGGACAACCTCCGCACGGCGTCACGCTGTTCGACGCGCGCGACGTGATCGGGATGCACGACGACGCGGCGTCGTCGGTTCGCACGCGCGCCGACGCGTCACTCGTCCGTTGCGCGGAGGCGGTGCGCGACGGCGTTGCCGACGCGATGGTCGGTGCGGGCAACACCGGCGCCACGATGACGGCGGCGTTGCTGCGCATGGGCCGGATCAGAGGTATCTCCCGGCCGGCGATCGCGGTGCCGATCCCTCGTGCCGGTGGCGTGCCGCAGCTGCTCGTCGATGGCGGCGCAACCGTCGACTGCTCGCCCGAGTGGCTGGTGCAGTTCGCCGCGATGGGGCGGGCGTACGCGCAGGTCCGCCTCGGGCTCGACGAGCCGTCCATCGGGCTGCTGTCGAACGGCGAGGAGTCCGGCAAGGGTGACGAGCTGCGCAAGAAGACGTTCGCGCTGCTCACGGGCACACCGGGATTCGTCGGCAACGTCGAGGGTCGCGAGCTCATGTCGCCGCATCCCGACGTGATCGTCACCGACGGATTCACCGGCAACGTCGCGCTGAAGTCGCTCGAAGGCGCGGTCCAGACCATCGCGAACCTGGTGTTCGGCGTGCTCGGTCGCGAGGAGCTGAAGGACGCCTCCCGGGCGATCGCTCCGGCCCTGCTCGAAGTGGCCGGCGATCTCCATCCCGACACCACCGGTGGCGCGTTGCTCCTCGGCGTCAACGGCGTGTGTGTGATCTCGCACGGCTCGTCGTCGGCGCGCGCGATCGTGAATGCGGTGCGGCTCGCGCGCGACTGCGTGGCGGCCGGCATCGTCGAACGGGTCAAGGAGTCGATCGGGCGTGCCGGCTGAGACCCATGTGACGCGCGACCCCGTCGATCCCGACGACGTGTTCCGCACCGTCAGGGCTCACCTCGCCGAGATTCTCGATCTCGACGACGAGGAGGTCACGCTCGATGCATCCGTCGTCGACGACCTCCACGCCGACGAGCCCGCGATTCTCGAGCTCGTCGAGGCCATCGAGGAGGACATGGGCGAGCGCACGGTCGGCTTCTCGATCGACGACGACGACCTGGCCGATCTCCGGACGGTGCGCGACTACGTCGACTATGTCCTCGAGCGGCTCCGGAGCGCGCAGGCATGACCGAGACGCTCGGCGACGAAGGCCTCGACGGCGTGCTCACCCGCCTCCAGGACCGCCTCGGCTGGCGGTTCCGTGACCAGAAGGTCCTCCTGGACGCGCTCGCACACCGGTCGTGGTGCGCGGAGCATGCCGAGGCGGAGTCGAACGAACGGTTGGAGTTCCTGGGTGACGCGGTGCTCGGTCTCGTCGTGACGGACCGCGTGTACCACCTCTATCCCGAACTTCCCGAGGGTGAGCTGGCGAAGGTGCGGGCCGCGGTCGTGAACGCGGAGGTGCTCGCGCAGCTCGCGGTCGAGGTCGGTCTGGGGTCGGCCCTGCTCCTCGGCAAGGGCGAGGACGCGTCCGGCGGCCGCAACAAGCCCTCGATCTTGTCCGACGCGATGGAGGCCGTCATCGCGGCCGTCTACCTCGACGGTGGATGGGACGCCGCGAACGGACTCGTGCTGCGACTCCTCGCGGGACGGATCGCGGAGGCCGCGGCCGGCCCCGGCGGTCACGACTACAAGACCCGCTTGCAGGAGCTCGCGGCCCGTCGGTTCGACCGCCTGCCCCGCTATCAGGTGAGCGGACACGGTCCCGACCATGCGAAGCGGTTCTACGCGACCGTGCTGCTCGACGGCGAGCCTCGCGGCACGGGTGAGGGCCGCTCGAAGAAGCAGGCGGAGCAGGCGGCGGCGAAAGCCGCGTGGCTATGGCTGCGAGAGGTCGACGTCGACGCCGGGGACGCCGGAATCGCCAGCATGCCGGAAGGTGGGGCCGGCACGGGCGACGTTTCGCCTCCGATCGACGAGAGCGACGAGGCGAGCGGTCCGCCGGAGCGTCGTTGGGGGGAGGACGCGGATGCCGGAGTTACCTGAGGTCGAGGTCGTGCGGCGAGATCTCGAGCGTGAGGTCACGGGCAAGAAGATCAAGGCCGTCGAGACCAACGGAGCCCGATCGGTCCGACGGCACAAGAAGCGGGCCGAATTCGCGTCGAAGCTCGAGGGCAAGAAGGTGGCGGGTGTCGCGCGACGGGGCAAGTACCTGTTGTTGCGCCTCGACGGCGGCGACGTGCTGGTGATCCATCTCGGGATGTCGGGTCAGCTGTTGCGAGCCAAGTCCGCGAAGGAGCCGCTCCCGAAGCACACGCATGTCGTGATCACGTTCACGCAGGGCGGGCAGCTGCGATTCGTCGATCCGCGTACGTTCGGAGAGATGTTCGTCACGTCGTACGACGAGTTGGAACGTGAGGTCGACGAGCTCGCGCACCTCGGTCTCGACCCGCTCGAGCAGACGATGTCGTGGGAGAACTTCGGCGAGCGGATCGCGTCGCGCAGCACGAAGCTCAAGACCGCGCTGATGGACCAGACCTTCCTCGCCGGTATCGGGAATATCTACAGCGACGAGATCCTGTTCGAAGCCGGGTTGCGATGGGACCGCATGACGAACTCGCTCTCACCGGAGGAGGTCCGTCGCCTCTACCGGGCGATGATGGAGATCCTCCAGGACGCGGTGAAGCACCGAGGGTCATCACTGGCGGACCAGCAGTACGTCGACGTGTTCGGTCGACCGGGCGAGTACCAGTTGCACCACAACGTCTACGCGCGTGAGGGCGAGGCGTGCCCGCGTTGCCGCCGTCCCGTCATGCGCCAGCGCGTCGGCGGTCGTTCCACGTTCTTCTGCGACACCTGCCAGGTGTGACGGCGCGCACGCGGCGGCACGTCCTCGTCCGCGGGCGCGTGCACGGTGTCTTCTTCCGCGACTCGGCGCTCCGGCTTGCTCGCGAGCTCGGTGTCGCGGGATGGATCCGCAACCGCGCCGACGGTGCGGTGGAGGCGGTATTCGAAGGCCCGCCCGGCGCGGTCGACCGCATCGTGGAGTGGGCACGCCAAGGTCCGCGCGGCGCGCGTGTCGAGCGGGTTGAGATCGTCGACGAGGAACCCGAGGGCGAGAGCACGTTCCGGGTGTTGTGACGCGCGATCGCTCAGAGCGAGCTCGCCCGGCGAGCAGCACGGAGAGTGCGGGGGAGCGACTCCACCGGGCCCGGACGGCCGAGGTGAAATCCCTGTGCGTACCGGATGCCCATGCCCCGGATGGTTTCGAGCTCCTCCGCACGCTCGACCCCCTCGGCGACGATGTCTGCTCCGGTGTCGGCGGCGAACGTCACCAACGCGCCCGCGAGCGCGCGGCGGATCGGGTCGCGATGGATGCCCGTCGTGATGTCGCGATCGAGCTTGATGATGTCGGGCGCGAGCTTGAGGATGTGCGTGAGTCCGGCGAATCCGGCGCCCGCGTCGTCGATCGCGAGTCGCGTCCCGCGCCCGCGGATCGTGCCGAGCGAGTCGTGCAAGGTCGCGTAGTCCAGAACCTGAAGGTGCTCGGTCAGCTCCATCACGATGCGCTCCGCGCCCGCCGCGTCGAACAACTCCGGCAGGCGTTCGCTCGTCGCGGTCTCGGGTCCGACGTTGACGGCCAGATACGCGTCCGCCGGCAGATGCGGCACCAGCGTCATCGCCATCTCGACCGCTGCGACCTCGAGCTCCACGCCGAGCCCCGCGCGCTGCGCTTCGGCGAACCACATATCCGGCGGCTGTACCGGTTCGGCATGGAAACGCGCCAATGCCTCGGCGCCCGCGAGGTTGCCTCTGCGAATGTCGATGACGGGCTGGCACACCATCGCGAATGCAGGCCCCATGAGCACGCGTTCCACGCGCCGTCTCGTCTCCACGTCGACGACGATGCCGGGCTGCAACACGTTGGCGACGAAGTGTCCGTCGCTGTCACCCGAGTCCGGCGCCTCGGTCGGCGCGAGCAGAGAGCGCACGATGCGGTCCATGTCGGAGGCGGCGGCGATCGCGGTCGTGATGAACTCGGCAACGCGGGTCAACGTCGCGACATCGCGGTTGTCGAACACGTACGGACGTGAGGCGCTGACCTTCAGAGCACCGACAGGCTCGCCGTTTCGCCGGAGCGGCACGCACACCATGGAAATCGCGCCGACTCTGTGGCACGCCTCACGGTCGACGCGGTCGTCGGTCAGCGCATCGTCGCAACGCAGGGTCCGTCCCGTCCGGATGGCCAGGCCCGAGAGGCTGGTGTCCATGCTCAGTCGCGTGCCCGTGTGTGCGGCGAGGTTGCCTCCGGCGCACACATACGTGAGGGCACCGTCGTCGGCGAGCTCCACGACGGCGCCTTCGGCATGGGGCACGAGCCGCAGCGTCTGGTCGACGAGCCGGCGCAGCACGATCATCGGGTCGGTGATGTCGCGTATCGCGTTCTGCAGCCGTGTCTCCACGCCGACCCCGTTCCCAGACGCGCCGGCGACCGATGTCCCGTCGGGACCCTTCCGGCGTTTGGAGACGTTTCGGTCACTTCAGGACGGCACTTGAGCCGCGCGGGGTCGCCCGGGGCAACCTTGCCTCGCAGGCGGTGGCGGGACGTGGCGGCGGCCCACGGAGCGGGGCAGCGCCACCTCATCGAGGTCCCCGGGCCTCCGGCCGGGGCTCGCTACGCTCGCCCCGCGGATCGAAGGGAGCCCCGCGCGTGTTCCTGAAATCGTTGACCCTGAAGGGTTTCAAGTCGTTCGCCGACAAGACGACGCTCGAGTTCGAGCCGGGCGTCACGGTGGTCGTCGGGCCGAACGGCTCCGGGAAGTCCAACGTGGTCGACTCCGTGGCCTGGGTGCTCGGAGCCCAGGCCGCGCGCAGCCTTCGCGGGGCGAAGATGGACGACGTCATCTTCGCCGGCACGCCGCAGCGGCCGGCGCTCGGCCGCGCCGAGGTGTCGCTCACGATCGACAACACCGCGGGTCTTCTGCCGATCGAGTTCTCCGAGGTCACGATCACCCGCACGCTCTTCCGGACGGGCGAGTCGGAGTACCAGATCAACGGCGCCCCGTGCCGCCTCCTCGACATCCAGGAGCTGCTGTCCGACTCCGGTATCGGACGCCAACAGCACGTGATCGTCGGGCAGGGCCAGCTCGACACGATCCTCAATTCCCGCCCCGAAGACCGCCGGGCGGTAGTCGAGGAGGCCGCCGGGATCCTCAAGTTCCGAAAGCGCCGGGAGAAGGCGGAGCGCCGCCTCGAGGCCACCGAAGGCAACCTCCTGCGGTTGCAGGACCTGGTGCGCGAGGTGCGCCGCGGCCTCGGACCGCTGCAACGGCAAGCCGACGCGGCGCGCCGCCACGACGGTCTCGTCGCCGAGCTGCGCGACATCAGGCTCCATCTCGCAGGCCACGAGATCGCCGGGCTGCAGACCCGACGGGAGCGTCTGCGCGACAAGCGGGGCCAGCACGACGAGCAGGACCGCGCGGTCCGCGCGCGTCTACGTGACCTCGACACCGCCGTGCTCGACGCGGAGCACGCGTTGACCGTGCTCGGCGACGACGAGCTCGCCGACGCGCTCGTGCGAGTCGAGTCGATGCGCGAACGTGGTCGCGGCCTGCGCGCGCTCGCGGCAGAGCGTCAGCGCGGGCTCGAGCGGGAGCTCGCAGCCGCGGCCGACACCGGTGTCGTCGAGACGCTCGTCGCGGACGCGGCCGCGCTGCGTGCGCAGCTCGAGTCCGTCGACGCCGAGGCCGGGGCGCTCGGTGACCCGATGCTCGAGGTCGAGGAAGCAGAGCGCGAGCTCGCGGCCCGTCGTTCGGCGTTGACCGAGACGGAGACCGACGACGCCGCCGAGCGCGTGGCGACCGTTCGGCGGGAGCTGCAGGCCGGCCGGGAGGCGTTGCAGCGCGGTGAAGCCGAGCTCGGTCGCGTCGAGGCCCGCCGGCGCGCGACGGAAGAGCGCCTCACCCGGCTCGCCGACGAGCAGAGCGCGGGTCGTGTCGAGCTCGAACGGGCCGAGCGGGAGTCGATCGATCTCGCGGCCGCGCTGGAACGCGCCGCCGAGCGACGGCGGGCCGCGGAGGAGACGCGGCACGAGGCCGAGGCGTCGTACCGGCAGGCTGAGGGTGAGGCACAGCGCTGGCGGGCTCGGGCCGAGGCGCTCGCGCAGGCGCTCGACGCCGCGCGCGCACAGACCGGCGCAGGCCGGATCGCAGAGCTCGACGGCGTCGTCGGCCCGCTCGTCGATCATCTGCAGATCGAGACCGGTGCCGAGGTGGCCGTCGCGGTAGCGCTCGGCGACGCGTTGCGGGCCGTCGTGGTCGATGGTGGGGAAGCGGCGCGCGACGCGCTCCAGCGTTTGAAGACCGGTGACACGGCCGGGATGCTCATCGTGCTGCAGGGCGGCGCCCGTCCGGTGCAGGGACGTCTCGCGCCGCATCGCACCCGTCCGTTGGCGGACGCTGTGCGCACGGAGCTTCCGACGCTCGAGGCAACGCTCGCGTGGCTCCTCGACGGCGTGATGCTCGTCGAGGGTGACTGGCGTGAGGCGCTCGATCTCGCGCTGGCCAACCCCGAGCTCGTTCTGGTGACACGCGACGGTGACTGCTTCGGGGGCGCTCGTGTGTGGCGCGCCGGAGGCGACGAGCAGGCCGGTGTCACGCAGGCGGCGTTCGAGGAGGCCGAGCATGAAGCGCGCGTCGCCGACGCGGCACGCGTCGAAGCCGAGGCGGCGTTCGGGGCGGCACGCGCGGCCCTGCACGAGGCTCACAACACGGAGGCCGCGGCACGCGACGCCGCGCGTGCCGGTGGGGAACGGCACCATCGGGCCGTCGTGGTACTGGAGCAGGTGGAGCGCGAGGCCCAGTCGCGCGTCGTCGAGCTCGAACAGCTCGCGGAGGAGCTCGACGCGATCCGGCGCCGGCACCACGACGACGACGCTCGTGTCACCCAGCTCCAGCTCGTGCTGCCCGGACTCGAAGCAGCGGAGCAGGATGCACTGGCGCGCGCCGCGCAGTTGGCCGAGGCGCGTGCGTCGTTGCGTCGGGACGAGGAACGCGTGGCGGCCTCGCGTCGCGACGTCGAGATGCGCGCGGCGGCGCTCGACGAGCGCCGTGGCCTCTTGCGTCGCCGGCTCGACGAGGTCGAGACACGCCTCGCGCGCGACCCCGAGGCGCAGGCCGCGGCCGAGCGACACCGCGCCCAGCTCGCGTCACGCGCCCGCGCGTGTGCGTCGTTGGTCGGCTCGCTCGACAACTGGCTGGCGACCATCGGGTCGGTGCACGAGCGCGTGAGCGAGCGCCGGCGCAAGCGTTCGGAGGAGGCCGGCGCAGCCGGACGCCGCCTCGACACGCTGCGGGCCGAGCGCAACGAGCTCGAACAACAGCTCGCCGTGTTGCGCGAGCAGATGTCGCGCGTCGAGATCGAAGAGGCGGAGACGCGCATGCGTCTCGAAGCCGCCGTCGAGAAGCTGCGGGCCGATTTCGACTGTGAACCCGCGGCCGCGCTCGACGCGCCGGCACCCGACGTTCCCGACGGCACGACGCTCGCCGGCCGCGCACGCGAGCTCGAGCGTGAGCTGCGTGTCATGGGTCCGGTCAACCCGCTCGCGCTGCAGGAGTACGACGAGCAGCGGGAGCGTCACGACTTCCTCACTGCGCAGCTCGAAGACGTGAAGGAGAGCCGCAAGGAGCTGATGCGCGTCATCCGGGCCGTCGACCGCGAGATCGTGACCGTGTTCGAGGACGCGTTCGCCGACGTGTCCCGACACTTCGACTCGTTGTTCTCGACATTGTTCCCCGGCGGCTCGGGCCGCATCTTCCTCACCGATCCCGAGGACATGCTCAACACGGGGATCGAGATCGAGGCGCGCCCCTCGGGCAAGAACACGCGCAGGTTGTCGCTGCTGTCGGGCGGCGAGCGCTCGCTCACTGCGCTCGCGTACCTCTTCGCCGTGTTCCGCGCCCGTCCGTCGCCGTTCTACCTGCTCGACGAGGTCGAGGCCGCGCTCGACGACGTCAACCTGCACCGCTTCCTCGACCTGATCCACGAGTTCCGCGACGAAGCGCAGCTCCTCATCGTCTCGCATCAGAAGCGGACGATGGAGGCCGCCGACTGTCTCTACGGCGTGTCGATGCCGCCCGGTGGTTCGAGCCGCGTCGTCAGTCAGCGCATGACGGGCGACGAAGGCCTCTTCACCGCGGCGGCGACGACCGTGCCGTAGCAGCGGCGCGTCATGGCGCCTGGCGTGTTGGCCGCGGTCGT
>CAZJSY010000080.1:0-15023 GCA_964548555.1 uncultured Burkholderiales bacterium
GCGGTCGTCGTGGCCGGGGGCGCGCTGGCCCTGGCGAGCTGTTCGACTCACACCGAACGGGTTCGATGGCAGCTACGCCGGCTCTCGTCCGATGGTCACGTCCTGACGATCGAAGCGCGCCAACGAGAATGCGGCGGCAAGCCGCACACGAGTGTTCTGGAGACCGCCGTCTCCGTGAGGCTCCGGGTCTACCAGCACACCCGAGGCGCGTCATGCCGGGAGGTCGCCAAACAGGTCCTGCTGGATGTCCGCCTACGCGCCCCACTGGGCAGCCGGGCACTTCACGGATGCATGCACGCTCGGAAACCACGGTCTGTCGAACGTTCTGATTGCCGCCCGATCTGACCAGCTGAGCTCGTCGGGCGTCGCGATCGAGCTGCAGCGATTCGGCGGTGGAGCCAGATGGTGCAGCGACTGCACCGCAGTGGCACACGTCTTGGTAGCGACCGCCGAGCAGCCGAAACCAGCGGACCCGGGCGCGTGAATTCCTCACGTCGGCAACGGTTTGCCGCACGACTTCGCTCGGTAAGCGACACGCCGTCGTGGGTAGACGAGGTGACAGCCAACTCCGGCCGAGTCGGCGCTTGCTCGCCCGGCTGGGCCGTGACGGCCGACGGGCACCGTGGGTTTGGGGCGGGGTTCTCTTTCCCACGGTGCCCGAGGAATCGTGCCCGGAGTTCCGGCACGCAGAGGTCGGATGCCTGATCCGGGTCAGCTCACGGCGCTGGTCGGCGTGCGAGCGCGGAAGGCACAGCGATAGCGCTGAGGCGGGACGCCGACGCGCCGGGCGAAGTGTTGGCGGAGCGTGACGCTCGATCCGAAGCCGACTTCGGCGGCGATGCGTTCGACCGTCAGTTCAGTGGTTTCGAGCAGTTCCTTGGCGCGCTCGATCCGGGTTTGGAGCAACCACTGGAGCGGAGTTGTGCCGACCTGTTCGCGGAACCGGCGGTTGAGGGTTCGCACGCTTGTCATGGCGTGACGCGCAACGTCGTCGAGCGTGAGTGACTCGCGCAGATTGTCGTGCATCCATTCGAGTGTGGGTTGCAACTGCAGGCCAGGATCCTCAGGGGTGGCGTGGACGATGAACTGCGCTTGGCCACCGTCGCGCACCATCGGAACGACGACGCCTCTGGCGACGTCGGCGGCCACGCTTGCGCCGTAATCACGCCCCACCATGTACAGGCACATGTCGATCCCGGCTGCGAGTCCGGCTGAGGTCAGCACCGCGTTGTCGTTGTCGACGAAGAGCACGTCAGCATCGACTTCGATTGCGGGATACCGACGGGCGAGTTCGGGCGCATAGTGCCAATGCGTGGTGGCCCGTCGACCATCGAGGAGCCCGGCCGCAGCGAGCACGAACGCACCGGTGCACACGGACGCGATGCGCAGCCCGCGTTCGGCAGCGGTGCGCAACACATCGAGGGCACGGCGGGATGGCGGTCCATCGAGGGCGGAAAGCCCGGGCACGACGATCGTGTCGGCTCGAAGCGCGTCGTCGAGACGGTAGGGCGCTCGGAAGGTGAACTGCCGGTGCTCGCCTGATGTCGCAGCGGTGTGCGCCGCCGCGCACACCATCACGTCATAGGCAGGTGTGCCGTCGGCGAGACGCGCCGCGTCAAAGATCTGGAGCGGGATCGCGAGGTCGAAAGCGATCACCTGATCCAGCGCGAGCACCGCAATCCGATGCATGGCCAGAACCTATCACATGTCGGCATTCCTGCCACTGGCGCCTACCGCCCCGCGAGCGCACGATGCCCGCAACGGTGCTCCAAATCGGTGGAACAGAACGGGATGCCAGCCATGAGCGCGACGACGATGACCGAGACAATCGATGCTGTTCGACGGGATGCTCGAAGAGGAAGGCCGCACCAGACGCGTCTCGTCCCGCCGGAATATGCCCAGCTGCTCCTGCCGAAGCTGAGCGACGAACAGCTGGACGCGTTGCACCGTTACGGCGCGGAGGAACCGACGTTCGTCGGCGAGGTGCTGTCGGCCGCTGGGGATCCGAGCTACGACTTGATGGTCGTGCTCTCCGGTGCCGTCCGAGCGTTCGACCTACACGAAGGCGTCGAACGCGACATCGTCACGTTGTTGGCCCGCGACTTCATCGCCGAGCTGAACCTGCTGACCGGTGAGCGGGTCTACGTCACCTCGGTGGTGACCGAATCGGGACGCATCCTGCGGGTCCCGCGTGCCAAGGTCAAAGTCGTGATCGATGAGCAACCGGTCCTGGGTGAGCTCCTTGTGCAGACCATGTTCCGGCGACGGGACGCGTTCTTGCAGATCCGCGCAGGTGTCCAAATCATCGGGTCCCGCTACTCGAAGGACACCCAACGCTTGCGCGAGTTCGCGGCGCGAAACCGTCTCGCCCATGCGTGGGTCGACCTGGACGCGGAACCGGCGGCCCTTGGGCTTCTGGAGCGCCTCGGCCTGCAACCGCGTGACACCCCCGTGGTCCTGCTCGCCGGCGGCGAGGTGCTGGCCAATCCCACCAACAGCGCGTTCGCCGGCGCGGTCGGCATCTTCGACGACGAGCCTCCGCAGGACCTGTATGACGTCGTCGTCGTGGGAGCTGGACCCAGTGGTCTCGCGGCCGCGGTCTACGCGTCCTCGGAGGGTCTCGCGACCGCGGTGTTGGACGGGGTCGCCGCCGGCGGCCAGGCGGCGACGACGTCACGCATCGAGAACTACCTGGGCTTCCCGACGGGCGTTTCCGGTGAGGAGTTCGCGGAGCGGGCCCTCCTGCAAGCCCTGAAGTTCGGCGCCAAGATGATGGTGCCCCAATCGGCCGTCAGCATCAGCCGGCCGGACGGCCACTACACCCTCACCCTCAGCGACGGGTCCCGACTCAACGCCAAGGCGGTCGTCATCGCGACCGGCGTCAGCTACAGACGCCTCGCGGTCCCGGGAATCGAGGAGTTCGAGGGTATGGGTGTCTCCTACACGCCCATCGACCTCCGCGGGGAAGCCCCGGACCAGGAGCCGGCGGTCATCGTTGGGGGCGGGAACTCCGCAGGCCAAGCCGCGGTGAAGCTCGCCGGGGAAGGCCGCAGGGTGATCCTCGTCGTCCGGGGCGATGATCTCGCCGCGACCATGTCGAGCTACCTCGTCGACCGCATCCGTCACGACCCTTTGATCGAGATCCTCAGGCGAGCGTTGGTCACCGGAGTGTCCGGTGGACGTTTCCTCGAGTCCGTGCGGGTACGGACTTGCCAGACCGGCACACGGTCGATCGCCACTCACGCGCTGTATGTCCTCATCGGTGCGGAGCCGCATACCGAATGGCTCGCGGGAGCCGTTGCGCTCGACGACCACGGGTTCGTCCTTACGGGCCCGAACATCCCCGAGGCCTGCCTCGACGACTCGGAATGGGTTGCCCTCGCTCGACGACCCCTACCCCTCGAAACCAACCGGCCGGGAGTGTTCGCGGTTGGCGACGTACGCGCTGATTCGATCAAACGAGTCGCCTCGGCCGCCGGAGAAGGCTCGATGGCCGTGCGCCTCGTGCAGCAGTACCTCAACCAGGGCTCGCCGTAGCGCGTGCAGCTCCGATGACGCGTTCCGTGGGTCTGCGAGACCGCGGACGCATTCCGGTCCCACGTAGACGGCTGGTGCTTCTCCAGAGTGCGTGGGTACATGGGTCGGTGAGGCGTCACATCGCAACGTGACGGGCCGCAAGCAAGAGGGCTGGCATGGTGCTCGGTGACCGGTGCGCCGCTGGACTGATGATCTTCGGGACCAGAGCCGTCGTCATGCTGCGCGGCGATCTCGACGCGGGGACCGCAACGCAGATACGCACCTACCTCGACCGAGTTCTGCGCCTGCAGCCCCGAGCCGTCACCGTCAGCCTCGAGGAACTCCGGACCTGTGACGACTGTGGCGTTGCGCTGCTCGTGGAATACAAGCGTCGCGCCGAACGTGAAGGCTGGACGTTTCGCTTGCGCGCCGCGTCCGCGGGCCTCGTTGGTGTCTTGGAACGGGTTCGCGCCGCTCAGCGCTGAGAATTCGAATGCGCGCCCTTCAGTACGGTCCTGATGTGTAACGGCGCAGCGCGGGCGAGTGCCCGGCCCGGGGGCCGGGCCACCCGCTATTCGTTGATGCTCAGCCCCACTTGCACCCGGCGCCGAGAACGGCGGCGAGGGCAACGAAGGTCGTCGCGGCGGTGCTGAGCTGAATGAGCCGACGCTTCATTGCGTGGTCTCTCCTTTGGCTAGGTGCGGCGCTTGGGGTAGTCCGCACAGGGCCTATCGGCCACGCAGCGGTGCGGTTTATAGATCCAATGGCCCATCTTGCGATGGACCCGCGAACGGGCTGTGTCGAGCGATCGGTCTGTGGGCACGGCCGACACCCTCTGACGGGGCTCGATCACGGACCCGAGCTACGAGGGTTGGCGGCTCTGCGCCGCGAGGTGTGCAGCGCACGGCGCCGCGACGCTCAGAATGCCCGGGTGCCGATCGGCGTTCCGTTCCCGGTCGGTCCGTCGTATCCCGTCACGCCGGTGCACAGGTACGCGCCGGCGGTGCTCCTGCGGGAGGTGCACCTTCCGTTCGAGCCGCTGGTGACGTCGTAGAGCGAACCTCCGGGTGCCGAATACAAGGACGCCGCGCCGGTCAGGCCGGCGGCGTTGCCGGCGAGCGCGTAGGTCGCGGCCACGATCGGTGAGGCGACTGAGGTTCCTCCGAAGACATACCAGTTCGCGCCGCCGGTCGAGCCGTAGCTGTCGTAGACGGCGACACCGGTGTTCGGATCGGCATCGGCAGCGACGTCGCCGATGGTTCGACGTGCACAGCTCGGATCGTGCTGGAACGACGGCTTGGCCACGTACGCGGAGCAGCCGGAGCCGGTGCCGGACCAGACCGTCTCGGACAGGCGTGAGCCGGTCGACGTCAACTTCAGCGTGGTGCCGCCGACCGCCGTGACGTAACGGGACGCGGCGGGAAACTCCGCGCCGTAGCCGGAGTCGCCTGCCGACACGGTGACGGCGATGCCGGGATGGTTGTACGGCGCCTCGTAGTTCGTCTCCCCCGCGAACTCACCCGCGCCGTAGCTGTTCGAGATGACGGTTGCGCCGAGCGCGCTCGCGCGGTTCACGGCCGCGCCGAGGTCCGCGAGGCTGTTCGACGCGGCCTCGACCAGAAGGATGTGACAGTTGGGACAGATCGCCGACGCCATCTCGACGTCGAGATCGATCTCCTGACCCCACCCGACATCGCCCTTCGGGTATGCGGTGCCGCCGAACTGGTCCACCTTGCGGAAGCAACCGGTCGTACACGGCGACAGGCCGAACGCGGACCGGTACGCGGCGAGGTCACCCTCGACGTTCGGATTGTCGTACGCGTCGACGATCCCGACCGTCTGCGCCGCACCATTGGAAGCCGCCGCGGCCAACAGGCCATATGCCGTCTGCAGCTGCGCCGGCCCGTAACCCGTCGGTCCGGTCGTCGCGAACGGCCGGCCGCTCTTCGCGTCGGTACGCACGTGCGCGTGGCATCGCGCATCGCTTGGTGTGCCGGGCCGCGCACAAACGGACTTCTCGCCGAATGCCTGCCCAGGCGGCGACGCCTGCGCCGACACCATTCCCGGCGCCATGATCACGCCGAGCACCACCGAACCGATCAGCACGCTGCGGATACCGCGCATCGATGCTCCCTGCCACGCCCGACACGCCTGCCGGCGCTCGGCCCAAACGGCTCATACTCTGACCGAGATCCGGAGCGAATTCCAGCATGCCGGGTCGGCCGAGGGAGCCCCGGACGCCCTCGAATATGCGGCACGGCTCACGACTCATGACCGGACGCCCCACGCCCGATGATCCCGGGCGGCGGGGCCGGTTACGTCCGCGCCACGACGGTCGACCAGGGCCGGCCTTTCGCCCGCCACGCACGGGACGGGCGTCGAGCGGTCAGCGGTCCCTCGATGCGAAGTCGAGCGTCACGTAGGGGAAGCTCACATGCTCGTCCGACGTCGAGCTCGCAGGAGCCGGTCCGAGGGCCGCGACGCTCGTCGTGACCGACCCGCCCGACAGAATTGCTGCCCCTTGCACGACCGGAGCCGGCAACGCCGGTCCGACGGACGGCACGGAATAGCCGAAGAACGCTCCGCTCAACGCGACGAGCACGCACCGACGTGGGATGCACGACGACAGGGTGGAGTACGAGCTGACGACGTCGCGGACCGTGTAGTCGGCCTCGACGTTGCCGTGACGGTCCACCGCCGCGACGGTGGCCGTGCTGTAGTCGCAGAGGCCCAACGCTGCGCCCCCTGAGGTCTCGACCGCCGCGTCGCACTCGACCAACTGCAGCGGCTGCATCGGGATGAAGCCCCGTCCGTGAACCGCGACGACCTGGTTGTCACGAAGGTCGTGGGCGGGGTCAACGCTCACCGTCTGTTCCACGAGGCCGCGCGACCGGTCGAACGTCAGCGGACGCGACAGCCCGGTGTTCGGCGACGACCGGAAATTGTTGATTCGAAGAACGCATGATCCGGCGCGCGCCGCGCAGTCGATCGGTGGTGGCCCACCGAGACCCAAGCCGTATCCGAACGAGACCGAGCGCTGCACGGCGAAGCTCAACGTGAACGCGCCGGTCAGCCCCGGCGTCACTTGGCGACTGTGGGTGTAGTCGCACGCTTCGCCTCCGCATTCGAGCACCGCGATCTGTGCGCCGGGAACGAAGCCCTTCCCCCTCACCGTGACGACCTGGTGGTCGGCGAGACCCGTCGCGGGTGTTATCGACATGTCCTGCACCGCGACCGGCTGCTTCGGGTCGAACGAGATCGGAGTGTCGAAGCTCGCGCTCGTCCCAGAACCGCTGCCGCGAACACTGATGACACAGCCGGCGGTCGCCGTGCAGTCGATCTGGCGCGGACCGGTCGGCCCGTACGTGGTGATGAGCCGTTGCACCGGGAAGTTCGTCGCGGTGAACTGCTGACTCGTCCCGAGACGAACTGTGCGGCTGACCCCGAAGTCACACGATCCATACCCGAACGGAATGACACCCGGACCGGGTGACGGCGGAGAGGTGGTCGACGTCTGGCACTGGGTCACGGTGACCGTCGCCAGCGGAGTGAACCCCGACCCCGTGATGGTGACGAGCTGGTGGTCCACGAGACCGGTGCTCGGCGTCACGGTGACGCTCGGCTTGACCAGAGGCTTGCTCCGGTCGAATCCGAGCACGACGCCGTTGCTCTCGGCGTAGTTGCTGATGTTCGCCGCAGCCAACACGCACGCGTTCGGTGTTGCGCAGTCGATGTTCGTCCCGCCGATGCCCACCAAGCGGTGCACTGCGCGCTTCGTGGTGAACGAGCCGGAGGCGTCAGCTGTGAGATACGTCAGCGTCGCGAGGTCGCATCCCTCCGGTCCGGTCGCCCCAGGCCGGCACTGGAGGGTCGCGATCGATGCATTCTTCGCGAATCCGGTGCCGGTCATCGTCACGACCTGGAGATCGGCGAGCCCGGTGTCGGGCGTCACCGAGACAACGGGCTTCGGCGGCGTCGCGCTCTGCACCGTCGAGGCGCTCACGCCGAGAACGACGGCGACGATTGCGAAGAGCGCGACCAGGTGAACGCCACCACGACGTCTCATGACGCCTCCCCCCGCCTGGGCGCCCACTGCTCGAGCTCCCCGTTGCACATATGACGTTTGCCCGGGCCCGGCGGTTCCCGTTTCATGGAAACTCTCCGGCGGCTTCCGCGTCATTTTGCCGTTGCCTTCGTATCACACCCACGCGACGTTGTCGCCGAGCCATGTGGACGCGTGCCACGTACGTGTGTGAACCGACAAGCCCACAGAAGACGACCGCCGAAGCGCGGCACGCCGCGTTCGCCAACTGTTTCCTTGCTGGGATCGGCTCCGAACGCGGAAGCTGCCCACGGTGGGACTCCCCTCCGACCCCGGAGAGTGCCCCGATCCTTGCCCCCGGCCGGGCCGCGGCCGGGGGTACGGGGCGTCCGGACGACGAGCCCGTCGCAACGGCGGGCACACTCGGTTAGTTTCTCGGCGGCACGGCAGCCCGCTCACGTGGGGGGTGCACGGCCGCGGTAGCCGGGGCAGGCCGGTTCCCGGCTCAGTACGAGCTGAGTGCGACGGCCGAGCACTGCCCCGGCTACCTCGCCGGTTGAGACGCACGAGACCAGCGCGGGGTTCCGTGCCGGCCGTTTTTTCTCCCGGCGAGCTGATCATGGCCGGTGTGAAACCCATGAGCGACGCAGACGCACCCGGGGCAGAGTGAGCGACGTGTTGCCCTCGACGAACGCGGATATCGCTTCCCCGCTGGCGAGCTATGCCACTCGATTCCATGACCGGGTCGGCGACCGCCATCACGTCGCATCGCCGCTCGGAGCGTGGCTCCTGCTCGCGCTCGCATCTACCGCAGCCACCGGCTCGGCGCGCGCCGGGTTCGTCGACGTTCTCGGTGTCGAGGTGGACGACGCGGCGGCGCTCGCGAGGGCGCTGTTGAGCACGCCTCATCCGTTGGTCGGCGCAGCGGGGGCGGTCTGGAACCGCCCCGATGTCGAGACCGCTGAACTGCGTCGGTGGCTGTCGACGCTGTCCGACGTGGTCGAGACGGGCGACGTGCCGGCCCAGGCCGACGCCGACGAATGGGCACGACGGCACAGCCTCGGCCTGATCGACCGGTTCCCACTCGAGGTGACACCTCAGGTCAAGGTGCTGCTCGCATCTGCGATCGCCACGCGTGTGTCGTGGGTGGTGCCGTTCGACCGTGTGCCCGCACACGCGCTCGGCCGGGACAGCGCGTGGTCCACCGGCCTGACACATGTGTTGCGCACGCCACTCGAGCCTCGGTCAGGCGGCTCCATGCACGCGGTTTCCATAGCCTCGACCGCGACGGCTGGTGATGTGGCCGTACACACCACGCTCGCACGCTACGGCGAAGCGGGGCTCGGTCCAGGCCCGGAATTACGGGTGACGTCGGTGATCGCGGCGCGTGACGTTGCGCCGGGCATGGTGCTCGCGGCCGCATACGACCTCGCGACGGCACCGTTTCGCGCGGCAACGATGCCGCGCCGGTCACTCTTCGACCTGCCGCTGGGCGACGGCCCCGCCTGGACCATCACGGAGGAACCCGCGAGGCCCGATGGCACGCCGCCCGAGCGCTGGGTCGCGGTGCTCCCCGCCTGGTCGGCCGAGAGCGAGCACGACCTCACCGACGAAGCGTTCGGCTTCGCGGCTGCAGCGAGACCGATCATCGCGTTGCTGCCACCGAACGGCTACTGGTTCGACGCGCGCCAGTCGGCCGTCGCCCGCTACACCCGCACCGGATTCGAGGCCGCGGCCGTCACGGCATTCGCCATTGAAAGCGCACTGCGGGTTTCCGTCACGGGGATGAACCGCGCCGCCGAGGTGCGGTTCGGTCATCCGTACGCCGTGGTGGCCGTCGCGTCGGATGCCCGTTGGATCCCGCAACGCGACGAGATCGCATACGGACCATGGCACGGCATGCCGGTGTTCTCTGCCTGGATCACCGAACCCTACGACGCGACGGAGTGAACATGGTCCTCCATGGTGATCGTGTGGCGTAGGGGAGACCGAAGGATCCGACGCCGGGACTGACGCTCGACAAGAGCAACACCGGCGACTTCACGCCCAACCGATCTTCGCCTCGTCGAAGCGAAGTCGTGCGAGGGCCACGAGCCCGCAGACGAGCGCCATCGCCAACAGCACACCGGTCGGCGCCATGACCGCGCCGACGCCGGCGCCGTCGAGGATGACGGATCGCAATGCGCGCATCGCCCAGTAGGTCGGGGTGATCGGCGCGACGGCCCGCGCCCACGCGGGCAGCACGTTGATGGGCACGAACGCACCACCGATCGCACCGAACAGCACCATCCCGCCGTAGCCGAACGCGTTCGCCTGCTGGGCGGTCCGACACAGGGCGGTGACCGCGACGCCGATCGACACGAGACAGATCGAGAACGCGAGCACGAGGGGAAGGAGCGCGAGCGCGTCGCCCCGGATGTCCAGTCCGAAGACGACGACTCCCGCAGCCAGGAGCACGATGCATTGGACCAGACCCATGCCGATCCGCGGGAGAGCCTTGCCGAGGACGATCTCCAAGGAGGTCGCAGGGCTCGCTCGGAGCCGGTCCCAGGTCGCCCAACCGTGCTCGGCGAAGAAGCTGAACGTGACGAGCGAGACGAGAAAGAACGCGCTCATCGTCATCTGTCCCGGTACGACGTGCTCGGCACCGTTCGCGTGCGGGTGTCCGCTCTGCACGAGCGCAGGGCGGATCGCCGGCTTCAAGAACGCAATCGTGATGACCGGAAACGCGATGAGTACCAGAAGTGCATCGGAGCTGCGCCGCGCCAGGCGAAGCTCGTGCGCGACGACCACGGCGACGCGTCGACCGGAGATCATGACGGCACCGCGGCACCATGCTCGTCGTACCGGCGGCCGGTCACGGCCAGGAACACCGACTCGAGATCGGGTCGAACCACCTCGATGCCGCGAAGGCCTGCGACATCGGGGCCCAACTGCGGGACGAGGCGCGCCACGAGCGCCTCGGGTTCGCGCGTGGGAATCCGCACCGTCGACCCGTCGATCACGGCGCCGTCCACGCGCACCACTTCGGGGACCGGGATCGAGCGGTCGAACGTGAGCTGGAGCGCGCTGGCACCGTGTTGCCGGATCAAGCTCGAGAGATCGCCGCGGGCCACGATCCGCCCGCGATCGATGAAGACGACCGAGGCTCCGAGCTCTTCCACCTCGTGCAAGTAGTGGGTCGAGTACACCACCGCAGAACCCTGCTGCGCGAGGCCGCGTACGAACTGCAGGATCTCGCTTCGGGTCCGGACGTCGGCGCCCGTCGTGGGTTCGTCGAGCAGCACGAGTCGCGGGCGGTGCACCAGCGCGATCGCGGTGTGCAAGCGGCGGCGCTCCCCGCCGGAGAGCTGCGACCCACGCCGTTCCATCAGCGGTGCAAGCCCGAGAGCATCCGCGACCATGTCGATCTCACGGTGAAGATCGTGTCCGCGCAGGCCGGCGAGGCCGGCGAAGAACCGGAGGTTGTCGCGCACCGTGAGCGTGGGGTACACGCCCGTGTCCTGTGGCGCGAGCCCGATGAACCGGCGCGCTCGCTGCGGATGACGGATGACGTCGATCCCGCCGACCTGCACCGTGCCGGCGTCGGGCCGCCGGATCCCGGCCACGATCGAGACGAGCGTCGTCTTGCCGGCACCATTCGGTCCGAGCAGGCCGACGACCTCACCGGGAGCGACCGTAAGGCTCACACCGTCGAGCGCAGCCGTGCGCCCGTACGACTTGCGCAGCTCCAGGGCGTCGAGCACGAAGCCGGCCCTCAGTTGGGGCTCGGAACCGTACGCAGGACGGCGGCCTGTCGTGCTCCGCCCGCTCGTTCGAGCTGCTCGAGACGCTCCTCCCACACGCGTCGACGGAGGAGCCATGCCCGCACCGCGGCGAGCTCGGGTGCGGCTACCCTGGAGACTGTCACATTCTCACTCGTCTTCGACATACTGATGAGTATCCGCCTCGTCGACGACGATGGCAAGGAGGTTTTCGGGTGCCGCTGGAACCGCTGACCCCGGAACGTCGCCGAGCCATGACCCGCCAGTACCTTCTCGAGGCGGCCGCCGTCGTCTTCGCACGCGACGGGTTCCACGGAGCCACGCTCGACGACGTCGCGTCGCTCGCCGGGTTCACGAAGGGGGCCGTCTACTCCAACTTCAAGAGCAAGGACGACCTCTTCCTCGCCCTCATCGACGACCGCATCGAACGGACGTACACCGTGATCAGCGACGTCGTCGAGAACGTGGCGCACGAGGCCTCCGCGCAGTTGCCCCACATCCGTGAGCTGCTCAGGGGCGGATCACTCTACTGGGACGAGACGTGGCAGGCACTCAATCTGGAGTTCTTGCTCTACGCACGGCGCAACCCCGCAGTACGGGCGAAGCTTGCCGCGCGTGCCGAACGCGAACGCGAGATCGCACAGCTGTTCATACAGAACGAACACGCGTCGAGGGGCATCGAACCGCCCTGGCCCGTCGAAGAGCTCGCAAAGGTGAGCCTGGCTCTCTTCGGCGGGTTGGCCCACTTCTCTCTCATCGATCCCGGCTCGGTGACCGACACGACGATCGAGACGGCGTTGTCGTTGCTCTACGAAGCGATGGACATGCCGGAAGAAACCGTGGGCGCCGAATCGACTCACCGCAAACGGACCCGAACCCGCACGAAGGCGACGCGCAAAGTCGTGGAGGAGACCAAGGTCGACGACGCGCAATCGACTCGGCGGGCGCGCCGGCGTTGACAGCACGCCGGCACACCGCGCTCGAACCTACGGCGCCGCCACGGCCACGCCTCGGACGATGTCCCACGACCACAACGCCGCGTTGCCCGGCGCCGCGGGAACGGTGCTGCCGGCACCGGTGTCGAAGCCACGCAGCATTCCGTAACGGTCGACCGTGTACCCGCCGCTGCTGTCGAGGATGAACGTGACGCCGCGCACGTTGTCGCCACCACGCCAGTACGGGGCGAGCCCGGGAGCACCCGGCGCGGGGCCGGCGCCGATCGCGAACGGGTGCAAACCGCCACGAGCGTCGACGACGTAGCCGCCCTTGCCGTCGGGCGCGATGGCGATACCGCGCGCGACGTCCCAGCTCTTCCAGTACGGGCCGCCCGAGGCGGTGGGCGCCGGATTCGAGGTCGTGGAGAACCCGTGCAGTCCGCCCCATCCGTCGAGCGTGAAGCCGCCACTGCCGTCAGGCATCAGCGCCACACCTCTGACGATGTCCCAGCCGGGCCAGTAGGAGTTGGTCGTGATCGTCGTCGGTATCGCGCCCGTCCCAACCTTGAACGGGTGGAGTCCGCCCCATCCGTCGACGACCAGACCGAAGCCCGATGTCACACTCGTGGCCGAGACACCTCGGGCGATGTTCCAACCGGGCCAGTAGGACGCGCCCGTGACGGCCGCGGGCGTCGTGTCGGTGGAGAAGGGATGCAGTCCACCCCACGCGTCGAGCGTCCAACCGTTGGCGCTCGCGGCGCGGGTCGGGAGCGGCGGCGGGGGCGGAGGCTCCGCGGCCGTGATCCACGGCGAGAAGGTTCCGTCGGGCGCGTCGTCACCCGTGAGCGCCCCGCTCGTGCCGTTGGGATCGAGGTCGAGGAGCATCAACGCGCCGACGCGGATCGGGCCGGTCCCACCGAGACATGTCGGCGGGAACGTCACCGTGTACCCGCTGTCGGGCGTCCAGCCGGCGACGACCTGCCCCGGACAGAGCTCCCTGCCCGTCGACTCCTCGTCCAGTCTGGCGGTGAGGGCGTGCGTCACGGGGTCGCGCTCGTACAACACGCCGAACTCGGCGCTGTCGTCACCGTTGATGTCGATGCCCCACAGGATCGCCGATGCACCGGGATCCCAGACCGGGTCGTTGTACGGGTCGGTCTGCTCAGCCGTCTTGAGCGCGAGCGTGAGACTGTCGGAGTAATAGAAGACGCCCCACGGCTGGATGTCGGCCCTCGCGTCGGCGACCGGGTACGTGTCGCCGGCCCGGTCGGCCGCCTGGAAGACACCCACGACACTGGCCGCGCTCCGGCGCGCCGAGGTCGGCGGCGCGACAGCTGCCGAGCGTCGAGTCGATCGGGCTGCGGCCCAGAGATCCCGAACATGTCGGTGATCGCCCGCAGAGGCACTGCCGGCGTCGGCCCCCGCCGGTGCCACGAAGGAACCGGTGACGAGGAGTACCGCGGTGGCGAACGCGCGTCGACCCAGAACCGAGCCCGTCATGGTGCACCTCCTGTGGCGGGGGCACGCTACCCCCCGCGTCCGCGGTCAGGCGCGGATGAACCCGGCACCGCCCGCATACCGACGCGTCGACGCGCGCCTGGAAAGACTTGAGCGCGCGCGGGAACAATTCACCGCGAACTCTTGGGGCTGTGCTCGTCGGGGTGACTTCACCGACAAGCGGACGACTGCTGCGCCCCGGCGCTCTGGGGCGGATCGGCAGGGTGATCCCGCCGGGACGCAGGCAGTCGCCGCGATTTGAATCCCAGTGGCGGTGACGGTAGCCACCGCACACCGGTCTTGTCGACCTCGCCGGGCTCCTCTCCCGGAATCCCTGCTCCGTGACGCTTCGCGCCGGTAGTCAGTGGGGACAGCCGAGGGTTCTCTTGCCCCGGCTGTCCTCACTGCGTCGCCGGCACGTACGCCCGGGCAGGGGTCGGGCGCGAGTGCCGTGCGCAAGTATCCGACGAACGGCGACGCGTGGCTAGCGGGACATTCCGGTCGACGTGGACTCTGCGATGAATTCGGGGATTCCCTCGGCCCAGCGGATCAAGTCTGCGCGGTACCCCCGGGACCGGCATGGTCCAGAGGCACGATCGCGAGCCGGCCGTTGGTCGTGACGTGGGCGGTCCAGCGCCGGTCCCAGTAGCGAAGCTCCGCGTGACCCGTCGGATCGGGATACCAGCCCGCCGGAGGCAACGCCGGTTCCGGTTCGGGGTCGGGCTGCGTGATGACAGGCGGCGACACGGGTTCGGTGCGCTGCGTCAGCTCCATCGCGCGCATCAGCTCGTCGAGCTCACTCGTGCGGCGCGTCACATCGACTTCGGGCGCCGCGCCAGGATCGCCACTGGACGTGCCAACGGGCCGCCCGATCCTGTCGGCGGGTTGCGCCGGCGGTGGCTGCGCGGCCGTACGCGTGACCGGAACGACCACGGTGGGCTCGAGGACGCGATCGGTCTCCGAGACGGGCTCCGTCGCCGGCTCGAGGGCGAGGTCCAGGTCGTCGAACGCCGCCCGTCGGGCCCACCCGCGCCTGCCGTTCTCACGGCCGAGCGCGAAGAAGAACGAACGGTTGTGCCGGATCTTCCGACTGGGCGTCCTCAGGTTGACCTTGAGCGCGAGCCGGAACGTCGTCAGCGAGCCGAGCGCCGAGATCGGACGCGGGGGCAGGTTCTCGCGACGCCACGCGAGCGAGACGCCGACCGTGCCGGCGAGGTTCCGACGATCGATCGCAGCACGAAGCAGGTCGACGCGCCGCACCCTGTTGAC
>CAZJSY010000081.1:0-14893 GCA_964548555.1 uncultured Burkholderiales bacterium
CCACACCGGCGCGAACATGGCGGCGGGTCTCGCGGCCGCGCTCGCGGCGGCGCCCGACGGCGCAGAGACCGCCATCCTCGAGGTCGACGAACGCTGGCTTCGGCGGGTCGTCGATCCGCTCCAGCCCGAGCTGCTCGTGCTGGGAAACCTGAGCCGTGACCAGCTCGACCGCTTCGGCGAGGTGCGCAGCGTCGCCGAACAGTGGCGCCGCGTGTGCGAGGCACGTCCCGACATGCACGTGGTCGCAAACGCGTCCGATCCGCATGTCGCGTGGGCCGCCGCGCCGGCCCACACCACGTGGGTCGATCTCGGCCCGGGCTGGAAGGCCGACGCGGCGACGTGCCCCGCGTGCGGCGAGCTGCTCACCTGGTCGGACGACGACCGGTTCTCGTGCTCGTGCGGCTTCGCCACGCCCCACACGACGATCCGGATCGACGGCGACACGCTCGTGCTCGGTGACGAGAAGATCCCTCTCCACCTCTCGGTGCCGGGTCACTGGAACGTACTGAACGCGGCCCTCGCGATCGTCGCGGCCCGTCACTTCGGCGTTGCACCGACCACGGCCGCGGAGGCCGCGTCCCACGTCACGACGGTCGCCGGTCGCTACGCCGTGCACCGGCTTCCCGACGGGCGCAGCGCGCGCGTGATCCTCGCGAAGAACCCGGCGGGGTGGAGCGAGGTGTTGGGATATCTCAGTGGTCGCGACACCGGTGTCGTCATCGCGGTGAACGCGCACCTCGCCGACGGGCGCGATCCGTCGTGGCTCTGGGACGTGCCGTTCGAGCTCCTGCGCGGCATGCCCGTCGCCGCGTCGGGCGAGCGCGCCCTCGACGTTGCGGTGCGCCTGCAGTACGGCGACGTCGACTGCATCGTCGAGACCGATCCCACACGCGCCGCGCAACGTGTCGCCGGCGCCGACGTGCATGTCGTCGCGTCGTACACCCAGTTCATGGCCTTGGCCCGCAAGTACCGTGACGTGCTCCGGTCATGAACGCAGTGCGCGAATCGGAGGTACGCGTCGGGCTGATCTATCCGGAACTGCTCGGCACCTACGGCGATCGCGGCAACGCCGTCGTGCTCGTGCAGCGGCTGCGACGCCGGGGCATCGCGGCGACGCTCGTGGAAGTCGCCGCAGGCTCGGTCATTCCGGCATCGCTGGACCTGTACCTGCTCGGTGGCGGCGAAGACAACCCGCAGAGCGCCGCCGCGGCGGGCATGCGCGTGTCGGCGGCCAACATCGAGCAGGCACGTTCCGCCGGTGCGGTCGTGTTCGCGGTGTGCGCGGGGTTTCAGAACATCGGGGTCACCTACGAGACCGGTGACGGTGAGCACATCGAGGGCCTCGGATTGATCGACGCGAGGACCGTCGCCGGTCCCGACCGGTTGATCGGCGAGGTGGTCGTGGAGCCTCCAGCCGGGATCGGTCTTCCCCTGCTCACCGGGTTCGAGAACCACTCGGGCCGGACACGTCTCGGGCCGGACACCTCCCCGCTCGGCGCCGTGCGCGTCGGGGGCGGCAACGGCGACGGTGTCGACGGCGTGCTCGGCGACCGGGTGCTCGGCACGTACCTGCACGGACCGGTCCTGCCCCGGAACCCCGCCCTGGCCGATTTCCTGCTCGAGTGGGTGGTCGGTCCGTTGCCTGTGCTCGGGTCCCCCCTCGAACAGCAACTGCGAGCGCAACGCCTCGAGCTCGCGCTCGCCGGACCGGTCCGGCGCTGGCGCGAGCGCCTTCACCTCGCCCGCGGCTGAGCGGCCGGCGCCTCAGGCGCCATGAGCGGAGATTCCGTCAGTCCGCGATCTCGCGGATGCGCTCGATGCGCTCCTCGGTGCGGTTCGCGTCCCTTCCCTGGATCTCGAGGAGCTCCTCGCGGTCGGCCGCGGCCTCGGCCGCCGCGTTGGTGTCGGCCGCCGCGAGACGGGCCTCGATGCCTTCCGCCATGATGCGCTCGGCCTCGTCGACCAGCGCGTCGATCATCTCGGTCTCGGGCACGACCCGCACCATCTGTCCCTTCACGAACAGGTGACCCTTCCCCCGTCCGCCGGCGATCCCGAGATCGGCTTCACGTGCCTCACCGGGACCGTTCACGACGCAGCCCATCACGGCCACCTGAAGGGGGATGTTGCGTTCGGCGAGCACCTGCTGTGCGTCCTTGGCCAGCTTGATCACGTCGACCTCGGCTCGTCCGCAGCTCGGGCACGCGATGAGGTCGAGGCCCTTGCGCTCGCGCAGCCCGAGCGCCTCGAGAAGCATTCGGCCCGCACGCGCCTCCTCGACGGGATCGGCGGTGAGCGAGTAGCGGATCGTGTCACCGATTCCTTCGGCGAGCAGCGTGCCGATACCGGCCGTCGACTTCACGAGGCCGCCCGGCGGCGGACCGGCCTCGGTGACACCGAGGTGCAGGGGGTGATCGGTCGTGTCGGCGAGCAGCCGGTACGCGTCGATCATCACGGGGACGCTCGACGCCTTCACGGAAATCTTCACGTCGTCGAAGCCGACCTCGCCGAAATAGTCGAGCTCACGCACGGCCGACGCGACGAGCGCCTCCGGCGTGGCGCCCCCGTGGCGCTGCGCGATGTCGGGGTCGAGGCTCCCCGCGTTGACACCGATGCGGATGGGCACGCCGCGGTCCTTCGCCTCACTCGCGACCAGCTTGATGTGCTGCGGCTTGCGGATGTTGCCGGGGTTGAGACGCAGTGCGTGCACACCCGCCTCCAGCGCGGCCAGGGCGAGCTTGTGCTGGAAGTGGATGTCGGCAACGAGCGGCACGGGCGAACGGGGGACGATCTGGGCCAGACCCTCGGCGGCTTCCTCCTCGTTGCAGGTGCAGCGGACGATGTCGGCTCCGGCCGCGGCGAGGGCATAGATCTGGGCCAGCGTGCCTTCGACGTCGGCGGTCTTCGTGGTCGTCATCGACTGCACCGACACGGGTGCGCCGCCACCCACCGGGACCGATCCGACCTGTACCTGTCGCGTCTTCCGGCGCTCGTACATCGGCACCAGCCTAGAGGCCGGCGGGCGCGATCTGACCCTCGGCGACGTACTCGGCCAGTCCCCGCAGATACCGCCTGGTCGTGCGGACCTGCACCAGGCGCGCGATCGGGGCACCGAGGCGGACGACGGGATCGCGCCACCGGGAGATCGACGCCACTTCGAAGCTGACGTCGCCGTGTTCCGACGTGACGACGAACGACTCGTCGCCGACCTCGGGATGGCTCGGCAGGGTCGCGTACACGAAGCCGAACCGATTCGGCTCGTCGACGACGTGGAGGATGCGGCACCCACCGACGACGTGCAGGGATCCCAGCCGGAGTCGGACGAGCAGCGTCGTGCCCGCGCGCAGTCGTGGCGTCTCGGGAAGCAGGGTCACGCCGGCCCGCCGGTGCGGCTCCCAGAGCCGGAGCCCGTGGCACGCTCGTGCGAAGACGTCCTCGCCATGCCCGAGCCGTTGTACGGACCGGTTGGCGCGGAACCCGTCGGGCAGGGAACCGAAGCGCGCGCCGACGTGTTGGAACGTGAGACCGTGTTCCTCTTCCTCGTCGAGCAGGTCGCGAAGTCGCGAGTCGGTCGGTCGGCGCAGTGTGAGCACGTCGGTGACGAGCAGTGGACGCGCGCTAGAGCGGCTTGACGATATCGAGGTACATCGCCGAGATCCCGATGAACAGCAGCAGCGCGACGACCGCGGCCGTGATCGGGAGCAGCTTGCGGACGTCCACCTCGACCTTCCGGCCCCGGATCGTCGACGCGACCTTCTCGTAGATCGCGATGGCGACCAGACCACCGTCGAACGGCAGCAGCGGGATCATGTTGAAGATCCCGACGAAGACGTTGATGGAGATGAGCAGGAGGAAGACGCTCACCCAGCCGGCCTGCACGGCCTGACCCGCGTAGCGCGCGATACCGATCATCGACACGAAGCGCGAGCTCGAGTTGTCGGTGTTGTTGTTGCTGTTGGCGCCGCCATGGGCGGCGTTGTTCACCGCGCCCGTGTTGTTGGAATGGTTACCCGAGAACTGGCTCGTGTACTGGTGCACGCCCGACGGTGAGAAGATCCGGGCGAGACCATCGACCGAGAGCTGACCGACCCGGGCCGTCTCCCGGAACGAACCGGCGACGGCCGCGGGGACCGATGCCTTCGGCAACGCGATCTTCGACGAGACGCCCAGCATCGGGTTGCCGGTCTGCGCGTCCTTCGTCGGCGTGACGGGAACGGTGTGCCGCTGACCGTCGCGCACGAAGGTGAGCAGCATCTGCGTGCCGTCGTTCTTGTGCACGGTGTCCCGAACGACCTGCCAGGACGTGACCGGCTTGTTGTCGATGGCGACGATCGTGTCGCCGGCACGCAGGCCCGCCGAGGCCGCCGCGCTCCCGTGGCTCACACCGGCGATCGTCGTGGTCAGCTTCGCATTGTTCGGGTTCCCCGCAAACGCGAGCACGAAGAACATCAGGATGATCGCGATCATGAAGTGGACGGTCGACCCGGCGACCGCCACCGCCACCTTCTGGTGGAACGGCTTCGACCGGTACGTGCGACCCTCGTCTTCGGGTGCGACCTCCTCGATGTTGTTCATGCCGACGATGCGGCAGTACCCGCCGAGGACGAAGGGCTTGATGCCGTACTCGGTCTCGCCGCGCCGGAACGACCACAAGCGCGGGCCGAACCCGACGAAGAACTCCGTGACCTTCATGCCGGAGCGCTTGGCCATCACGTAGTGGCCGGCCTCGTGCAGGATGATCATCACGATGAGCGACGAGACCACGGCGACGGTCGCGGCAACCTTCGGCGCGAGCAGCGCGCCGACGATGGCGATCAGCGCCACGAACGCGAAGGCGAGACCCGTCCGCCGGGCCGGCACTTCGATCTCGGCCAACGGGTCCTTCACGCGGCGCTCCTTCGGTGCACGGCCTCGGTCGCACGCTCTCGCGCGACGCGGTCCGCATCGAGAACGTCTTCGACGTCATCGACGTTCCCCGTGCCGCGCTGGAGGACCTCGTCGACGACTTCCGGGATCGCGACCCAGCGGATGCGGCCGTCGAGGAAGGCCTGCACCGCCACCTCGTTGGCACCGTTGAGGGTGGCCGGAGCTGCGCCCCCGGCCCGGCCTGCCCGGTACGCCAGCGCGAGGGACGGGAAAGCCTCCAGGTCGGGCTCCTCGAACGTCAGCGCACCCAGCGACGTCCAGTCGATCGCGCCGAACGCTTGGTCGAGGCGGTTCGGAGCCCCGAGCGCGAGGCCGATCGGGAGCCGCATGTCGGGCATCGACAGCTGCGCGATCGTGGCGCCGTCGGTGAACTCGACCATGCCGTGGACGACCGACTGCGGGTGGACCACGACGTGGATGCGGTCGAAGTCGACCCCGAACAGCTCGTGGGCCTCGATGACCTCGAGGCCCTTGTTCATGAGGGTGGAGGAGTCGATCGTGATCTTCGGACCCATGCTCCACGTCGGGTGGGCGAGGGCGTCCGCGACGGTGACGGAAGCCAGCTCCTCGCGACGCCGTCCCCGGAAGGGTCCCCCGCTGCACGTGAGCACGATCCGACCGACCTCGTCGAATCTTCCGCCGCGCAGAGCCTGGTAAACGGCCGAGTGCTCCGAATCGACCGGCACGATCTCGCCACCCGCGGCCCGGGCCTTGGCCACCACGGGACCGCCGGCGATGAGGCTCTCCTTGTTCGCGAGCGCCAGCCGCTTCCCGGCCTCGAGGGCGGCGAGCGTGGCCGGAAGACCGGCAAAGCCCACCACGGCGTTGAGGACGACGTCGGCGTCCGGGTGGCCCGCCAGCTCGGCCAGCGCCGACGGATCATCGGCGCACGACCGGACGAGATCGGCCGGCACGTCGAACTCGCGCGCTTGCTGCGCGAGCAGCTCCCGGTTCCGGCCTGCGGCGAGGGCGACGACCCGGTACTCGTCACGGCGGGTGCGCAGGACGTCGAGCGCCTGCGTGCCGATGGATCCGGTGGACCCGAGGATCACCACCCCGCGCGCGGCACTCACCGCTCGGTCCTCATCGAACCATCGTCGCGCGCCGCTGGCTCCGACGTGCCACCACGGTGCGAACTCTCAGGCGCGGCAAGGTCGTTTCGATGCCTCGGGGCCCGGCCTCAGCCGATGCCGAGGTAGCGGACCAGGTAGTAGACCGCGGGCAGGCAGAAGAGCATGGCGTCGAAACGGTCCAGCACTCCGCCGTGGCCGGGAAGGATCGAGCCGAGGTCCTTGAGGCCGAGATCGCGCTTCATCAGGGACTCGCACAGATCGCCGAGAGGGGCCATCACCGCCACGACGACCCCGAGCGCGAGTCCGTAGCTCACCTTGGTGTCCCACGGCGTGAGCTTGAACACGCCGCTGACCATGACACCGAGGACGATGGCCGCGCTCATGCCGGCCAGCAACCCTTCGAGGGTCTTGTTCGGCGAGATGTCGGGCGCGATGCGCGTGCGGCCGAACTGCGATCCGACGAAATATCCGAACAGGTCGTAGCCGACGGCACAGATGGCCATCCCGAGGACGACGCCCACTCCGTTCTTCGTCGTGAGCAACAGTCCCGCGAACCCGCCCAGACCGCCGACGTACGCGAAGCCGAGCAGGGTCATGCCGAGGTTGACCGTGACACGACTGCGGACGACCCCGACGAGATACCACAGCATCGAGAAGACGACGACGAGCACGATCACGTCGGGATACGCGCGCACGCCGCGCTTGTAGGAGGCGACGACCAACGTGACCGACCCGAGCAGCCCGATCACCGACGCCGGACGGTGGCCGACGCGCCGGAACGCCTCGTAGATCTCGAGTGTCGCGAGGCCCACGATGACGGCGACCAGCGCCGTCGCCGTGCCGCGCCCGAACTTCAGGCAGATGAGCGCCACGACGGCGACGGCGATACCGGTGACGATGCGCGTCGGGAGATCGCTCGGACCCGGGACACCGGCCGGCGCCTGGTGAACCGGCTCCTCGATCAGGCGGCGCCGGGGCGGCACTGCCGCCCGTGCCCGCTCGCGGTCGCGTTCGCGGCCTCCGCGCACGCCGCGACGCGTCCGGCGGGCGGCAACTTCCTCTTCGAACACCGCGTCGTCGTCGACATCGTGCGCGAGCGCGCCGAGCGCGGCGCTGTCGTCGCGCAACGACGCACCGAAGTCGAAGTCGCTCTCGGCCCAGTCCTCGGCTTCCGAGCGGAACCTCGGCGCCCCCGTGGTGAGCGCCGCCCACGCGTCGTCTTCCTCGGCCGTGATGTCGACCGGCTCCGCTTCCGGGAGCAGCACCGGGATCTCACCGGTCGGTGGCTCCGTCCAGTGCGGCAGTGGCATGGAACCGGACGCCTCTTCGGGCGGCACACGTACCACCGGGCCGTCGTCGGCTGACTCGGCCGCAGCGGGACGTGCGGGTTGGGGCGTGGTCTCTGGCGTGGTCTCGCTCCGCCGGTCGTCGTCGTCCCACTCGGCTTCGGCCCACTCGTCGCCGAGGAGGTCGTGCTCGTGTGCCAGGTGGTCGTGTGCCACCTGGGCGTCCGCGTCGGCAGCCTCCTCGGGCGTTCCGTCACGATCCAGCTCCCCCAGGACATGGCTGCCGGCGGTGGGCTGCTGGTCGCGCTCGTCGGTGGCGCGCGGCGGTGACACCCGCGGCGTCGGCGTGCTCATGTCGGCGGGAAGTGGGAAGCGCGCTGCGGGGCGTACTCCAGGGTCGGGACGGGGCGGAACGTCGCCGTAGCGGAGGTCGTCCTCACCGAGACGGCGGGACACCTGGCCGCCTTCCAGCGCGGCCTGCGCCTCCTCGGCCCCGATGATGCGAACGCCTTCCGGCGTCGTCGTCTCGGCCGGGCGGTTGCCCTCGTCGTCGTGGGCCTCGGGATCGTGATCGCCCGGATCGCTCACGGTCGGCTCCCGATCTCCACCATGCCGGCCCAGGCTAGTTGCGCGACCGGCGCGGACGCGGGTTCAGCCATGGTCAGTCTTCGAGCAGCTCCTGCTCCTTGTGACCCAGGAGCTGATCCATCTCGGCGATCACCTCGTGGGTGAGCTTTTCGAGCTCTTTCTCGGCCCGGTCCAGCTCGTCCTTGCTGATCTCGCCTTCCTTCTCGAAGCCCTCGAGATCGTGGCGCGATTGCCGGCGGATGTTGCGCACCGCGACCCGGCCCTCCTCGGCGCGGTGCTTCACCACCTTCACCAGTTCCTTGCGGCGGTCGGCCGTCAGCTGGGGGAAGGTGAGCCGGATGACCTGCCCGTCGTTCGAAGGGTTGATCCCCAGATCGCTCGTCTGGATCGCCTTTTCGATGGCCTTGATCGCGCCCTTGTCGTACGGCGCGACGACGAGCACACGAGGCTCGGGGACACTGAATCCGGCGAGCTGTTGCAGCGGCACCTCGCTGCCGTAGTAGTCGACCTTGAGCTTCTCGACGAGCGCCGGGGTGGCGCGTCCGGCGCGCACGCCCGCGAACTCCTCCTGCAGGTGCGCGACCGCCTTGCGCATCTTGTCGCGCGTGTCAGCGATGACCTCGTCTTTCATCGGGACTCTCCCAATCGCCGGTCCGCACCGGTCGTGTTCACGGCGCGGTGTTCGAGCTGACGAGCGTACCGATCTCCTCGCCGACCAGCGCGCGGTGGATGTTGCCGGGCTTGGTGACGTCGAACACGATGATCGGAAGCTGGTTGTCCATGCAGAAGGTGATCGCGGTCGAGTCCATCACCTTCAGGCCCCGGTTCAACACTTCGAAGTGACTCACCTGCGACAGCTTGACCGCTTCCGGGTCGAGGCGGGGGTCGGCGCTGTAGACGCCGTCGACACCGGAGTGGGTTCCCTTCAGGACGGCTTCCGCACCCACCTCCGCCGCCCGCAGCGCAGCCGTGGTGTCCGTCGTGAAGTAGGGGTTCCCCGTGCCGGCGGCGAACACCACCACCCGCCCCTTCTCGAGATGACGGACGGCTCGCAACGGGATGTACGGCTCCGCGACCTGAGCCATGGTGATCGCCGTCTGCACGCGGGTGGGCTGGCCGACGGCCTCGAGCGCGTCCTGGAGCGCCAGTGCGTTGATGACGGTGGCGAGCATTCCCATGTAGTCGGCGCGGGCGCGGTCCATACCTCGCGTCGCGCCGCTCATACCTCGGAAGATGTTGCCGCCACCGACGACCACGGCGATCTCGACGCCGAGGTCGGTGCGTGCGGCTGCGACCTCTTCTGCGATCCGTTGGACGACGGCCGCGTCGATACCGAAATTGAGCGACGCGTCGGCGAAGGCCTCACCCGACAGCTTCAGGACCACCCGTCGGAATCGGCTCTCGGCCAATGTCGCTCCCTTCGGCTCACACGCCGGGCGGTCGACGCCCGGATCTATTCCTCGCCCACTTTGACCCGCGCGAAGCGGCGCACCACGGCACTGCCTCCGAGTGAGGCCAACAACTTCCCGATCGTGGTCTTCGGGTCGCGTACGAACGCCTGCTCCATCAGCACGTAATCCTGGTAGAAGCCCTTCAGGCGCCCTTCGACGATCTGCGGGATCTTGTCGTCTGGCTTGCCCTCGTTACGCGTCAGCTCTTCGAGCACGGCGCGCTCCTTGTCGAGAGCGTCGGGCGGCACGTCGTCACGGGTCGTGTATCGCGGTGCAGCGCTCGCGACGTGCAGCGCGATGTCGTGCGCGATCTCGCGCGCGTTCGCGTCGGACGGGTCGACGCCGCCGAGCTCGACGAGCACACCGATGACGCCGCGCTCGTTCTGCACGTGCTTGTAGCCGTCGATCAGGCCGTCGGCTGTCTCGTACCGCACGACCCGGCCGAGCTCGACGTTCTCACCGAGCTTCGAGCCGAGTTGTGCGATGGCGTCGCCGACGGTCGAGTCGCCGTAGGGCTTGGCGAGCAGGTCCGACTCGCCTTCTTTGGCGACGAGTTTTGCCAGGTCGGCCACCATCTGCTTGAAGTCGGCGCCCTTGGCGACGAAGTCGGTCTCGCAGTTGAGCTCGACGATTGCACCGACGTTGCCGTCGACGACGACGTCGACCGCGCCCTGCGACGCCGCGCGGCCGTGGCGCTTCGCGGCACCGGCGAGGCCCTTCTTTCGGAGCCAGTCTTTGGCGTCGTCCACGCTGCCCCCGCATTCCTCGAGAGCCTTCTTGCAGTCCATCATTCCGGCACCGGTCTGCCTGCGCAGCTCGGCGACGTCCTTCGCAGAGAACTCAGCCATTCGTTGCCTCCGTGGGCGCACCCTGGCCCGCTGCCTCGGCCGCCCCGGTCGTCTGGTCGCTCGACGAGGCACCCGTACGCGCTGATTCACGCCGTTCGGCCGCCTGCGCGGCGAGCCGCTCCTCGCGACGCCTCTGGTCGGCGGCCGCCTGGGCCGCGGCCTGTCGCTGCTGCTCGGCCTTGCGCCGCTGCTCCTCCGGGTCGAGGGGCGGCGCCGCGGCCACTTCCTCGGCGCGCGTGCCCGGGCGGGCACTCTTGCGGCGGGCCAGTTGGTTCCCTTCCTCGACCGCGTCGGCGATCACCCTGCACATGAGGTTCGCGGCGCGGATGGCGTCGTCGTTGCCGGGGATCACGTAATCGATGACGTCGGGATCGCAGTTGGTGTCGACCACCGCGACCACCGGGATGTTGAGCCGGTTCGCCTCGGTGACGGCGATGTGCTCCTTCTTCGTGTCGATCACGAAGATCGCGTCCGGCAGCTTCTCGAGATTGCGGATACCGCCGAGGTTGCGCTCGAGCTTCGCGAGCTCACGGCGAACCCGGAGCCCTTCCTTCTTCGGCATCTGGTCGGCCTCGCCGCTCTTCACCGTGCGCTCGAGCTCTCGCAGCTTCGAGACGCGGGCGTGCACCGTCGGGAAGTTCGTGAGCATCCCGCCGAGCCACCGGAAGTTCACGTACGGCATCGCGCAGCGCTCGGCCTGGGCCTGGATCGGCTCCTGGGCCTGCTTCTTGGTGCCGACGAACAGCACCGAGCCGCCGTTCTCGACGGTGCTCCTGACGAACCGGTACGCCGTATCGATGCGCGCCAGCGTCTGCTGGAGATCGATGACGTAGATGCCATTGCGCTCGCCGAAGATGAACCGCTTCATCTTCGGGTTCCAGCGCCTCGTCTGATGGCCGAAATGGACTCCGGCCGCCAACAGATCCTTCATCGTGACCACAGCCACGTCGTGTTCCTCCCTCGGTTGGTCATCCGCCCGCGAGACATCCGCCTGGACGATCTCGGATGCACCTCGGGTGTGCGGGCGTGCGAAATCCCGACCGTACTGATCGGGTCAGGCACGAGTGTAGCCGGGGGTCGCGGCGACGCCGCAGCGTGACCGCCGCCGCTTCCCCCCCGATGAACCTGGTCAGAGGGCGTACGCCTCGAGCCTTCCGGGCTCCGTGTGGCGCAGCGCGACCACGAGTCGGCCGTCGCCCCCAACGATCTCCGCGGGAACGCCGTCGGGCTGCCACCGCCGGATGATGCGACCCGTGTGACGGTCGAGCCAGACGATCTCACGAGCGTACGTGGTGACCACCACGAGGTCTTCGGAGACGACCGGGCGCTCGAACACCACCGGCTCGTTCAACTTCGTCTGCCACTCCACCCGGCCGGCGCGCGCGTCGACCTTTGACACGGTTCCGAAATGGTCGACGAGCACGACGCTGCCGCCCGCGATGCCGGGCACGATGCCGGCCTCGAACGATCCCGGAAGCGACGCGCTCGACATCGGTGTGCCGTCGGAGAGATCGAACGCGAGCGCCTGCGAGCGGAAATTGTCGTCTCCTGCCCCGAGCACCACGAGGCCCTGGGTGACGACGGGCGCCGACGCGCCGCGCGCCACCTGCCGCTGCCAACGTACGGAACCGCTCTCAACCTCGATCGCGCGCAGCACGGCGTGGTCGGGTCCCGAACCGGACCACAGCGCGACGACGATGCTGCGGTCGTCGGAGAACACCGGACGCGCGCTCACACCGCCTGCGTCGCGCGCCTGCCAGCGGACCGAGCCGTCGGCCACATCGCGGGCCTCGAGCAACCCGTCCCGCGTGGCGTCGAGGACCCTCGACGGGCCCGCGGGCGGATCGACCGCACCAAGAGCGACGATCGTGCCCGGCACATCGGCCTCCCAGCGCGTCGAGCCGTCTTCGCGGTCGAGCGCCACGAGTCGTCGGTCGCCGCCGACGAAGACCCGGCCGTACGTGACCGCCGGATCGGTCGGCGCCACGCCCTCGACCGTGGAGGTCCAGCGCGGTGTCCCGTCGAAGTCGAGGGCGGTCACGCTGGCGGCCGCCGTCACGACGAGACCGCGCTGGTCGGAGACCAGCCTGTCGGGCCAGCCGTGGAGGGTGTGGCGCCAAACGGGCGCGCCGGGGCCCGGTCGTGGCCGCGGTGCGGCCGCAGCGGCGCGACGTGTGGCCTCGCCGCCGCCGCAGGATGAGAGGAGGAGGGCCGAGGCGAGGAGCGTCGCCGACCCGACGGCTCGTCGCGAAGCGAAGATCGAAAGAATTCGGTGCATGACAGTGCAGTCCTTTTGCTCGTGTCGCCGACCGGGACGAGTCAGGGCTTCAACGCGTCGGCGCCGCGACCGATGGCGCCTCCGGCATGGCCCACGCCGTGCTCGAGTCGGGTGATGAGAAGCGGCTCCACTGCGCCGCGAAGTCCCTGCGCGAGGGAGACACACGGCGGTGGCCGCTGCTCCAGAGCAAGGCGAACGGCCCGCATGGCGCGCCGGTCGTGGGTGATGGTGCTGTGGTCGTTCGCGATCCCCGCCGGGTCGACGAGGACACGCTGACCACCGGGCACGTCGATCTGGGTCGCCGGCACGACGACGTCGTCGACGCCACCGATGCTCGTGAAGTCCACATTCGACGGAAGCCGCCGCTTCCACAGCGATCGCACCGCCGGCGACCGCTCGGCGAGCTGGCGTACGGACACGGCGCCGTTGGGTGGGAGGTCGAGTGCCGCTGCCGCGTGGTCGAGAAGAGCGGCGCCGCTCGCCGATCGGCCGATCTGGCCCGCGGCCGTCGCGAGCGGCGCGCCCTGATGCGGAGACGACAAGGTGACCACCGTGCCGAGCGGGGGGTACCTGCGGTCGGCGGGGTTGTAGACGCGCTGCAGGAACAGATCGACGACGACGCCGCCCTGAGAATGTGCGACGAGATCGACCTCGCGACCCGGGTGCTCCCGCTCCATAGCCATGAGCTGCTCGCCGAGCCGAACCGCCGCCTCGCGGAGATCGCCCCAGGTGTCGGCGTCGGTGTACGGGCCGGCGCCGCGGTAGGAAAAGCTGCGGACCTCGGCCGGGTCGTAGTGCAGCGCGTCGGTCGGCAGACCGATCGAGTTGCCCGTGCCGTCCCACGCGCTGCTGATGCCTGCGACGACCATGAGGGCATGCCCGGACCCTCCCGTGCCGTCGGCGTCCGGTGCGTCCCCGGTGCAGTGCAGACGCGAGCGGGCCCACTCGACGAGCCGATCCGCGATGGCGACCACGTCCCGAATGCCCGGCAGCATCCCGGCCCGCTCCGCAGCCCACGTGACGAACCTCCTGGCTGCATCGAGCGCCGCACTGCCCCGATCGGCGAAGGCACGTGCGAAGTCGAAGGCCGCCCCGCCGAGCGCGTCGAACGCTCCGGCGACCGCGCCGACCAGGCCGCCTCCACCGGAGGATTGCGCGCCGGCCCATGCGGGCAGCGCCAGTGGGCGCGCCAGGGCGTCGGCGATGATCCGCTGCTCCCGCGCCGGCTCGACGGGGCCTTCGTCGACACCGCGGGGAGGTGCGAGGTGCACGATCTCCGCGAGGTCGGGCGGTACGAACAGCACCATCGGATCGACGTACTCGTCGTTCACGCGCAACGAGAAGTGCAGAACGCCGGTGGCGTGCTCGTCCCCCGAACCGCCGGCCGTGCCGACGCGTTGGCCGCGCTGCACGCGTGCGCCGGCTGCGACGTCGACGCGTGAAAGGAACGAGTAGCCGGTCTTCAGACCGCGCGGGTGCGCGACGACGACGTGCAACGAGCCCGCGACGTCGCCCGCGAACGCGACAACGCCGTCACCTGCCGCGACGACCGGTGAACCGGGAGGCGCAGCGAGATCCACGCCGCGGTGACCGGGCCCGTACCGCGATTGTGGAGCGACGAACGGCCGCGCGACCGGTCCGGCGACCGGTCGTGTCCACGCTGCGGACGCCGGCACGGCGGCGGCCGCCGAACGGGTCGCACGCGAATCCATCGCGCCGACGGGATGCGGGATCGAGACGGCGAAGAGCGCGACGAGCGCGCACGCGACGATGAACCGGCGAACCAACGACCCTTCTCCCGCGACGGACGGCACACGACGCGGGGAAGGCGAGGGGAAGTGGCGGCACTCTAGCCGCGTGCCGTGACGGTCACCAGTGGAAGCGGCACGAAATCGCGCCGCCGCGCGTCAGCGGACCGCGGGACGCTCCGGCTCGCTCAAACGCCCGCGCAACTGGAAGATCGCCTTCGTGTGGATCTGACAGACCCGGCTCTCCGTGACGCCGAGCACCTGACCGATCTCCGAGAGCGTGAGCCCTTCGTAGTAGTAGAGCGTGAGGACGAGTCGCTCACGGTCGGGCATGCGGTTGATCGCGTCGGCGAGCACGTGCTTCATCTCGTCGAGCTCGAACGCTTGCACCGGATCGTGTGCGGTGTCGGCGATCGTGTCGCCGACGGTCGAGGAGCCTCCACGCTCGGCACCCGCGCTCAGCAGCTCGTCGAGCGCGACGAGTCCGACGAAGGAGATCTGCGACAGGGTCTGCGCGAACTCGGGCTCGCTGAGCCCCAGCTCGGCCGCGACCTCGTTGTCTTCGGGTGTACGACGCAGTTCGTTCTCGAGCTTCGAGTACGCGCGTTCGATCGCGCGCGCCTTCGACCGCACCGAACGCGGTACCCAGTCGATCGACCGGAGCTCGTCGATGATGGCGCCCTTGATGCGCGAGATCG
>CAZJSY010000082.1:0-14846 GCA_964548555.1 uncultured Burkholderiales bacterium
TGCGGGCGCTGTGGATCCCCATCGTCGCCGTGCTCGGCGTGGTCTTCTACGTTCTGAACTTCTCCCGCGTTCTGATCGCCGGGAAGGGGAATCCCGCGATCATCGTGGCGTCCATCGCTACGGTCGCGATCCTCGTCGGCGCGACGATCTTGTCCGCGGCGCCGCGCATGCGTACCTCGTCGCTCGTGATGTTGGTGGCCGGAGCGCTCGGGCTGCTCCTGGCGGCGGGCTCGGTGGTCGTGGGTCATGCCGACGAGAAGAAGGCGGCCGGCGGTCCTGTGGGTCCGACGGGCCCCGCGGTCGGGACGCTCGACGTGACGGCCGAGGCCAGCCTCACGTTCGACAAGAAGGCGTACACGGTGCCGGCCGGGATCATCGACGTGAACTACATCGACGGTGGAGGCACGCACACCCTCGTCTTCGACGATCCGGCGTTGAAGTACTTCCAACTCGGGGTCCCGGGTGGTCCCACCAAGGGCAAGGTCGAGCTCGTCGCGGGCAAGACCTACACGATCTACTGCACCATTCCCGGCCACCGGGCCGCCGGCATGGAAGCGACGGTGACCGTCGGCGCCGCGGCGCCGCCCGCTGCAACACCCGGCTCGACGCCGGGCGCCACGACGGCGACAACCGCCAAGGCAGGCGCGTAGCCATGCGCGCGCAGGTCGGCCGTGCCGTCCGTGGCGGTGCGGCGGGTGTCGTCGCGGTGGCGCTCGTGCTCGGGTTCGCAGGATGCGGGAGCAGTGGCGGGAGCAGCGGCGGCTACAAGGAGCCGGTCGGCGCACCGTTGTCGACCGTCACGATCGAATCCGGCAACCTCTTCTTCAAGCCGAGGACGGTCACGCTCACGCAGCCGGGGATCTACGAGCTCAAGCTCCTGAACACCCAGAGCGGCGAGCACACGCTGGTCTTCGGCAGCAAGGTGCCCGGGTTCCGTCTCGACGTCGTCGGCCCCGACACGAGCCAGCAGGCGAAGATCGACCTCAAGACGGGCAGCTACACGTTCTGGTGCGACCTGCCGGGTCACCGCGCCGCGGGGATGGAAGGCAAGATCATCGTCCAGTAGCGCGGCGTCAGTGCGCGCCGCACGGCGCGTCGGCAGGCACCATGACGCGCAGGGCGTTCGGCACGGCTTCGAGCTCCGCGGGCAAGGGTCCGACGAGCTCGCCACTTGCGTAGATGTCCATGGGACGCGGATCGAGTGACGCGACCCGGATTCGCCGACCCCGTACCAGCGTGACGGCGGGGTGGCGCACGTGCGTCCCCCGGAACACGCGCGGAAGGTTGGCGAGGAACGCGCCGACCGTCGCGTCACCCACGATGCACATATCGAGCAGACCGTCGTCGGGTCGGGCCGGCGGCACGATGCGAAGGCCGCCGCCGTACAGGGGGGTGTTGCCCGCGGCCAGCAACCACGCGTCGAGGGCCGCAGGCGCCTCGTCATCGACCTGAACCTCGAAGCGCCGGGGGCGGTAGGTCATCAGGGTGCGGGCCGCACCGGCGAGGTACAGCGCGGTGCCGCCGATGTGACGCACGCCGTTCGCCCAGCGGTTCACCTCGGCGTCGAATCCGGTGTTCGCAACCGAGGCGAACCAGCAACCGTTGACCCGCCCCATGTCGACCCGGACCTCGCGGCCCGACTGAAGCAGAGCGATCGCGGCCGTGGGATGGCGGCGCGAGATCCCGAGCGCGCGGGCGAAGTCGTTCCCGGCGCCCGTGGGGACGATCGCGAGCACCCCGTCGGACTCGGCGGCCGCGCCGGCGAGCAGGCTCACCGTGCCGTCGCCCCCGCACGCCACCACGCCACGCGCGGCAGCGAAGGCCTTCATGGCGGCACTCCGCGCGTCGGCGGCGTCGGTCGCGACGTGGACATCGACATCGAGTTCCGAAGCCGCCAGCGCGCTCGACAACGACGGCAACATGCGCAGCGTCCGGCCCCTTCCGGCCGCCGGGTTCACGACCGCGGTCCAGCGCATGGTGCCGGGACGTTAGCAAGACGGGTCGTGCACGGTATGGGCCAGCGGGACGTGGGAACACGCGATTCGTGGCGCGGCGGTCCTGTGTAGCGTGAGCGCCCGTGCACGGCCTCGACGAGACCCGGATCCCGCGTCACGTCGCGATCGTGATGGACGGGAACGGCCGCTGGGCGAAGCGGCGCGGGCTCCGGCGCACCGAGGGCCATGCCGCGGGCGAAGAGGCGCTGTTCGACACGGTCGAGGGCGCACTCGAGATCGGGCTCCGTTGGATGACCGTGTACGCCTTCTCCACGGAGAACTGGCGACGCCCGCTCGACGAGGTCCGCTTCCTCATGCAGTTCAACGAGCGGCTCCTCCTCCGGCGCCGCGACGACCTCAACGAGCGCGGCGTGCGCGTCCGGTTCATCGGACGCCGTGGTGGGCGCGTGCCCGGCCGGCTCCGCCGCCAGATCACGGACGCGGAAGAGCTCACACGGGCCAATCGGCGCATGACCCTGACGTTCGCGTTCAACTACGGCGGTCGCGCCGAGCTCGTCGACTCCGTCCGCGCCATCGCGCGGGCGGCGCGCGACGGGACGATGGACCCCGACCGTGTCGACGAACGTGTCATCGCGCGGCACCTGTACGCGCCCGACATGCCCGATCCCGACCTGCTCGTGCGCACCTCGGGGGAGTACCGGATCTCGAACTTCCTCCTGTGGGAGGTGGCGTACTCGGAGCTCTACTTCACCGACGTGCTCTGGCCCGACTTCCGTCGGGAGCACCTGTTCGAGGCGATCCGCGACTTCCAGAACCGCGAGCGGCGCTTCGGCGGCGTCGAGGAATAGCGGGTTTGTAACTACACTGGTGTCGTGCCGTTGTACCGCGACCAGGGCGTCGTGTTGCGGACGATCAAGCTCGGCGAGGCCGACCGGATCGTCACCGTCTTCACCCAGGGTCACGGCAAGATCCGGGCGGTCGCCAAGGGCGTGCGCAAGCCGGGGAGCCGGTTCGGTTCCCGTCTCGAACCGACGAGTCATGTCGCACTGCAGTGCTATCAGGGGCGCGAGCTGGACGTGGTCACGCAGGTCGAGACGGTCGACGTGCTGCGCCCGTTGCGTGAGGGATACGGAGTCCTCACGCATGCGATGTCGATGCTCGAAGCGACCGACCAGGTCACTCCCGAACGCGAGCGCAACCCTGGGCTCTACCGGTTGCTCACCGGCGCGCTGCGAACGCTGGCACTCACACCGTCGCCCGTCGTCACACCCGCGTTCTTCTGGAAGCTCCTGAGTCTCGAGGGCTTCCACCCCATGCTCGACGCATGCGCCCGGTGCGGGGGCGGCCGGCCGTTCAGTGCCTTCGACCTCGCGGAAGGCGGTGTGTTGTGCGAGGACTGCGCAGGGTTCGCTGCGGCGCGGGCGGTCGACGACGACGCGCTCGCGTTCCTCGCCCGCATCGTCGGTGGCGACGTGCGCGGCGCGCTGGCCGACCCGCCGTCGCCCGACGTGATCGGTGTCGTGGAGCGCCTGGGCGTCAGCGCGCTGGAGTTCCAGCTCGAGCGCCGGCTCCGCAGCGCCGCGCTCCTGTAGCGGACCGTTTGGCGTCGTTGGTCGGGCGAAGGCCACGGTGAACGACGCCGGAGTCTCTCCAGCCCGCAGGTAGCATCGGTCCTCATGGCTCGTCCCGATGTGATGGATCGCGTCGTCAATCTGGCCAAGCGGCGCGGTCTCGTGTTCCCGTCGAGTGAGATCTACGGCGGGTTCCGTTCCACGTGGGACTACGGGCCGCTCGGCACGCTGCTCAAGCGCAACGTGAAGGACGCGTGGTTCCGCTCGATGGTGCAACTGCGCGATGACATCGTGCCGCTCGACTCCGCCATCCTCATGTCACCGCGTGTCTGGGAGGCGAGCGGTCACGTCGCCACGTTCACCGACCCGCTCGTCGACTGCCGCAACTGCAAAGAGCGCTTCCGGGCCGATCAGCTGCCCGACTCGGGCGCGTGTCCGAACTGCGGCGCGAAGGAGACCTTCACCGAGGCACGCCAGTTCAACCTGATGTTCAAGACGTACGTCGGTCCCGTGGAGGACGACGCGGCGATCGCGTACCTGCGTCCGGAGACCGCGCAGGGCATCTTCGTCAACTTCCTCAACGTGCAGACGACCGCCCGCAAGAAGCCTCCGTTCGGGATCGCCCAGATCGGCAAGTCGTTCCGCAACGAGATCACGCCGGGCAACTTCATCTTCCGCACGCGCGAGTTCGAGCAGATGGAGATGGAGTACTTCGTGCCGCCCGAAGAAGCGCCGAAGTGGTTCGAGTACTGGTGCGAGGAGCGCTTCCGCTGGTACATCGAGCATGGGATCCCCGAGTCGGCGCTGCGATTGCGTCACCACGACCCGGAGGAGCTGTCGCACTACTCCGCGGGCACGGCCGACGTGGAGTTCGACTACCCGTGGGGTTGGGGGGAGCTCGAAGGGATCGCCAACCGCACCGATTACGACCTCACCCAGCACGCGAAGTTCTCCGGCCAGGACCTCACCTACTACGACCAGGAAGCCGATCGGCGCTACGTCCCGTATGTCATCGAACCCGCGGCCGGTGCGGATCGAGCGACGCTGGCCTTCCTCCTCGCCGCCTACCACGAGGAAGAGGTCCGAGGGGAGAAGCGGGTCCTGCTACGCCTGGACCGGCGGCTCGCACCGATCAAGGTCGCCGTGTTGCCGCTGTCGAGGAACGAACGACTGAACCCCGTTGCGGAGGAAGTGGCGGCTGCCCTGCGCCCGCACTTCATGATCGACGTCGACAGCGCGGGGTCCATCGGGCGTCGCTACCGCCGCCAGGACGAGGTCGGCACGCCCCTGTGCGTGACCGTGGATTTCGACACGCTCGACGACCGGGCCGTGACGGTACGGGATCGCGACTCGATGGAGCAGGAGCGCATCGGTCTCGACCGGCTCGTCGGCTATCTGCGCGAGCGGCTCGAGCCGGCCTCTCCCGCACGCGCCTGATCCAGCGATACCCGGCGCAGCTCCGTCCGCGGTCACATTGCTCCCTCGCGCTGCGCCCTCCCGGGCATCCGCCTGTGTTGATGGTCGCGCTCGCTGCGGGCCGGGATACCCGGCCCGCGGACGCTCGCCGCTTCGGGGCGCAGCTTCGTCCGCGGTGCGTGGAGCAGGGGGAACGCGCGATCCTGGAGTCGTGTCCGACTACTACGAGCTCCTGGGTGTCGCGCGCGATGCGTCGACCGACGAGATCAAGTCCGCCTACCGGGAGCGGATCGACCAGGCCCGCGGCGGCTCGGGTGGCAAGGGCGTCGCCGTCGCCAGCGCGGCGGAGCTGAACCAGGCCTGGAACGTCCTCGCCGACCCCTTCCAGCGCCGCCGCTACGACGAGCAGCTCCGCAGTACCGAGTCGACGGGCGACACCGACGAGGGCGCTGTGCCGGCGGCCCGTCCGACCATGCGGCGCCGTCCGCCACGCTCCGCCGTACCACAGACCTCGGCGCCGGCCGAGACTGACGGCGACGAGCCTGCGTCGGGTGCGCCCGTTCGCCGGCCGCCCGCGGCGCCGGTCGAGCTGCCCAACGGGCTCATGGCGCCCCCCACGCGCAATCGCGTCAACGCGATCCTCGTCGATGTCCTCGTGATCTATCTCGCGGTGCTCGTGTTGTTGCCGCTGGCGTTCGCGCCGTTCCGCCACGATGCGCTCGTGGTCTACAAGAACGGGACGCAGGTCGGCTCGCCGCACTCCCTGCAGCGCGACGTCGCGGCCCAGAGGGCGAAGCTCCTCGCCGACGAGCGCGCCGTGGTTGCCAAGGCAACCAAGCCGGGTCAGAAGCCGGCCAAGGTCGAGGTCAAGAAGCAGAAGGTCTTCTCGTCGGGTATCGGGCTGGTCCTGTCGCTCGCGTCGCTGCTCGTCGCGCTCGCGGTCGTCGTGCCGGCCAGCGCGATCACGGGGCAGACCCTCGGCAAGAAGATCTTCCGCGTGCGGCTCGTGCGCGTCGACGGATCACCGGCGGGATGGGCTGCCAGCACGCTGCACTACGGGCTTCCCATCGTCCTCGGTTTGTTGCTGCAAACCGTCGGGCTCCTTGTCGGCGTTCTGCTGGTGGCGTGGTTCATTCGTGACCCGTTGCGTCAAGGAGTCCATGACAAGTTGGCGAAGACGTTCGTCGTCATGGTGCCGACGTAACCCGAGACAATCGTTCGCACGCGCGCCCGAAATCGGACGCACGGCCCGCGCTGCGCTCCCCATTAGGCTGAGAAGCCACCCGTTGCTGGAGGACCCCATGAAATACGTCTACGCCTTCGAGGAGGGCTCGAAAGAGCAGAAGTACCTGCTCGGAGGCAAGGGAGCCAACCTGGCCGAGATGACGAACCTCGGCCTTCCCGTTCCCCCCGGGTTCACCATCAGCACCGACGCGTGCAAGGCGTATCTCGCCGGGGGCGGCAAGCTCCCCGACGGGCTGCTCGACGAGGTGGCCGCGGCGCTCGAGGCACTCGAGACGAAGATGGGCAAGCGCCTGGGCGACGACGTCGATCCGCTGCTCGTCTCGGTTCGCTCGGGTGCACCGTTCTCGATGCCCGGAATGATGGACACGGTCCTCAACCTCGGCATGAACGACGTGTCGGTCGGTGGCCTCGCGAAGCAGACAAGCAACGAGCGGTTCGCGCTCGACTCGTATCGAAGGTTCGTCCAGATGTTCGGCCGTATCGTGCTCGACATCCCCGGCGACGCGTTCGAGGAGGCGCTCACCGAGTTGCGGGAAACCCGTGGTGTCGAATCCGACACCCATCTGAATGCCGACGACCTGCGCGGCCTGGTCGAGACGTTCAAGGGGATCGTCCGCGAGAAGGCGGGCGTCGAGTTCCCACAGGATCCGCGCGAGCAGCTGCGCCACGCGATCGAGGCCGTCTTCCGTTCGTGGAACGGGAAGCGGGCGCGCGACTACCGCCGGCTCGAGAACATTCCCGACGATCTCGGCACCGCGGTCAACGTCCAGACGATGGTCTTCGGCAACAAGGGCGACGATTCGGGGACAGGCGTCGCGTTCACACGCGACCCGGCGACGGGTGAGAACCGCCCCTACGGCGACTTCCTAGCCAACGCGCAAGGCGAAGACGTGGTAGCCGGCATCCGCGTCACGGAGCATCTCGACGCGATGGGACAGCACTTCCCGCAGCCCCAGCGCGAACTGCTCGACATCATGAAGCGGCTCGAGAACCACTACCGCGACATGTGCGACATCGAGTTCACGATCGAGCAGGGCCGGCTGTTCATCCTGCAGACGCGCGTCGGCAAGCGCACCGCGGCCGCGGCACTGCGAATGGCCACTGAGATGGCCGACGAAGGGCTCATCGACAAGCGTGAAGCGGTACTGCGCGTTCAGCCCGCGCAGCTCGATCAGCTGTTGCACCCGCAGTTCGACCCCGACGCGAAGTACGACGCCGTCACGAAGGGCCTCAACGCATCGCCCGGAGCGGCGGTCGGCAAGGTCTACTTCACCGCCGACGACGCCGAGGCGAAGGGCGCGGCGGGGGAGCGCGTCATCCTCGTCCGGCCCGAGACGTCGCCCGACGACCTGCACGGCATGATCGCCGCGGAAGGCATTCTCACGTCGCGCGGCGGGCTCGTGAGCCACGCCGCCGTTGTGGCGCGTGGTATGGGCAAGCCCGCGATCTGCGGTGCGGAGGCCCTCCGTATCGACCTGCAGGGAAAGCAGTTTCGTGTGGGCGACGTGCTCGTGCGCGAAGGCGACGTGATCTCGATCAACGGCACGACCGGTGAGGTCGTCGTGGGTGAGGTCCCGGTGATCGTCCCGGAGCCCACCGGTCCGTTCCAGACGCTGCTCGAGTGGGCCGACGAGTTCCGCCGGCTCAAGGTGCGCACCAACGCCGATCTTCCCGAGGATGCGGTGAAGGCACGTGAGTTCGGCGCCGAAGGCATCGGCCTGTGCCGTACCGAGCACATGTTCCTCGGCGACCGGCTGCCCATCGTGCAACGGATGATCCTTGCCGAGACCGAAGAAGAGGAGCTCGCCGCGCTGGAGCAGCTCGGCGAGATGCAGAAGGCCGACTTCATCGGCATCTTCGAGGCGATGGACGGGCTGCCGGTGACGATCCGCCTCCTCGACCCGCCGCTACACGAGTTCCTCCCCGACATCGAAGAGCTCGTCGTGCAGGACGCAAAGGGTCAGCTCGACGACAAGGGCCGGCGGTTGCTCGACGCGGCGCGTCAGTGGCAGGAGGTCAACCCCATGCTCGGTACCCGCGGGTGCCGGCTCGGGATCATCAAGCCAGGCCTCTATCGGATGCAGGTGCGGGCGATCATCGAAGCCGCGATCGAGCGCAAACTGCACGGCGGTGACCCGCGCGTCGAGATCATGATCCCTCTCGTCGTCAGCGAACCCGAGCTCGCGTTGCTCGCCGGTTGGGTTCGCGAGACGGCCGGGGCCGTCGACTCCGACAACTACGTCGGCGTCGAGTACCTCGTGGGCACGATGGTCGAGACGCCCCGGGCCGCGCTCGTGGCCGCGGACATCGCGAAGGCGGCCGAGTTCTTCTCCTTCGGCACGAACGACCTCACCCAGATGACGTTCGGCTTCTCGCGCGACGACGTCGAGGGGAGATTCATGCCGCGCTACCTCGAGCTCGGCCTGTTGCCCGCGAATCCCTTCGAGACCATCGACACCGAGGGTGTCGGGCGCCTGGTCCGCTGGGCCGTCGCCGAAGGCCGCAAGGCCCGTCCCGACATCAAGCTCGGCATCTGCGGCGAGCACGGCGGCGATCCCGCGTCCGTCCGGTTCTGCCACGAGATCGGTCTCGACTACGTGTCGTGCTCGCCCTATCGGGTCCCGCTGGCCCGCCTCGCGGCCGCCCACGCCTCCCTGGGCGAGGCCGGGCCGTCAGGCACCGCCTGACCGCAATATCACGCACTTCGTGCAGTTGGGACACCACAGTCGCTGTATGGGCGAGGAAGTGTCCCAACTCGGCGGGGCAGCGGTCCTCGGTGGATGTCACACCCCACCGGTATCGTCGGCCACGTGGAGAGCTCACGTCTCACCGTCGATCTCGACCGCCTCGCCCACCGGGGTGAGGAAGGTGCCGGCCCGGCTGTCAGGCACGCCCACGAGGGCTCGCACGGCTTCGTCGGCGGCCCCGTGGTCGGGCGGGCCGAGCGAGAGGCGCTGCTCGATGCCGCCCTGGCTCCAGGGGCCACACGTCCGGCCGGGTCCGGCAACCGCCTGCACGCCGAGGAGAGCGATCCGTTCCGCCTGTGCTTCGAGCGCGACCTCGACCGGGTGAAGCATTCGCGGCCGTGGCGGCGGCTCGCGGGCAAGTGCCAGGTGTTCGTCGCCCCCGAAGACGACCACCTGCGGACGCGGCTCACCCACGCCGTCGAGGTCGCGCAGGTCGCCACGGGTATCGCGCGGGCCGCGAACCTGTGCTTACCGCTCGTCGAAGCAATCGCGCTCGCGCACGACTGTGGGCACGGTCCTGCCGGTCACGCGTCGGAGGAAGCCTTCACGCCGTACCTGCCGGGCGGGTACGACCATGCGGTCTATGGGGCCGACGTCACGCTCGCGCCGCTCAACCTGTGCGTGGAGACGCTCGACGGCGTGCGCAACCACTCGTGGCGGCGCCCCGCCCCGTCTACACCCGAGGGCGAGGTCGTCGCGTGGGCCGATCGAATCGCCTACGTGTGCCACGACTTCGAGGACGCGTGCCGCGCCGGCATCCTCGCGCCGAGCGATCTGCCGGTCGACGTCGTCGAGGTGGTCGGTACGCGGCGGTCGGAACAGATCGGCACGTTCGTGCTCGCGGTGCTCGACGCGATCCAGCGCACGGGTTCCGTCGGGATGAGCGAGCCCGCCGCCGGGGCGCTCGCGGCGTTCCGGGCGTTCAACTTCGAGCGGATCTACCTGCGTCCTGCGGCCCGACGTCAGGCCGACCGTGTCGTCGCGCTGCTACGCGGGCTGGTCGAGCACTTCGCCGATGTGCCGGCCCGTATCCCGGACGTCGCGTCCGGCGCGGTGCCGACGCCGCCGGCGGGATCGGCGCATGCGGCCGCCCGCGCCGTCCACTACGTCAGCGGTATGACGGACCGTTTCGCGCTGCGCCTCGGGGTCGAGGTGCTCGGATGGCGTGCCGACGACCTTCCGCGCGGCGTCTGACGCGACCGCGGTCAATGCACCGCGGCGGGCACGCCTAACCTGACCGCCGTGGGCATCGTCGAGGAGGACATCGCGAGGGTCCGCGAGTCGACGGATCTGGTCGCGCTCGCGGGTGAGCATCTCGCCCTCAGGCGGGTCGGGCAGCGTTATACGGGGTTGTGTCCGTTCCACCCGGAGAAGACGCCGTCGTTCTCGATCAACCCCGAGGCAGGCTTCTACTACTGCTTCGGTTGCGGAGCGAGCGGCGACGCCATCACGTTCGTGCGCGAGGTCGAGCACCTCGACTTCGTCGACGCGGTGGAGCGTCTCGCTGCCCGGGCGGGGATCCAATTGCGCTACGACGAGGTGCGCGTCTCGAAGGATCGTGAACGGCGAACCCGTCTCACCGAGGTCGTGGGCGAGGCGGTCGCCTTCTACCACGATCTCCTGTTGCGCTCCGACGACGCGAAGCGGGCGCGCGGGTACCTGCGCAGCCGCGGGTTCGAAGGTGATGCTGCGCGGCGCTTCTCACTGGGCTGGGCGCCCGACGCTTTCGACACACTGAGCACGCATCTCCAGAAGCAGCGTTTCGCGCGGGAGCTGATCGTCGAAGCGGGTCTCGCGTTCGTCAACCGCGCGAACAAGCTGCAGGACCAGTTCCGCGGACGGTTGATGTTCCCGATCTTCGACGTGCGTGGTGAGCCGGTCGGATTCGGCGGACGCACGCTCGGCACCGATCCCCGCAAGTACATGAACTCGCCGGAGACGCCGATCTACCACAAGAGCCGTCTGCTCTACGGGCTCAACTGGGCCAAGGGGGAGATCGTGGCACGCGGCGACGTCATCATCTGTGAGGGCTATACCGACGTGATGGCGTTCGCACTCGCCGGCGCGCCGAACGCGGTGGCCACGTGTGGGACCGCGCTGGCCGACGAGCACTTCGGTGTGCTCAAGAACTTTGCTCGGCGCGTCGTCTTGGCCTACGACGCCGACGCGGCCGGACGCTCCGCTGCGGAGAAGTGGTACCAGTGGGAACAGCGATTCGACATCGAAGTTCGTGTCGCAGCGTTGCCTCGAGGGCGTGATCCGGCTGAGGTATGGCGCGACGACGCGTCAGCGTTGCTCGACGCGCTTGCACACGCGAAGCCGTTCCTTCAGTTCCGCCTCGATCGGGTCCTCGAGGCCGGCGATCTGTCGACGGTGGAAGGTCGCGCCCGCGTGGCCGCCGCCGCGGTGCCCGTCCTCGCCGAGCACCCCAACGAGCTCGTACGTGAGGGATACATCGAGCGCGTCGCGGGCCCGCTCGGCGTGCCGCACAGCTGGTTCAAGAACGAGCTCGTTCGAGCCGGTGGTGCGACACCTCGTGTGCAACCCGAAGCGCCGCCCAAGCGCGCGGAGAGCGATGTCGAAGGACTGGATCGACGCGAGCTCGAAGCATTACGCGTCGCTGTCCACGCGCCCGAGCTCGTGGCCGCACTGCTCGACCCGTCGTTGTTCACGTCCTCGACGACGCGTGATGCATTTGACGCGCTGTTGTCGAGCTCGACGTTGCGCGACGCGATCGAGAACGCGCCGCCGGCGGCGCGGCGATTGCTCGAACGCATGGTCGTCGAACAGGTCGATCTCGGCGAGCACGCCGAGGCCTACTCGATCGAAGTCGTTGCGAATCTCGTCGAGATCGCTGCACAACGCCGTCTCAACGAGCTCGTCGCGGAGGGTGACGATCGATCGTCGATGCTGAAGCACCTGCTCGACCAGCTCGTGTCGGAACGCGACCGTGGCGACTGGAATGCCGCCGAGAGATCGGCGAATGAGTTGCTACCCTGGGTCGTCGGACGCTCCGAGGCAGGAGTCCCGTGACTCAGCACGAGCCGACAGCCGAGACGGACAAGAACATGTCCGACGGGATGACGCAGCATCCTGTGCCGCCCGACGCCGCCGTCAGCGGTGTACCGACCGGCACTCCTGGCACCGATGCAGCCGAGGCGGAGCCTGCCGGCGAGGTGGAGATCGTCGAGCGGATCAACGTGGTGGAGGTCGCGACGCAGCACGACGTCGAAGGCGGTGACGTCGGCGCACTCGTTGCGCGCGTCCGCGAACGCGGCTTCGTCACCACCGGTGAGATCTTCGCCGCGTTGCCCGATCTCGAGCCCGAGACAGCCGAGCTTGCCGCGATCTACGGACGCTTCAGTGCACTGGGCATCCATGTCGTCGACGAGATCGTCGAGGAGCTCGAACGCGAAGACCAACGCCGGGCCGGATCGTCGACGTCATCGTCGAGCGCGCGCGATCACGGCCGCTCGGTCACACACGCGCCGAACCCGCCGGCGGTGGAGCGCGCGCTGCGCGAACCACCACCGGCCCCTGCGTCGCAACGGCAGGCTCCGGCTCCCATCACGCCACCGCGGTTCCATCGCGGAGCCGAGACCGGAAGCTTCGATCCGGTGCGGATGTACCTGAAAGAGATCGGGAAGGTGCCGCTGCTGACGGCCGAGCAGGAGGTCACGCTCGCGCGTCGCATCGAGGCCGGTCTGCACGGGGCTGACCAGCTCGAGCACACACCGGGACTGTCCGACAGCGAGCGATCGGGTCTCGACGCGGTCGCGGCCGACGGCATGCTGGCGAAGCGTCAGCTGATCGAGGCGAACCTCCGGCTCGTGGTCTCGATCGCGAAGCGCTACGTGGGCCGAGGGATGGTGCTCCTCGACCTGATCCAGGAGGGCAACCTGGGTCTGATCCGCGCGGTCGAGAAGTTCGACTATACGAAGGGCTTCAAGTTCTCGACCTACGCGACGTGGTGGATCCGTCAGGCGATCACACGCGCGATCGCCGACCAGGCGCGCACGATCCGTATCCCCGTCCACATGGTCGAGACCATGAACAAGGTGCTGCGCGTCCAGCGCCAACTCCTCCAGGAGTTGGGGCGCGAACCGACCGTCGAGGAAGTCGCGGTCAAGGTCGAGATGACGCCCGATCGCGTCCGCGAGATCCAGCGCCTCGGTCAGGAACCCGTGTCGCTCGAAACACCGGTGGGTGAGGAGGACGACAGCTTCCTCGGTGATTTCGTGGAAGACCCCACGGCCATCGCTCCCGCAACCGCCGCGGCCCGTGCGTTGCTGACCGAAGCGATCGAGGAGGCACTCGAGGAGCTCAACGAGCGGGAACGCGCGGTGGTTCGGTTGCGGTTCGGTCTCGACGACGGACAGGTGCGCACCCTCGAAGAGGTCGGCAAGGAATTCGGCGTCACCCGTGAGCGCATCCGCCAGATCGAGTCGAAGACGCTCGCGAAGTTGCGTCACCCGACGCGGTCCAAGCGTCTGCGTGACTACCTCGAGGAGCCGTAGCCGCCGCGTTCCGGTGACGGTCAGCTCGTTGCGAGCTCCTCCATCACCATTGCGGTGATGTCGATGTCCGGCTCGGGGCGAAGACGCTCCACACACAACTCCGCGGCCGCGCGGGTCTTCTGCAGCAGCCTGCTGTCGCGGGCCTGCGCCATCCCTCGGCGGATCTGCTCGTAGCGCTCCCGCCCTGCGCGTGCGCCGAGGTAGTAACCGACCGCGAAACCGATGGCGACCCCGAGACGAAATTTCATGACGCCTGTGATACCCGACCGGAGAGGCACCGTGCACGGCGGTCCTCGGCCCGCCGGCCGCCGCGTGGCCCACGTGGGAACCGGAGGAGGCTCGTGGACCCGCTGCTAGCCTGTCCGGGCTGTCCGTCCGGGGTAGCTCAATCGGCAGAGCAAGCGGCTGTTAACCGCTAGGTTGAGAGTTCGAGTCTCTCCCCCGGAGCAGCGAAACCGCAGGTCAGCTGCAGCGCGTCCAGCGAGGACCTGGCCTGCTGGTCACGAAATGGTCACGCCCTGGTCGCGGGCGCATCGACCAGGCGTGCGACGGCGGCCGCGGCGTCGGAACCGAGCGTCGGAAGCAGGTGCCCGTACCGGTCGAGTGTGAAGGCAGCGGACGCGTCGGCTCGCTCGTGGCTACCTTCGTCGAACGCGCCGCCGTTCCGCGTATTCACCGTGCGACCAGCGCGTTTGCAACACGGTGTCGCTGGCGTCGACGAGCCGGTTGTCCGTGCGCGTCCGCCGACGTCTTCAGCACGCGTGGCCGACCTTGGCCCGGGCGATGGCGGCCGCGATGACCGAGGATCGTGCCGAAGCCGCCCGCAGCGCCGGCTCTGTCGTTCAATACCTCGCCGCTGTATATAAACAGGTGGGTCCTGCATGGTGGAGCGGGAGGCGGGCGTTGACGTCGAACGAACGGAACGAGGCGTTCGCTCCGACTCACCGCGTCGGGACTTTGGGCCAAGGCACATGGCCAGCCCCCGACGGCAACACCGCGCCAGGCCCACCGCTGGCGCCCTCGCTCGAGGTGCAGGTCGCCGAGACGAGCGGCGAGTGGGCGCGCATCGTCTGCTCCAACGGCTGGTCGGCGTGGGTGGACGGGCGTCTGCTGGTGCCCATCGCCGAATCGGACCAACCTTCCGGTCCGCCGGTCGCTCCGGCGATCGGCCAAACACCTGACTCCGGGGCCGATACTTGGGTCGCTCCACCCCCCGGCGGCGCGGTCGCGCCGGCCCCGAGACCATCGTCTGCGCGTGCGGGCCCGCCCCCCCTGTCCCCACCTACCGGGCCGCCGGCAGCTCCACCGCCGCCTCCACCGCCGTCACCACCCCCGCGAGCACCCGGTGCGTCGAGGCGTCGACCAATGCTCTGGGTCGGCGTAGGCGTGGGCGTT
>CAZJSY010000083.1:0-12321 GCA_964548555.1 uncultured Burkholderiales bacterium
TAGCCTCGTCGGGCCATGATCGACGTGATCGACTATCGGGCCGGCAATGCGCCGAGCGTGATGTACGCGCTCGAGCATCTGGAGCTGCCGGCCCGGCTCGTGTCGAGTCCCGAAGAGGTCGCGACCTCGGAACGGATCGTCCTGCCCGGCGTCGGTTCGGCCGGCGCCACCATGGGCTCGCTCGCCGAGCTCGATCTCCTCGACGCCCTCCGCGAGCGCGTCACGGTCGACAGGGTGCCGTTCCTCGGCATCTGCATCGGGCTCCAGGTGCTCTTCGAACGCAGCGCCGAAGGTGGTGTCACGACTCTCGGCTGGCTCCCCGGCGACGTGCGTCGATTCCCGTCGTCGCAGCGCGTCCCGCAGATCGGGTGGAACGCCGTCCGACCTCGGCGTGAGCATCCGCTGTGGACCGGCCTGCCCGACGCCGTGCATTGCTACTTCGTCAACTCGTATTACGCGGTACCGGCCGACGACAGAGCAGTGCTCGGGACGACCGAGTACGGCGAGGAGTTCTGCTCGATGGTCGGCAGCGCCAACATCGCGGCGACGCAGTTCCACGCCGAGAAGAGCGGGCAGCTCGGTCTGCGCATCCTCGCGAACTTCACCCGTTGGGAGGGTGAGCCGTGCTGACCAAGCGGGTGGTCGCGTGCTTCGACGTCATCCACGGTCGCGTCACGAAGGCGCAGCAGTTCCAGGACAACATCGACGTTGCGCCCGCGTCGGACCTTGCGCGGCGCCTGTATCGCGACCAGATCGACGAGATCATCTTCTACGACATCACCGCCAGCGCCGAGAAGCGCAAGATCGACATCGACACGGTCCGCGACGTCGCACGGCACGTCTTCGTACCGTTCACCGTCGGCGGCGGCATCCGCTCGATCGACGACATGTACGAAGTGCTCAAGGCGGGCGCCGAAAAGATCAGCGTCGACTCGATGGCCGTCCGCAACCCGGAGATCATCCGCGAGGGAGCGGAGGCGTTCGGGCGTCAGTGCATCGTGCTCAGCACACAGGTGAAGCAGGTCGGCGTGAGTGATTCGATCCCGAGCGGATACGAGGTGTTCATCGACGGCGCGCGCCTCGCGACGGGACTCGACGCGATCGAATGGGTCCGGCGTGGCGAAGCACTCGGCGCGGGCGAGATCTGCGTGAACAGCATCGACCGCGACGGAACCCACGCGGGATACGACATCGACATCACGCGCGCGGTTGCCGAAGCCGTCAACGTGCCGGTCATCGCGTCCGGTGGCGCCGGAACGGTCGACCACATCGCCGAGGGACTCACCACGGGCGGAGCTTCCGCCGCGATCATCAGCTCGATCCTCTACTCGCCCCGACTTCCCCGGAATCTCAGTGTGTCCGAGATCAAGCAGGGCCTGGAGGCGCGCGGCGTACCGGTACGACCGTGGCTCGGGCACGCCGATCTCACGCCGTCACCCGCGGAGCTCCCGGAGAGCTGACCCGGGTCAGGACACGGCTTCGTCCTGGCGGCCGGACTCCCAACTGAGTCTCGGAGCGTCGGCCCACAACCGGTCGAGGTCGTAGTAGGAACGCGTCTCGTCGAGGAACACGTGCACGACGAGGTCGCCGTAGTCGAGCAGCACCCACGACGCGTCGTCGAGGCCTTCGACGCTGGCCGGTTTGCTGCCCGCCTGGTCGGCGATCTGGCGCTCCACCTCCTCGGTGATCGTCCGGACCTGCCGGCGGTTCGTCCCGCTCACGATGACGAACACGTCGGTGATGGCGATGATGTCGCCGACGTCGAGCACCACGACGTCGTCGGCCTTCTTGGAGCCGGCGGCGGTGGCGGCGATGTCGGCACGTTGGCGTGCGTCCGTGATGAGCTCCTCGCTTGTCGGATGCGAACCCCGTCCGTCGTATCTCAACGGTGCGGTTCTCCCCATTCTGCCCTTATGTTCCCGGCGCGGGGCTGAAATCCGCGCCGGGAATGATCGTGACGTCGAAGACGCCGATGTCGACGGGCTCCTTGAACAGCTGACCTGCGCCGATCGCGGCGAGCAGGCTGGCGGCGGCGGCACGCGCACTGTCGCGGTAGTAGACGACCTGGGTCACCGGACGGCCGAACGTGGGGGCGTTCCCCGTCTTCACCACGTGCCCACCGGCACGGGCCACCTTGGCGGCCGCCTGCTGGACGGGGCCGGCAGCGGCTGTCCCGCTGAGAATCTCGACCCGGGGCCGCCGGCCGTCGATGCCCAACACCCGTCCCGGGAACGCCGTGCGCATCGCGGGAGCGAGGTCGGCGTCGGGTCTGACCTGGTACCGCTCGCCTGCCTCGGCCGCCGTGACCGCGTCGACCGGCAACGTGGAGAACTTCGTCGTCGCGTGTGCCGCCGACACGAGGGTCGCGAGCTCCGGGACCCGCGACGTGGACGCCGTGGCGACCTGGGGTGAGAGCAATGCCCGCATCCACCCCTCGAAGATCGCCTGAACGGTCACGAGATGGTCGAGCTCACCGGTGGGGGCGGTGGCGGTCAGCAACGTCGTGGCGTCGGAGGGCGTGATCTGCTGCGGACCGCCCGGGAAGACCCGGCCCTGCGGGGTGCCCGGCACCTCGACGGCGTCGCGTAGATTCACGTCGAGGGGCCCCGCCGAGTCCATGAGGGCGAGCAGGGTCGGCGTGTCGAGCACCGCGGTGGCGTCGATGCCGACACCGAGCGCGTTCTCCACCGTGGTGTGCAGCAGTTGCGGCGGGCCGAGCGTGAGCACGTCTGCGACCAGCTGCAGCCCGAACGACGGTGTCTCGGTCGCGGTGCGGGTCGGCACGAGGACGATCGAGGCCGCCGTACCGGCACCGCCATCCGCACCGGCGCTCGCGCCGACGACCACGGCGAGGTCCACGCGGTTCGCGGGGCTGCGGTGTGCCAGCAGGAGCGTCGACGGTGGCGGCGACGCCGGGGCGGCGCGGACCGGGGCCGGCGGTTGCGTCGTGTGATGCCGCGCGCGCAGCGACGCCCCGAGCACGGCCAACAACACCAGGACGAGGAGCACCGCCGGCACGAGGGCGTAGCGCCGACGCCGCATGGCCCGCTGCCGGCGGCGCTCCCGCCGCGCCATCTCCCCTCGGGTCGAGGAGGTGGCCGGCGGCCGTGTCGGTCCCGGACCCCGCCCGCGGGCCCCGGCACCCCGGGAACGCCGCGTCGACGGATCGACGCGCTCATCGGTCACGCTCAATCGGCGGCAGTGTAGAGGCGGCGCCGACGGATCTCGCGCACCACCGCCGGCGGTGCGAGACCGTCGATCGGCCGTCCCTCCCGGAGCCGGTCCCGCAGGTCGCTCGACGAGACGTCGAGGCGCGGAATCGTCACGTGGTGCACGGTCCAGTCGGGTCCGGGTGGCACCGCCCGCTCGCCGGCACGCGTCACGATGACGAGGCGGCACAGATCGCGCGTCTCCTCGAGACGCCGCCAGGTCTTCATGTTGGCGGCGGCGTCCGCTCCGAGCAGGAGGTACAACTCCCGATCGGGGCGGGCGAGCGCCTCCAGCGTGTCGGCGGTGACCGACGGCTTCCCGCTGTCCACCTCGACGGTGGAGACCTCGAGACCGTCGACGGGCTCGACCGCGGCCCGCACCAGCGCGACACGGTCGGCCGGCGACGCCACCACCTTGCCCCGCTTCTGCCACGGATCACCGGCGACGACGAACAGCACCCGGTCCAGGTTCAGCGCGTGACGGGTGTCGGCCGCGACGACGATGTGCCCGACGTGGACGGGATCGAACGTGCCGCCGAGCACCCCAACCCTCTCGGCCACGGTCCGGGATTCTACGAAGGCTTCAGGACCGTCATCGTGACGAAACACGCCCGCCTCGGAACAGGCCGTATCGTCACACGATGACCGATGACAAGCCCGTTCACGTCGTCGTCAGGGTGTGGCTGCCCGACCGACCCGGCGGCCTGGGGCAGGTCGCGTCGCGGATCGGCGCGATGCGGGGCGACATCGTCGCGGTCGACGTGCTCGAGCGCAGCGGCACCGTCGCCATCGACGAGTTCGCCGTCGACCTACCGACTGAGGACCTGGTTCGGCTGCTCGTGCGCGAGATCGAGGAGGTCGACGGCGCGTCCGTCGAGGAGGTCGAGCACGTGCAACGTTTCCCCGACCCGCGTCTCGACGCGCTGGAGTCGGTGGAGCGTCTCTGTGCAGCCACCCGCCCTGACGACGTCCCCGGACTTCTCGCGGCCCAGTGCTGCCAGGAGTTCCTCGCGGACTGGGGTGCGGTGCTGCTGGGGGGCAAGGTGCTCGCGGCGTCCGGGTCCACACCGGATCCCGACGTCCTCGAGGCCCTCGCCACCGGCACCGCGGCCTCTCCGATGGTCGCGTCCGGCGAGTCCGGTCCCGACGACCTCGCCGTGGCACCCCTCCCCGACCACGGCGCAGTGGTGCTGCTCGAACGAGCCCGCCGCCGTTTCCGTCGCCGCGAGCGGGCCCAGCTTCTCGCGGTCGCTCGCATCGCGGACCGTGTCTGGGGTTTGCTGGGGGCATGACCCACACCGCGGCGGCCGCGTGAAGCTCGCCTCGGTCGCGCTGCTCCAACCGGCGAAGGTGCGAGAGACGGCCGCGATGCTCGCGCGCAGCTTCGACGACGACCCGCTGTCGCTGGCACTGTTCCCGACTCCACGCCGGCGACGGTGGTCGCTGCAGTCGTTCATGGCCGCGTCGATCCGCGACGCCCTTCGACACGGCGAGGTGTGGGCGGCGGCCGGCGGTTCACGGGTCGTCGGCGCGGCGGTCTGGCTGGCCGAGGGCGCATACCCGCTGTCGTCGGCACGGGTCGCCCGTCAAGTGCCCGCGGCGCTCGTCGCCATGCTCACACCGCAAACTCTGGCGCTCGGAGCGCGGCTGATCACCGAGACCCAGGCCGTCCACCCGAAGGACCCGCACTGGTACCTCGCGGTCTTGGGCGTCGACCCGCTGTACCAGGGTCGCGGCATCGGCGCGCAGTTGCTGAGCCCGGTGCTCGAACGCCTCGACGCCGAAGAACGGTCTGCCTACCTGGAGACGTCGAAGGAACGCAACATCGCGTGGTACGGACGGTCGGGCTTCGGGCTCACTCACACGCTCGAGATCCGGCCCGGAGCGCCACCGATCTGGACCATGTGGCGCGCACCTCGAACCGCCCGGCAGAGCGGCTGATCAGCCCTCGACGATGTCGGAGACGAAGCGCTGCAGCTGCCGCAGGTTGCGACACTCGTAGACGCCGTCGCAGAACTTGCCGTATTCCGAGACGATCGAGTCGCCGCTGTCCCAATAGCTCCGGGGCTCGGGGTTCAGCCAGTAGAGATGACGGGCGCGGTCACGAAGGTCCTTGAGCACCCACGCCTGCGACGCGTGGTAGTTGTTGCGCGCGTCGCCAAGCAGGATGATCGAGGTCTTCGGCGTCACCTCCAACAAGTGGCGCTGGTGGAACACCTCGAACGCGTGCCCGTAGTCGGAATGGCCGTCGACCCACACCACGTCGGCTTCGGTGTTGACGCGATGGACGGCCTCCGTGACGTCGTCGGAGTCGGTGAAGAACCGCGTCACCTCGTCGATGCCGTCGATGAAGACCCATGACCGGACCTTCGAGAACTGGCTCGCCATCGCGTACACGAACTGCAGCGTGAACCGGGCGAAGCTCGCCACCGAACCGGAGATGTCGGCGACCACCATGATCTCGGGCCGCGACGGACGCGGATTGCGGAACTTCGGCTCGGCCGGTACGCCGCCGTAGGAGAGGGAGTGGCGCACCGTCGCGCGGAAGTCCAGATGGCCACGGTTCCGCCGCTTCCGCCGCTGCGCCAGACGTGCCGCGAGCGCGCGTGTGAGGGGGTAGATCGCCCGCTGGAGCGCCTGCATCTCCTCGCGCGAGGCGTGCATGAAGTCGACGTCTTCGGGTAGCGGCTTGCGCAGTGTGCGCGCCATGGCCTCGACGCCGCGATCCCCCACCAGCCGCCGGCGCACCTCGGCCTCCACGAGGTCGCGCAGCTCGCGCAGCCGGGTTTCGAATTCCTCGCGCTGCAGCCGGTCGGCAAGGTCGGCACCCTGCGGTTCGGCACCAGGCTGGTCTTCGGTCTGCGCGCGCGCCATCAGCTTGCCGACGAGGTTCTCGTAGTCGAGACGACGCAAGGTTCGGTACACGTAGTAGGTGCCACCGACCGGCCGACCGGGCTCCATCCCCGCGTAGCGTGTGACCGCCATCGCTGCGAGCCGCCGCAGCTCGTCACGGTCCATCGACATGAGCGCCGCCAGCAGCATTTCGGCGAGCTCCTCGGGCGACAGCTCACCCATCGCGCCACCGTCGCCGCTCGGCGACTGCATCTGCTCACCCAGCTCGCCGAGCTCACCCAACTCCGAGAGGAGGTCGCTGTCCTCGCCCGCCATCCCGGGCCCGTAGAACGAGAAGTACACGTCGAAGACGGTCTCGAACGCCTTCCAGTGCGCGTGGTGCTTCACCAGCGTCGCCCCGAGCGCGGCCCGGAACGTGTCGCGGTCGGAGAGATCCAGATGCTCGACCGCGCGCATCGCGTCGAGGTTCTCCGTCATGGAGACGGGCAGCCCCGCGGCGCGCAACTCGTGGACGAACCCTTGCAGCACGTCCAGCATCGAGCCGTCGCCGACGCCACTACGGACCGTGCCGCCGTTGGTGCGCGTCATCGCGTCGCCGAGTTTCGCCCAGTGGATCGCGTGCGCTCCCGCGTCACGTGCGACCGGCGCCCACGCCCGATCGGCTCTCGGACTCGAGCTCCTTGCGGGCCTTCGCGAGATCGGACTGGTACTTCAGGAGCACGTGGAGCGTCTCGGTGACGACCTGTGGATCGACCGACTGCTTCCCGAGGTACAGCAGCGTGCGGGCCCAGTCGATCGTCTCCGAGATCGACGGCGCCTTCTTCAGCTCGAGCTGACGTATCGAACGCACCACCCGCGCGATCTGCTCGGCGAGCTCCTCTTCGATCTCGGGGACGCGGACCCGCACGATGTCCTTCTCGCGCTCGAGATCGGGGTAGTCGACGTGAAGGTAGAGGCAGCGGCGCTTCAGCGCCTCCGACAGCTCGCGGGTGTTGTTGGAGGTCAGGAGCACGATGGGCCGCTGCGTACCGGTGATCGTCCCGAGCTCGGGGATCGACACCTGGAAGTCGGACAGGACCTCGAGGAGCAACGCCTCGGTCTCGATCTCCACCCGGTCGACCTCGTCGATCAGCAGCACGACGGGCTCCTCGGCGCGGATCGCTTCGAGCAACGGCCGGGTGAGCAGGAACGGCTCCGAGAAGATGTCGGCCTCGACCTGCTCCCAGCTCGTCTCGTGCTCGCGGTCGGCCTGGATCCGTAGGAGCTGCTTCTTGTAGTTCCACTCGTAGAGCGCCTTCGACTCGTCGAGGCCCTCGTAGCACTGGAGACGGATCAAGCGCGCACCGGTGCTCGAAGCGATGGCCTTGGCGAGCTCGGTCTTTCCCACACCCGCAGGGCCCTCGACGAGGACGGGCTTCTCCAGCCGGTCGGCGAGGTAGACGACACCCGCGATGTTCGCGTCGGCGAGGTAGTCGACCGTACGGAGCCGGTCGATGACCTCGTCGACCGACTCGAAGCGATGGGCCATTACGAGACCACCTGCCCGTCTCCCCAGATCATGTACTTGTAGGTCGTGAGCTCCCGCAGCCCCATGGGACCGCGTGCGTGCAGCTTCTGCGTGCTGATGCCGATCTCGGCACCGAACCCGAACCGCTCACCGTCGGTGAAGCGCGTGGACGCGTTGACGATCACCACCGCGGCGTCGACCTCGCGCGCGAACCGGCGCGCCGCGTCGAGGTCACGCGTGAGGATCGCCTCGGTGTGCCCGCTTCCGTACCGGTTGACGTGCGCGATCGCGGCGTCGAGCGTCGGGACGACGGCCACCGTCATCTCGAGCGTGAGGAACTCACGACCGAAGTCGTCGTCGGACGCGAGCTGCATCTGCGGCCAGCGCGCCCGCGCGCCGTCGTCGCCCTTCAGGGTGACACCGGCGCCGACGAGCGCCCCGCAGGCCCGAGGGAGGAAGTCGTCGGCGACAGCCTCGTGCACCACGAGCGACTCGGCCGCGTTGCACACGCTGGGTCGGTTGCACTTCGCGTTCACCACGATCTCGAGCGCCTCGTCGAGGTCGGCGTGCGCGTCGACATAGACGTGGCAGTTGCCGTCGCCGTCGATGATCACCGGCACGGTCGCGTTCTCGCGGATGCTGCGGATCAATGACGGGCCGCCCCTCGGGATGAGGCAGTCGACGAAGTCGGTGAGACGCATCACCTCGACCGCGGTCTCGTGTGCGACGTCGTCGACGAGGACCACCGCGTCCTGCGCAAGGCCGGCCTTCGCGATGCCGTCGCGCAGGATCGCCGCGACCGCGAGGTTCGACTGCAACGCGCTTCCCGAACCGCGCAGCAACGCCGCGTTCCCCGACTTGAGACAGATACCCGCCGCGTCGCTCGTGACGTTGGGTCGGTTCTCGTAGATGATCGCCACGACCCCGAGGGGCACGCGAACCTTCTGGATCTCGAGGCCGTTCGGGCGGCGCCATCCTTCGATGAGCTCGCCCACGGGGTCGGGCAGCGCGGCGACCTTGCGCAGACCTTCCGCCATGTCCGAGACGCGGGCTGCGGTGAGGCGCAGACGGTCGAGCGGACCTTGCTCCATGCCGGCCGCGGCGGCCGCTTCGATGTCGGTCTCGTTGGCCGCGAGCACCTCGCCCACGCGCTGCTCGAGCAGGTCGGCCGCATGGTGCAGCGCTGCGTCCTTCGCCGCCGTGGACGCGTTCGCGAGCGCCGCCGCGGCGGCAGCCGCGCGCCGGCCGAGCTCGGAAACCGCAGTCATGCAGGAAGTCTACTGCTTGACCAGTCAGTCAAGTTTTGGGGAAAGCGAACGCGCCTCGAGACGAGTTCCGAGTCGGACGGGGACGGCTGAGGCGGGCGGATCGCCCGCCTCAGCACTTTCCCCTCGTCTCGCGCCAGCTGCTGGGGCCCGGCATCGAGCTGGGCCCTCCCCCCGTGAGCGCCGGCTGCGACACGAACGAGAGCAGGGGCAGTGTGGCCGAAGTCACACGCGTGTGGCAAGGGCAGGCGTGGGAACGTCAAATCTCACCCGGAGCGCATCCGCGCTCACGGGAGCACGACGAGGTCGTCGCGATGGATGACTTCCGGCGGCGAACCGTCGGGGAGCTGCGTGCTGCGCAATCCGGCGACGCCACGAAGGGTCGGAGCGTCGTAGCGAACGAGCCCCTTCGCAAACGGACGGCCATCCGGTCCGACGACCTCCACCGCCTCGTCCGCCGTGAACCGGCCCTCGACGTTGCGTACGCCGGCGGCGAGCAGCGACCGCCCGGACTCTACGAGCGCGCGGCGCGCGCCCTCGTCGACCTCCACCCGTCCGGCCGCACCCCGGGCGAACGCGATCCACAGCTTGCGGCTGGACAGTCGCGTCGCTCGGGGATGTACCACCGTGCCGACCGGTCGGCCGTCGAGCGCGCGCACCACGACGTTCGGCTCGTCGGCGCCAGCGATGACCGCGCGCACGCCCGACCACGAGGCAATCTTCGCCGCCGCGAGCTTGCTCGCCATGCCACCGCTTCCGCGATCGGTACCGGACCCGCCCGCCACGCTCTCCAAGGCGTGATCGACTTCGACGATCTCCTCGATCAGCGACGCCTCCGAGTCGAGCCGCGGGTCGGCGGTGAACAATCCCGCCGTGTCGGTGAGCAACACGAGCGTGTCGGCTCGCAGCATGTTCGCCAGCAAGGCCGCGATGCGGTCGTTGTCGCCGTAGCGGATCTCGTCGTCGGCGACAGCGTCGTTCTCGTTGACGACGGGCAGGACGCCGAGCGCGAGGAGGCGTCGCAGCGTTGCCCGCGCGTGCAGGTACTGCGAACGGTGCACGAAGTCGTAGGGCGTCAGCAACACCTGGCCCGGCACGATGCCGAGGGGTGTGAGTCGGGCCGACAGCTGCTGCATGAGGTGCGGCTGGCCCACCGCGGCGATCGCCTGCAGCGTGCCGACGTCCGTGGGACGACGGGTCAGGCCGAGCACCGGCAGACCGGCGGCGATCGCCCCCGAACACACCAGCACCGGTTGATGTCCCGCGCCACGCGCGTCCGCCAGGTCGGTGCAGAGCTTGTCGATCGCGCCGTCGTCGAGCTCACCCGACGGCCGCGTGATGGAGGCGGTCCCCACCTTGACGACGAGAACGCCCACCGTTACTCGACGTACTCGAGCTCGAGGTCGGCGACACGGACCACGTCGCCCTCTCGTGCGCCCGCTCGTGCGAGTGCCCGCTCGACACCCAACCGGCGGAAACGGTCCTGCACGTACATGACGGCGTCCGGGTTCGTCAGGTCGGCCATCGCGACGACCCGCTCCGCGGCGCGGCCCGTGACGCGCCAAGCACCGTCATCGTCACGTTGCACCGAGAAGCCTTCCTCGGCCGGACGATGCACGACGTAGGGCTCAGGTTCCGGCTCCGCCGCTCGTGCTTCGTCGACCATCTGCCCGAGCATGCCGAGGAAGCGATCGATCCCCGCGCGCGTGACGGCCGAGATGACGGGTCCTTGGAAATCTTCCGGAGGCGTCCCCACGTCGGCTTTGGTCGCCACGACGAGGCGGGGTCGGTCGAGCAGCTCGGGACGGTACCGGCCGAGCTCCTCCAACAACACCTGCTCCTGCTCCTGCGGCGACCGCCCTTCGACGTTGGCGAGGTCGAGCAGGATCACGAGCACACGCGCGCGTTCGACGTGCCGGAGGAACCGATGGCCCAGCCCCCGCCCAACGGCTGCGCCCTCGATGAGTCCCGGAATGTCGGCGAGTACGAACTCGTGGTCGCGGAACCGCACCACACCGAGATGCGGCTCGAGCGTCGTGAACGGGTAGTCCGCGATCTTGGGCTTCGCCGCGCTGACCGACGAGATCAGCGTCGACTTGCCGGCATTGGGGAAGCCGACGAGCGCGGCATCCGCCATGAGGCGCAGCTCGAGCTGCAACCACCGCTCCTCGCCGTACTCGCCCTGCTCGGCGAAGCTCGGCGCGCGCCGGCGGTTCGACAGGAAGCGGGCGTTGCCTCGGCCGCCACGGCCGCCTCGAGCGGCCAGCCAGCGGTCACCGTGACGCACGAGATCGGCGAGCACCTCCCCCTCGCGATCACGGACGACGGTCCCCTCGGGAACCGACACGACGAGCTCGGCGCCCGCGGACCCGTGGCGCTTTCCGCCTTCGCCGTGACGGCCCGAGCCGGCCTTTCGGTGGGGATGATCGCGGAACGCGAGGAGGGACGCGACGTTCCGGTCGGCCTCGAGCCACACGTCGCCACCCGCGCCACCGTCGCCACCGTCGGGTCCGCCCAGAGGTACATGCGCCTCACGCCGGAACGAGACCGCGCCCGCGCCACCGTTGCCGGCACGCACGTTGAGTTGGGCCTCGTCGACGAAGTTCCCGTTGGCCATCGGATCCAGGATACGGAACCGGCCCGACACGGCCTCCGGTCAAAGCGGGAGGCCGTCGAGAAACGGGAGTTCCGTGCTCAGCTCGGGTCGACGTCGACGAGCTTGCGGCCGCGTCGCTCACCGAAGCGGACGGTGCCGTCGGCGGTGGCGAACAGCGTGTCGTCGCCTCCGCGACCGACGTTCTCGCCGGGGTGGAACCGGGTGCCTCGCTGGCGCACGATGATCGTGCCCGCGCGCACCGAGGTGCCGCTGTAGACCTTCACGCCGAGCCGCTGAGCCGCGGAGTCACGACCGTTCCGTGAGGACGATGCACCCTTCTTCTTCGACACAGCTCAGACCTCGTCTCTCGCTATTGCTTGGTGATGCCGGTGATCTCGATCGTCGAGTAGCGCTGCCGGTGGCCCCACCGACGCCGCTGGTTCGCCTTCGGCTTGTACGTGAAGCCGTCGATCTTCGGTCCCTTGGCCTCGCCGACCACCCGGGCCCGAACGGTCACGCCACCTAGCTCGCCCGGCGTGGCGAGCACGTTGTCGCCATCGACGTAGAGGACCGGCTGCAGCTCGACCTCACCGTCGGCGCCGAGAAGCTCGACGTCGAGCCGCTGACCCTCCTCGACCCGGTACTGCTTGCCACCGGCCTTGACCACTGCGTACATGGCGCGTGAAGCCCCTCGAACGATGTCCAGAACCTGGTCAGTGTAGCTGGCCCGCCGCTTCGGAACCCACAGGTCCAGCCCCGCACCGCCGAACCAATGTGCGGACGAGCGAAGCCCTGGGCGGACGCCCGGGAGGGCGCAGCGAGGGAGCCATGTGACCGTGCGGACGAGCGAAGCCCTGGGCGGACGCCCGGGAGGGCGCAGCGAGGGAGCCA
>CAZJSY010000083.1:12421-14559 GCA_964548555.1 uncultured Burkholderiales bacterium
GACGAGCGAAGCCCTGGGCGGACGCCCGGGAGGGCGCAGCGAGGGAGCCATGTGATCAGTTCTAGGCGAGGAGCGACTCGTCGACGACGAAGCCTCGCCCGTGGCAGACCTCGCAGGTCTCGCTGAACGCCTCGACGAGACCCTCGGAGATCCGCTTGCGGGTCATCTCCACGAGACCGAGTTCGGAGATGTCGAAGACCTGGGTCCGCGTCTTGTCACGCGCGAGGGCGTCCTTGAACGCGCGCAGGACATCCTCCCGGTTCTGCTTGATCTCCATGTCGATGAAGTCGATGACGATGATGCCGCCGATGTCACGCAGTCGCAGCTGCCGGGCGACCTCCTCCGCCGCCTCGAGGTTGTTGCGGAACACCGTTTCCTCGAGGTTGGACTTGCCGACGTTCTTGCCGGTGTTGACGTCGATGACCGTGAGCGCCTCGGTGCGCTCGATGACGAGCGACCCGCCCGACGGCAGCCACACCTTGCGGTCGAGCGCCTTCACGAGCTGCTCGTGGACGTGGTAGCGCTCGAACAGCGGGAGCTGCTCGGCCGCTTCGTCGTAGAACTCGATCCGCTCGGACAGCTCCGGCGCGATCGCGTCGACGTACGACTTCACGTCCTCGTAAAGCGCGCGATCGTCGATAACCACCGCGCGGTACTCCTTGGTGAACTCCTCGCGGATGACACGCACCGCCATCGGCGGCTCCTTGTAGAGCAACACCGGGGGCCTCGAGCGCTCGGCGACAGAAGAGATCTGCTCCCACTGCGCCTTCAGGCGCCGGAGGTCGCGCTCGAGCTCGTCGGCGCTCGCTCCCTCGGCCGCCGTGCGAACGATCAGACCCGCGTCGGCCGGCCTGAGCCCTTCGAGAATCCGGCGGAGCCGCTTGCGCTCGTCGTCGGGCAGACGCTTGGAGATGCCGTAGGTGTCGGGATGACCGGGCACCATCACGACGAAGCGGCCGGCGAGGCTCACCTCCTGCGTGAGCCGCGCGCCCTTGGCTCCGATCGGGTTCTTGGTGACCTGCACCATGACCGACTGGCCGTTCTTCAAGAGGCGCTCGATTCGAGGTTGCTTCTCCTCCACCTCGGCCTCGTCGTACGCGACGTCGCTGCGGTAGATCACGCCGTTCTTGGGCGTACCGATGTCGACGAAGGCGGCCTCCATGCCGGGGAGCACGTTCTGCACGCGGCCGAGGTAGATGTTTCCGTCGATCGACGTGTCGTCGTCTTCGGGCCGGCTCACGTAGTGCTCGACGAGGTGCCGGCCTTCGAGCACGGCAAGCTGCGTTGCGCGCCCCGACGTCACGTGGACGCACATCATGTACCGACCCGTCGGGCGCCCCTTGCGGGTGCGTCCGCGACGACGCTCGAGCGTCTGCTCGTCGAGCTGCTCGAGATCGACGCCCTCCTCTTCGATGCCGAGATCCGCGACGACGGGTTTGGCCGTGGGACGCGCTGTCGACTCGCGTCGGCCGGTTCGGCCCTTACCCGGTGTCGTCGTCTCCTTCGCCGTCTCGCGGGCGCTGCCCTTGCCCCTGCCGCGCCCGCCACGGCGGCGCCGGCGCGGCGCGCTCGTCGGCGCGTCACCGTTGCCCGTGGAACCCCCGGCGTCGGCCGGAGGCGACGCGGGCGCGGGACGGCTGTCGCCGATCTTGGGTCGGGCCTGGGACGCGTCGACGGCGTGGTGCGCGTGTGACTCCTCGGATGCGTGCGCGACCTCACCGGCCGGCGGCGTTCGCAGTCCCGCGTCCTCCATCGCGTCGGCCGCGAGATCCTCGGTGGTCAGGCCCCGGTCGACCCGGGTGTCGTGGTAGTCGTCGCCCGGGCCGGTCTGCGCGGGCTTCCTCCGGTTGCGGCCGCCTCGTGAGCCGCGGCGACGGCGTCGCCGCGCGGGAGCGCCACCTTCGCCCGTGGGGCCTGCCGACGCTTCGCCGCCCGCGCCGTTGACCTCGGCCGCGCCGTCGCCTTCGACCGACTCTGCCGAGGCGGAGGCGCTCGGTTCGGCAGCGCCGCCGGCGCCACGCTCAGCGACCGGGCCGTTCCTCCCGACCGGCGCGCCCGTGGTACTCGCGGCCGCGTCGTCCCGCGCGGCATCGGGGTTCGCGGAGGCCGCACCGGCCTCCCGCAGGTCGTCGGACATC
>CAZJSY010000084.1:0-14410 GCA_964548555.1 uncultured Burkholderiales bacterium
GGTTCGGCTCTGCCCGCTCCCCGCCCCGGGGAGTGGGCTCACCACGCACGAACGCGTCCGAGGCACGCGTCGGCCAATAGTGGAACGGAGCGGATCCCTTCTCCCGGTACGGACGGCTACGACCGACAGCACCGAGCTTGGTCAGGCGTTCGCTGCGGTAGCGAAGCGTCCGTGCAGGAACGCCGTCGAGCAGGCGTTCGAGCTGGGTTTGCGTCAGCACGCGCTGCTCACTGAGCAGCGTGAGCAGGCGCCGATCGGTGTCGGTCAGGGACGCGAGCGCGTCGTGCCGGCTCTGCCGGCGCACGCGACCGCGGCCACCGCGCGAGTAGATGTCGATCAGGATGGGGCCTCCATGTACAGTCGGGTGCGCTCCCGGACGCCGTACTCGGCGTCGTTGCGCGCGAATGAGCGCTGCTCGGCTTGCCAGTCAGGAGCGGACCGACTGGCAAAGAACGCGGGCGCGGTCACGCCGCCCTCCTTTGCCGTCTCGCCAGGTCCTGTCGGCGAGCCGCAGCGGCGAACAACGCCGCCAACAGTTCGACCGCCTGTGCTTCCTGAGGAGCAGTGAGCGGCTCGACCCTGACCGGGCCAAGCCTGATCTCACCGTCATCGATTGTCGTTGCTCGAAGCGACACCACGTTGGGGTCGCCGCGGGGCGCGTCGTCGTCTCGCATCGGTTTGTCGACGCGCCGGCAGAGGAGCCGAACGATCAACGCCGCACCGGGCCGGGCGGATACGCCCGGCGGGTTCTATCGAGTCTTCCTACGAGAGAGGCTCATCGTCGACCCCGAAAGTCACACCCCCGAGGGAGTCGTGCCGAAGCCGATGCCCTCACCGTTGCCCCGCGTCTGCAGCTGGTCAAGCGCCGCGGCGTTTGAACAGAGGAGACCAGGCGTGGACATCGATGTCAGCTGTTGACACGACTGAGGTCTTGGGTCAATAGTCGAGACTCCGGGGGTTCTGTTGTCTTTCGAGTCGAAGGGGGAGGGCGTATGCTCGTTACGAATCAGACGAACCAGGACTACTGGTTCGGGCCGTTGCATCTGCTTGGTGGGGTCAATCAGCAGCTGACGGTCGACGACACGTCGGCGACGTCGCTGTATCTGTTGGACGACGCGGTCGCGGACGCGATCAACAACCTCGTCGCGAGCAACAAGATCACGGTCACGTCGGCGGCGCAGCCGTTTCCGCGCCCGACCGGCGTGCCTACCTTGCTGCACGGGGACGGGTCGCCGGAGGGGCGCGTGTTTGCGCCGCAGGGATCGTTCTACATGCGCCGCGATCAGGCGGGGCTGTACGTGAAGACGTCGGCGGTGACGCTGGACACGGGCTGGGTGCGGACCGGCGCCGCGGAGCTCGACTTCCAGCAGGCGACCGCGGACGTGACCGGGATCACCGCGACGACGGAGGCGGGGGCGACGGCGGTGATCACCGGCAACGCGGTCAACTTCGACGGATCGAAGGTGAAGATCGAGTTCTTCTGTCCCGAGGTCGTGAACGTCGCCGGCAGCGGCACCAACAAGCTGAGCGTCGTCTTCCTGCGGGACACGACGGTGGTCGGCCAGGCCGTGATCCTCGAGACCGGCTCGACGTTCGTCAACGGCGGAGGGGTGACCGTCTGCTGCTTCGACACGCCGGCGCTCGGGTCGCACACCTATGCGGTGAAGGTGTTCTCGGCGGCGACGACCCCGAACTACACGATCAAGGCCGGCGCCGGCGGCTCGGGCAACCTGGTGCCGGCATTTCTGCGCGTGACGAAGGCGTGACGGGATGCTCGTCACCAACCTGACCTACACCGACTACTGGTTCGGGCCGCTGCATCTGCCGGCGGGCAACGGCCAGCAGATCACGGTCGACGACACCTCCGCCACCTCGCTCTACCTGACCGACGACACGGTCGCCGACGCGATCAACAACCTCGTTGCCAGCAACAAGATCTCCGTCTCGGGGGCGGCGCAGCCGTTCCCGCGCCCGACCGGCACGCCGACGCTGCTGCACGGCGACGGTGCACCGGAAGGGCTGGTGTACGCGCCGCAGGGCACCGCCTACCTGCGCCGCGACGGCGTCCAGAGCAACGGCGGCGTCCTCTACCTGAAGACGACCGGCGTCACCCTGAATACCGGCTGGCTCGATCTCCCCACCGCCTCGGGCGCGAGCGCTGTGCTCCCGTCCGGGACGGTCAACGCGTTCGCCGGCTCCGCCGCCCCCTCCGGCTGGCTGATCTGCGACGGCTCCGCGGTCTCGCGTTCGGTCTATTCGGTGCTCTTCGGCGTGATCGGCACCACGTACGGGGCCGGGGACGGCTCGACGACCTTCAACCTGCCCGACCTGCGCGGCCGCCTGCCGGTCGGCTACGCCTCCGGCGGGCACGCGGACGTCGCGACGCTCGGCCTCGGCGACTCCACCGCCTACGCCTCACGCCGGCCCAAGCACGACCACACGATCACGCGTACCGGCAACGTCACCATCAACGACCCCGGTCACGCGCATTCTGGCACGACCGCGGCAGTCAATCAGTACAACACGGGCAATTACACGACGTCGGGCGGCCCGCTCGCACTCACGTTCGGGTCGGGGGCCGGAAGCGTGACATGGAACTACCCGGGCGCACCGTCCAACACCACCGGCATCAGCGTCACGCAGCAGCCTGTCTTCACGGTCGGCCCGCAGACCGGCGCCGAACCGGTCGACACCGTCCCCTACCTGGTCGTCAACTTCATCATCAAGACCTGAGTGAGTAGCTACCTCGATGACCTGATCCTCCGCCGCGGCATTCCGTCCGCCGCTCCGACCGCGCCGAAACCGCTGACGCCGGAGGCGCCCAAGCCGCCGCCGGCAGTTCCAAAGGCGCCCGCCCCGCCGGCGCCGGCCGCGCGGACGACGAGCAGCCCCGGCGCGCTCGAGCCGACGCAACACCCGGTGCAGCCCCGCGCGCTCACGGGCGGACAGCGCGTTCCGCCAGAGGACGCGGCCCCGCCGCCGACCGTCGTTCCACCGCGCCTCGGAGGACCGGCGAGCGTCGAAATCCAACCGTCCCGTGCCACCGCCAACGCCGTACTCGGCGAACTCGCCCACCGCGCCGCCAAGGCCATCTCCACAACGGTCCGCGCCCTCGAGCAAAACACTCCCCACGGCCGCTCGCTCGAACCGACGGCACGGCCGCTCCACACCGCACCCGTACAAGCGATCTCAGACGCAGCCTCAAGCCACGGCTACGGCACCCGCTACTACACCTACCGGAGGGCTGCGGAAGCCGCGGCGAAACCGGGACAGAGATTGGGGTTTGCCCCCGGCAAGGGCTACTACCTCTTCTACCCCGTCACTGCAGCCGCCGTCCCGCCACTTCCGTCGCCTACCGGAGGCTCGACGCGAACCTTGTTCGCCAGCACAACGGAAGGTCGTCCGGCAGAAAGCTTCCCGCACGTGGCTGGCCCGGGTCTGCCGCCGGTTCACGAGCTGAAGCAGTTGAGCCAGGCGGCGTCCACGCACCTTGCGGCTACCCAACCCACTCCAGCCCATAGTCCAGCGTTCCATCGAGTCATCTCAACACCAGTCCCAAGGTGTGTTGTCTGCGCCCATGACTTCTGCGCGATCTCGACGGGCCATGTGGAGCTAAGCTCACCATCGCCGTCACTACTGGTGAGTAAGCCGATCCTCGCGTCTGGCCGCCCACCGAGTCGGCATTGGACTCCTGGCGGCGATGTTCTGACCTTCACCACAAGTCGTGGCGCCCAGGTGCACGATCCAACGCTCTACGCGATGCTCTCCTCAGGGATCCCACAACAGCGGGGTGTCTGGGCCGACATTTGGCACCTTCGAAGCAATGGAAAGGGAATGCCGTTCAATACGAAGGGCCTTACGGCGTCGGTTCACACCAAGAATGGTCACCCGGCATTCATCGAGCCTTCCGGAGCGCGCGTCGACATCGTCAACGTCACACCCGGAACCTTCCCACCCACCTATCGCGTAACAGCGAGTGCAACTCTGCACCTGCCGGATCGAACATCCGTGGTCGAAACCGCCGTCATCTTCGTGAAGGTCGTTCGCAATACGGCGACGGTGAGGCCGAAGGAAGGTGAGCTCAAACAGGAAACCCCGGCCAGAGATGTTGATGAGCCTGGCTTTCCTCTCTCGCAGATCGCCGCTTGGGAGATGGCCCGGTCGCTCCCCCTGAACAGTCCGCCAGATTCCGGCGGCGAGAAAATGGACGACTCGGACCTGCCATCACAGGACAGCTTTCCACGGTGACGAGACAGCCTGTGCGTCAACATATGCGGCTCCGAGGCATCTCAACGCGGAGAGTGTCTGCAATAGCACTAACCGTCGTCGCGCTTGCCGCGGTTGTCACCGCCTGCGGTCCTGGTGCGAATAAGCACGCCGGCCCGGCTGGGCTTCTCGATCAGATCCAGGGTGCCCGGACGAGGACCGGCGCACTAATAATCGACGAACGTGACGGTCGTGTGGGCGCGCTGAGACTGGGTATGCCACTGTCCGCCGCGAAGAAGGTGCTCTCCGCTGCGTACTACTGGGGGGCAATGACGCCAGGTACCGACGCGAGCTACTGCAGTCGTCCTCGGGGCAACACGTGCGGCGGCGTGTCGCTCCAGCTCGTAAGTGGTTGTACAACCCCGCCAACGGTTCCGTGCTCTCCAAACGGGCACGGGCCCGTCTATGAAATCGAACTGGACGCGGCCACGAATCCAGCAGACGCGCCCGAGAGCGCAGACGCAGTCACCCTACGCGGGATCAGGCTCGGCACCCCTGGCCGCGAAATCTCACGCGTATACACGATCACCGACGTAGGGGGCACGACATGTGCAGGGAACACGGCCGCGCCAGCCAAGAACTACATCGCTGTCAGCGGCGACAACACGCTCGCGATTACCGTCTATCAACGAGTCGTCTGGTCAATCACGCTGATTTCAGGCCGCTACCCTCACTACTGTTCGGCTCGGTAACGTCTCGCAGCGCGCCCAGACTTAGGATCGACTGATGCTGCGCAAACTCATCAGGCGCTGGAGGAATCGGGAGACCGAGACAGTCGACAGCCAATACGCCTACGCGACGCAAGACGAGCGCCGATTCCTCACCGGTGTTCGCGGACGTTTCCTGCGCGATCCTGGAGGGTACTCCCCGACGCTGCACAAAGAGAGATGGACGAGTACTTCGACTCCGAGGAGGGCCGGCCTCGAGACGACACCTAGACCGGAATTGAGCGCAGTAGCCAATGATCACCCCGCCCGCGCGATACGGAAGAACCGTCCGATTCAAAGCGTCAACACGGCGCCCTTGAACTCCCGGCGCGGGCGGTTCGCGCAATACTCGGTTCGGCCCATCACAGGAACCCGCTGGAAACGGTGGGTTTCGCGTTGGACGAGGCTCCGGCCGAAGCTCGCGGCCGGCCCGTTCTGGAAAGAATCTGGATCGAAGAGCCACTGCAGCCGCCGATCCGAACTGGGGCGAGGACGAACGAACTGCGGCTCTGGAATACCTAGGAGCTCGTCAGGCTGCTGCCGGGCCGCCGGGCGGCATCGAGCCGACGAGCTACGGCGATCAGCTCTTCAGGACCGCGGTCGCCTCGATCTCGACAAGGAGCTCAGGCGCCATCAACGTGATCCCGCCGATACACGAGCTTGCAGGCTTGACGGCACCGAACGTCTCCGCGTGCGCGCGCCCGACCTCCTGCCAGTCGTCGATGTTGACGAGAAAGACTCTCGTGCGCACGACGTCGTCGAGCGAGGCTCCCACACGCGCCAGCGCCTCGCCGATGACGCTCAGGATGTAACGCGCCTGCTCATAGGCATCTCCGGCTCCGAAGACGACGCCTTCCGGGGTCATGGCAGACGTGCCGCTCACCTCTACGCGCGACCCGATGCGCACGGCACGGCTGTATCCCCATGCTGCTTCCCAGACGCGCTCTGCTGGAACCGTCGGCGATTGCTCCACGTTCATTTGTGTTTCCGGCCTGTCAGCCACTGAGTCACGAACTCCTTTCTCCTGCCGATCGTGCAGTCGAAGCGCTTGTCTCTCGGGATCGGCTGTCAGCCGCTCACGAACTGGTGGCTGGCGATCTCACCGTCCGCGAGCGTCACGAGGGCGCCGGCCAGCACTCCCTCGGTGTACTCCGAGCCCGGGTTCAGGCAGAGCGTGCGGCCGAGCTGGATCGCACCGCGCGACTCGTGGACATGGCCGTGCAGGCCGAGGAGAGGGCGGCGCTCGAGCACGAAATCCCGCACCGCGGTCGAGCCCACCGACGCCATGGTCGCCTGGCCGCCCGAGTGCTGGATGCGGAGCTCCGCGTCGAGTGCGGGCGCCTGGTCGAGCTCGGTGCCGAAGGGCGGAGGATGCAGGACGGCAATCAGCCGGTCAGGGTCGGAGACGTCGGCGTACATGGCCTCGATCCGCGCACGCAGCTCGTCCTCGTCCAGCTCGCGCGGCGAGTCCCAGGGCGTGCGGTTGGAGTAGCCGGTGGTGATCATCTCGTAGCCGTCGAGGCTGACGCAGCGACCCTCGACGAATTCGACGGCGCTCGAGGCGCGCAGTGGCTCGTCGATCTCGAAGAAGTCGTCGTTCCCGGGCGTGACGAAGCACCGCACGCCGGTACCGGCGAGGCGCTCGTCCGCCAGCTCCATCCAGCGGCGTATGCCGTCGACGACCACCCTCCGAAACGCCTCGTCGCGGCGGTCCTCGTCCTCGAGCGCGAGCAGCTCCTCGCGCTCGCCGACGATCGGGTAGTAGCCGCCGTCGCGGATCCGCTGCTCGAGCTCGGCGCGCTCGCTCTCGTCGAGATCGACGTACTCGTGGTCGCGGAAGCGCGCGCGAAAGCCGCCCGGCGTGCGTTCGATCGGAACGAGCGACTTGCCGGTGATGTCGCCGCCGAGCACGAGGTACTGCGCGTCGTAGAACGCCGCCGCGTTGAGGAACTTGCGGAAGCAGCGGTCTGAGCCGTGAATGTCGGTGACGAAGAAGAGCCGCGCGCCCCCAGCGGGCGCGCGGCCTTTCCCCTTCCGTGTGAGCAACCCGATCAGTCCGGAGGGATCGTCTTGTACGCCAGATCGAGGTCGACACCCTGGCTGCGGCGCACGACACGCGCGACGTACCACCAGGCGAACGCGAACGCCCAGACCGCGAACGGCGCGATGTAGGTGGCCGTGTAGTAGCCGCCGACGAGCCCGAGATTCGTGTGGAAGTAGAAGACGAGGAAGATCGCGAACGCCGACCAGGCGAGCGCGAACACGCCCGCGATGGGTAGCACCTCGATCCCCGCGATCCGCCACTGAGCCGGCGAGCCTTCATAGAGGTCGCGCCGGCGCCACTTCATCAGGATCGCCGAGACCCCCATCACCGCGATCGGGATGTACGCGAAGAACTGCATGATCGCGAAGATCTTGAAGAAGTTCGCACCGCCCCACGCGACCCATGCAGCGCATGCACCGCCGGTGACGATGCTCATCGCGATCGCGACGAGCGGCGTGTGGAACCGGTCGTTCACCTCGCCGAACCGCCGCGGCAGCAGCCCGTCGAACGACCACGTGAAGACCGCGCGCTGTGTCATCGCCAGGTTCACGTTGAGGAGCGGCAGCCACCAGCCGAGGAACAGCAGCGCCAGGAGGATCACGGCTGCGCCGTTCGAGGCCACGAGCGCCGAGAAGTACGCATAGCCGGCGGTGCCGACCGTGCCGCCGCCCTGGTTGTAGTTGCCGGCGAGCGCCGAGGCGAAGAAGTCGTGGCCAACCTTGTGCAGGAAGATGAAGATACCGAGCAGGACGAGCAACCCCTGGCCGATGCCGGCGCCGAGGATCGTCGAGAGCTGCCGCTTGCGCTGCCCGGCGCCCTTGAACTCCGCCGACAGGTACGTCCCCCACCAGACGAACAGCGTGACGCCGATCATCGAGTAGATCGCGCCGATCGTGCTCTTGGTCGAATAGCCGACGCCGCCCGTCGCGAGCCCGGCCTTGTGTCCCGCGGCCACGACGTTCGAGTACGTCCCCTGGCCGGCCGCCCCGTTCACCGAGCTGATGAAGCTGGCGTGACTCGTGAAGAGGAGGATCAGCATGTCGATCACGAAGCCGAGCGCCGCGATCAGGAAGAGCACGTTCATGACGCGCATCAGCAGTCGTGTGCCCAGGGCGGCGAGCGCGCTGTTGACGAGCAACGCGCCGACCGCGATCAGCCAGACGACGAACGCGTGGTTGCTGCCGTTCAGATACGTGCCCCAGGTCGTCATGGTGCGCGAGGGAGTGACCGAGCCGATGACGAGGAACACCGGCGCGAGCCCCTGCGTGCAGACCCACACCGCCGCGAGGCCCGCGGCGATCGCGGTCGAGACGTACACCGACAGATTCCCCGCGAGCCCGACGGCGGGATGGAGCACGCGGGAGTTGATCGTGTAGTCGCCGCCGACCCGCGGGATCGCCGCGGAGAGGAGCGCGATCGTCACCCACGCGCCGAGCGCGCCCACGATCGCGACCGCAGTCGCCACGTAGATGTTCGCGCGCGGGAACAGGATGAGCGCGAAGAGCCCGAAGACGATCGCAGTTCCGAGCGGGCTCGTCGAGGCCGCGTTGAAGAGCAACTGGTGCGGGAGCGAGACCTCCCGCACCAGGCCGGTCGCCTTGCGCGTGAAGATCGGGATTCCCGGCTGCGCGGTTGCGGCGGCAGGTGGAGCCGCTCCCTCCGCGCTCATCGCAGGACTCCTGCTGGCACGAGCTGTCTCATGCGGCCTCCTCGGAGCGGGGTTGGAATCGAATCCAGGAACGAGTGCCGAATATAGAAAGGCCCGAAATCCCTGTCAACCAGGGCGCCCGAGCGCTACTGGGCGGTCAAGCCACCGTCCACGACGACCGCAGAGCCGGTCGTGAACGACGAGTCGTCGCACGAGAGGAACAGCGCCGTCCGCGCGATCTCCTCGGGCGTCGCGAAGCGCCCGAGCGGGTGCGCGGCCTCGTCGGCTCGTTTCGCCTCCTCGTACGGGGCATTGCGCCGGCGCATGTCCTCCTCCTGGAGCGGCGTGTCCACCGAGCCGGGGCAGACGCAGTTCACGCGCACGCCCTCGGCTGCGTGGTCGAGCGCCATCGCCCGCGCGAGCATCAGCACGCCGCCCTTCGTCGCGCAGTACGCCGCCCAATTCGGCGCCGCGACGAACGACGAGACGGACGCAGTCAGGACCATCGTCCCGCCGCCCGCGCGCACGAGCTCGGGTATGCCGTGCTTGCCGACGAGAAACGCGCCCTTCAGATTGACGCCGACGATGCGCTCCCATTCGTCGTCGGTCGTCTCAGGAACCGTCTTCCAGACCCCGATGCCGGCGTTGCTCCAGAGCAGGTCGAGCTTGCCGAACGTCTCGACGGCCGTCTCGACCGCGAGACGCACGTCCTCGTCGCGCGAGACGTCGCCCCGGAAGAAGAGCACGCGGCCACCAGCAGCCTCGACCTCCGCCACCGTCTCACGACCGGATTCCTCGTTCAGGTCGAAGGCGACGAGCGCCGCACCCTCGGCGGCGAACAGCTTCGCGCCCGCGGCGCCGATCCCGGTGGCAGTGCCGGTGATCAATCCGACCCGACCGTCGAGCTTCCCTATCTCGGCCGCCCCCTCTAGACCTCGTCGGGATCCTCGTACCAGCGCACGCGGTCGCCGATGCGGGCGCGGATGCGCCACCGGCTCGTCTTGGGCGCGGCCTCGATCGCGGCAGCGATCGCGTCGATGCGCGCCGCGACCAGCTCGCGTTCGTCGTCGCGGAGCTCGACCTCCGTGAGGCCCTTGTGCAGGCGGTCGAGTGTCAGCTCGATCGTGTGGTGTAGACCCCAGTCACGGCCTGTGAGTTCCGCGATGCGCTCGGCATTGATCGCATCGTCGTCGTGATCTGCGACATCGTGAGTCAGCAGGAGCGAGTAGGCGTCCAGCATGTCCTTCCAGTTGAGCTTGACGATCTGGAGCTTCGTCAGCAGGAGCTCGGCGAGCGGGATCGTCACCGGCTCGACGTCGAGACGCTCCGACAACGGCAGCACGTGGCACATCTCGAACACGTCGACGAAGACGTCGACCTGACGGTCGTGCCTACGATCGTAGAAGAGCAGGCGGCGGGCCCCGTGTGTCGCATTGAAGGTCAGGTCCGGCTCGTATCCCTCGCCACCGAGCAAGTCGCGCGCGCGGCGGCGGTCCGCCTTCGGAGTCACGAAGTCGATGTCGCGGATCTCCCGGACGAGCGAACGATGGCGCTCGTCCACGTGGAAGTCGATCGCCATGCCGCCGAGCAGGCGCATCACGACGCCGGCCCGCTCGGCTGCGGCGACCAGGCGCTCCGCCTCCTCGACGATGTTCTCGCGGATCACGAGGCATTATTCAAGCCGATGCCTCCCTGGTCGGTGCAACTCGTCAAGGTCGGCGAGTCCGAGGTGCGTGGGCCGGAGGCGTTCTGGATGGATCGCTGGGACGAGTGGGTGACCCTCTTCTTCTACGTCGTCGTGCTTCGCGACGGCGACCAAACGGTGCTCGTGAACGCCGGCCCACCCGCAGATCTCGCTCCGATCAACGCAGTCTGGACGGGATACCTCGACGGCGAGCGGGGCGCGATGCGCGTCGCCGAGAGTGAGCGGTTGCCGGCTGCGCTCGCCGCCCACGGCGTCGAGCCCTGCGACGTCGATACGGTCGTCCTGACGCCGCTGACGGCGTACACGACCGGTCGCCTCGAGCTCTTCGAGCGCGCCGAGCTCTGCATCTCGCGAGCAGCGTGGCTCGACCTGATTGCGCCCGCCGGTGGCGGGAGCGCGGCAACTGATCGTTCGATCGCCATCCACGAGCCGGCGCTCGTCCGGCTCGTCACCGACTGGTGGCCCCGCGTGCGACTGCTCGAGGACGAGGACGAGGTCGCACCGGGAATCTCGACCTTTCGCGCCGGCGTGCATCAGAAGGGCACGCTCGCGATCGTCGTCGAGACCGAGCTCGGCAAGGTCGTTTACTCGGATGCGGCGTACCGTCGCGGGAACGTCGAGTCGGCTCACCCGATCGGGCTGGCACGCAGTCTCGACGAGGCGTACGCGAACTACGCGAGGATCGCGCGCACGGCGGATGTGTTCCTGCCGGGCTTCGAGCCCGCGTTGCTCGACGAGTTCGCCGGCGGCCGCGTCGTCTGAGACCCTGTCCCAGGAGCCACGCCTTCGATCCGAGCACAGCATCATGAGGTCGGGAGCGGTTTGAGGCCGGTGCCTCGGGCTGCTGCTCGGTACCGCTCAACCATGCGCTGGTACACCTCGACGGGTAGGCAGCAGTCGCGCGCAGTGGCCGTCTCATCTTTCCAATGCATTCATCCGGTGAACTTTGACCCTCGCAGGTGCGATGTCTAGCCGCGTGGCACCTCGCGTCGAAACGAGGGAAAACGCGTCCGTCATGACGGTCACCGGCGAGATCGCGTCGAGCGAGCTCTCGGTGACGCTCGTGCACGAGCACCTCTACAGCGACATGACTTCGCTGCTAGCGGTGCACGGCTACCGTACGACCGGCTCGGACACGCTCGACCAGAGCACCGCCGCAGAAGCCCGCTGGAATCCTGGCGCGTTTCCTGACAACTACCGACTGACGGACGTCCAGCTCGCAATCGCAGAGCTCGAGCCCGTGGTCGCGTCGGGCTGCAAGACGATCGTGGACGCGACGCCCGTCGGTCTCGGACGGTCGCCCGAGCGCCTCGTCGAGATCGCCCGCCGCACCGGTCTGCACGTGGTCATGGGTTCCGGGTGGTATCTCGAGGGGACGCATCCGCCGTACGTCGCAGAACGGCGCGTGGACGAACTCTCTGAGCTGCTCGTGGAGGAGATCCGCAACGGCGCCGAAGGCACCCACGTACGGCCGGGAATCATCGGCGAGATCGGGACCGGCGCCACCTGGTCTGCTCAGGAAGAAAAGGTGCTCCGGGCGGCGGCGCAAGCGCAGCGGGAGACTCGCCTCGCCCTGACCATCCATCTCCATCCGTGGTCGAAGAACGGATTACGGGTCCTCGACGTGCTCGACGGAGAGGGAGTGAATCCGGCGAAGACGATTCTCAACCATATGACGACTGCGATCGATGATCATGCCTACCAACGTGCGCTGCTCGATCGAGGCGTCTTCCTGGCCTACGACCTCTTCGGCTTCGACCACTCGCTGCTAGGCCTCGGCCGCTACCCGCCGAGCGACTTCGATACGGCACGGCGGATCGTCGAGCTCGCGGAGCAAGGTTTCGCCCGGCAGCTCCTGATCTCTCAGGACGTCGGCGTCAAGACGAGGCTTCGCGCGTACGGTGGCTGGGGCTACGGACATCTCTTCGACCACGTCCTGCCGTTGCTGAGCGAGCTCGGGCTCGGCGCCGAGGAACGCTCGATGCTGGTGGTCGAGAACCCGCGACGCGCGCTCGAGGTCGAGTAACAGGCTGCCGCCCGGGACAGGATGCGCTCGGTCTCGGGCGCCGGCCCGGCTTGACGCTCGGAATCGGTTCCAGTATCGTCGCCGGAGATGGGCCGGGAGATCGCGCACACGCGGCGGGCCCTCGTCACCGGCAGCGCGCGCGGGATCGGACGGGCGATCGCGGAAGCGCTGACGGCCGAAGGCACCGAGGTCATCGGCGTCGACGTGCTCGAGCAGGCGAACGCCGCCTGTGCTCGCACGATCCAGGCAGACCTTGCCGATCCGGACGATTGCCGGCGCGTGGTGGCGGAATCGGGCGCGGTCGACGTGCTCGTCAACAACGCGGCGATCCTGTTCAGGACACCGCTCGAGGAGTTGACCGTCGAGCAGTTTGATCAGACCATTGCCGTCAACCTGCGAGCCGTCTTCCTGCTCTCGCAGGGTTGCGCGCCCGCGATGGCGGGCCGCGGCTGGGGTCGCATCGTCAACATCTCGAGCATCGGCGCTCGCGACGGCCGTCTTGCGCACGCTCCGGCATATGCCGCGACGAAAGCGGGGGTGCTCATCATGACGAGATCGTTTGCGCGCGCGTACGCTCCCTCCGGGGTCACCACCAACGCGGTGGCGCCAGGCGGCGTCGAGACCGAGATGATCGCCGACATGCCCGCCCGCCAGCGGTCCCGCTTCCTCGCTGAGATCCCCGTCGGTCGTTTCTGCGAGCCACGCGAAGTCGCGACGGTCGTGTCGTTCCTCGCAAGCGACGCCGCGGCATTCGTGAACGGTGCGACGGTCGACGTCAACGGTGGCTGGTACACGGGATGACCGAGCCGGAGACACGCCGCATCTCCGGTGGAGCCGGAGAGCCGCCTGCGATCCTCGAGTGGTCCGACGAGCTCGGCAAGCGGGTTCGGCGCGGCGATTTCGCGGAGCTGTCGATCTCGACGACGCGCAAGATCATCGATTCGATCGATGGCGGCTATTGGGAGGTCGCTGCGCAGCTGATCGACTACTGGCTCGAGGAAGCCAAGATCCCGTACGTCATTTGCGGGGTCTGGATGGAGGGATTCGTCGAGTGGTTGCGCGCGAACGGGGTGACCGAGGCAGAGTTGAACGCCGAGCTCGAGCGCCTTCGCGCCTTGCTCACCTTCCCCGACGGCTCCGGGTATGACCCGAGCCGACGTTGGGAGGCGGTCTGCGCCGCGGCCGGGAGCCTGGGCGGTCGCCTTCGCGCCTACGAGATCACCGCCGAGGCCGCGAAAGCGGAGCTCGATTCGATTCGCGAGTCCTGGCGACAGCTCGACGAGCGCATTACCGACATGATCGGAGGACTGCTCACATTCGTCGCCGAGCGCTTCGGCGAGGCGTCGATCGAGGAGTGCTTCCGCTTCGTGCTCGAGCCGTACCTGCAAGAGCGTTACAAGCCTTACGACCCGCGCGAGCGGCCGTACGAAGACACGATCTACCGCAACCTCGTCCTCTCGTTCGAGTCGATGCACGCTCACCTCGTTGGGCCTGCGCGTCACGGTGATGTCGAGTTCGAGGAGCACGACGACCGCTACGTGTTGCGCTTCGACCCCTGTGGAAGTGGCGGGCGGATGATGCGCGGCGACCCCGTCGAGGGAACGCCATCGCGCGCGGAACCGCCGTACAACTTCGGGGTTACGCGCGAGGAGCACGACTGGGCCTGGAACGAGAAGGGCGTCTGCTACTACTGCTCGCACTGCTGCTTCGCGCTCGAGCGCTGGCCGGCCGAGCAGTGGGGTCATCCCGTGCGCGTCGTCGATTCGCCGCTCTACCCTGACGAGACGAGTGGGCCGGAGCCGAAGAAGTGCACGTGGACGATCTACAAGTCCCTCGACGCGATCCCACCGGAGGCGTACGCCCGCATCGGCCTGAAGAAGCCGACTGAGAAGGTCGAGGATTAGGTCATACGCGGCGTCCCGGCGCCACACGGGTGTAGCCATAGAGGACGCACAGACGGTGAGCGCGCTCCGCCGCGCCTCGGCCTTGTAGCGCGCCGGTCGGCGAGCCACGA
>CAZJSY010000085.1:0-6791 GCA_964548555.1 uncultured Burkholderiales bacterium
GGATCTCCCGGCGCTGCGGCTCGGCGATCGCGTTGAAGACGTCCGACGTCGTCGCCGCTCGTGCCATAGGGACATCATATGCTGATATCGGCATGCGTCAACGGGAGGAATCAGGCCGCGACCCATGTCGGCGTACGTACCTGAGCCGCTATCGGAGCCGGCGAACGGAGACGCTCGGACAGGCGCGAACACCGACATCGTGCGTGTGCCCGCGTGTCCTCGCCTTGGCGTCTCCGCCGGTGTACGAGGCGGTCAGGCCGTGCGACGTCGCGCCATGACGCCTGCACCGGCAACGAGGACGCCGATGGCTCCGAGCACGATCCCGATGATGGCGAGCGTGCGCGCCGTCGAGTCGCTGCTCGACGACTTGGCCGTCGCGGCCGGCGCGGTTGCCGATGTGCTTTCCGCCTTGGTGAGCGTGAGCACCGGCGCCGGGTGGTCGGGTTCGGGTTGGCCTGCCACGGTGGGGTCGATCCAGCGCACGACTTGCCCGTTGTCGTAGGTCTGAAGCGCCTTGAACGTCAACGAGGTCGCGTTCTGGGGTAGCCCCACCGAGACGGTGAACTGTTGAAACTCGCCCGGCTTGATGGTGCCGCCGGTCCAGATGACGCTCTTCACGGCCTGGGTGACGTTGCCGCTGTCGGTGGAGATCGGCGTGGTCACCCGCATCATCTGCACGTTGAACGTCCAGCCGGGCACCGGCTTGACGTTGGCGGACGCAATCGGATGGTCGGTTGGGAAGTCCACTTCGAGCTGGGTGGTGTTGGCGTTGTCCATCTCATTGGGTGCCGAGAACGTCAGTTGCGCGTCCGACCCAGCCGGCGCGTCTTTTGGCTGGACGGTCACGTGCGCGAACGCGGGCGCCGCGAGACCGAGCAGCGCCGCGATGGTGACGGCGACCACAACGGTGAAGCGTCTGATGGTCAAGGGTGTCCTTCCCTGTAGGTGGTTGCTAATGGATCGGCACGAGCGCGGTGAAGGTGGTTTCGTCCACCTCGGTGAATCGGGCGGTGACGTTCATGCGCCAGGTGCCTGAGAACGGGAACTGGAACGCGTACGACGCGTAGTGGCCTGGTGCGAGGCGTAGCAACGGAACATTGATCGGCGCGATGTCCTTGCTGGGATTGTCGAACGTGATCGTCATCTGCAAGACGCTCGCGAGCGCGCCACCCCGGGTGACGGTCGTGACGTGCACCTGGTTGGGACCGCTCTTGGCCGGCGAGACGATGAGGTCGTAGAAATGACTGCCGGCGGTGACCGTCTTGAAGTACGGCTGGGACGCAAGGGAAACCGGCGGCGGCGCGTTGACGAGGAGCGCCGTGACGACGAGCACCGCGACTGCGCCGACCACTTCGGCGAGCACCGAGCGGCGCAACCGGCCGACCTCGCCGCGTTCGTCCTCGAGCAGCTCAGCCAAGACGTCGGGATCGACCCCCTCCAAGCCATCCGATCCGCCGACACCACTCGACGCGGCGTTGTTCGCCGCGCCCCTGCCGGTCCCCGTGTTGTGTCTGACCGCGACACCCGCCATCTCGCGTGCGAGGGCGCCGTCGTCTTCGTCGTCCGTCTCGGGTTCGAGGGGATAGCGGAACCAACGGTTCACGACGTCGCGGCTGAACCCCGCTGCGGCCACGAGCACGACCACGAACGCGGTCTTGACCAACAGGAGCCGCCCGTAGGTCGTGTTGCTGAGCGCGTGCAGCGTGCCGATCTGGCGGTATGCCTGAAAGACGCCCGTTGCGACGAGCACGACGACGCAACTGAACGCAACGAACGAAAACCGGGGGACGACCTTCCGTAACACGCCCGGATCCGCCGCCGTCAAGACGCACGCGCACAAGACACCGAGACCGCCGAGCCACACCGCCATCGCTGCGACGTGCAATCCGTCGGCGGGTACCGACCACTGATGCCAGCGTCCGGTGCTCGCGTGCGCGGCGAGTCCCGGCGTCAACGACAGGCCCGCTACGACCACGGCGCCCGCCGCGTACCACCAAGACCGAAGTGGCCGAACCTGACGCCGTCCGGGCAGCAGCACCCACAACAACCCGAACGCAAGCGCGAGCAACGCGACGCGCACGCCCGAGAAGTGCCCGAAACGCGTGTGCCAAACGCCGCGCAACTCGGCGCTGTGCAACGCCGAGGACAGCGGCAGGCCCGCCGCATAGACACCTTGAATCGCATATGCGGCCAAGGTCGACACGAGGAGCACCCACCAGCCGCTCCACACGACGCGCGCCGCGCGCCGAGAGCGGCGCCCCTCGGGCCACAGCACGGCGAGGAAGAACATCCCGCCAACCAAGATGGCGAGCGCGCCGAACACGATGGTCCGGACCGCGCCATACACGACCCCCACTGTCCGGCTGCCCTTCTGCTTCGTCAGCAGCCGGCTCACAAGACTGTTCGTCGTGTTCGCCGAGGTGGGCACCGACGACGCGCCGACCTGGAACGTGAACGCGCCGTGCACGGGATGAGAGTCGGCCGAGATCACGCGCCAGGTCAGCACGTAGAGCCCCGAGCCGAGCGACGGCAACGTCGCGCTCACCGCGCTGCCCTGCCCGCCCGGATGGAAGGGCGCACTCACGTCCAGTCGCTGCGCCTTTTGGTTGAACACCCGGATCGCGCCCAACGACGCTTCGACGTTCTCGCCGAACCGCAACGTGACCGTCTTCGGTGACTTCGTGAGTGTCGTGCCGGCGGCGGGGTCGGTGCTGATCAACACGGCGTGTGCGAACGCCGGCACCGCGTCGAGACCGATCATCAGGCCGACGAGGACCACGACCGCCGCGAGGCGTCGGAACATCACGCCACCTTCAGCGCCGTGCCCTCGTCACTGATCTGGCGGTGCAGTAACCACGCTGTCAGGAGTCCGACCACCTCGGGCGCGTGTTGTACTTCGCTCAACGCGCTCGCGTGGCCCGTCGCGACATCGAGCACCGATGCCAGCACGAGACACGCGGCCAGCGCGCCCGCCACAACCAGCAGACCGCTCGCACGCCGCGGTCGCCACGCCAGATACAAGAACCCGATGCCGATGGCCAGCGTGAACGAGCCCGCATGACGGGCGGCATGGGCACTGAGGCCGCTGTCGTTGCCGAGCAGCAAGGCGGGGATCGCCGCAGCGATCTCCAACGCCGCGATCACGGCCAACACCAGCCGCAGCGGGCCGAGAACGGGTGCGCTTCGCCGAGCCCGCTCATCGGCTCCAATCGCTGCCAAGACGGTCGCGGTGAGATCCGGCACGGCCGGCGCCGGCGCCAGGCGTGTCCCCCGATGGAGCCGCGCGGCGCCCGCGGCGAATGCTCGGCAGCCCGAACAGCTCTCGGCATGCTGGTGGGCCGCAGCCAGTTCGATCTCGCTCGCTTCGCCGTCGAACCCGGCGGAGAGAAGCTCACGGCATTGTTCACACCTCATACCCGAATAGTCGTCCCGGCAGGGCCGGAAGTTCCCGACGTCGCTCGAACTCCGAAACGTCCGGCCCGCCCGCCGATCGACCATCGCTCCCACTGGATGCGCGCCTCGGCCCCGCCGGTCGTGCAGAACGCGCCACACCGCAGCCACGTGCTCATTCCCAACTGGTTCATTCCGCTGCGCGACGAGAACCCGCACGCTGCTCGCGACGGGCGACGTGATCTGGGTGCCGCCGCCATCGCCATGGCCGTGGGTGGCTCTCCCAGTCGAGCGCGAACGCCGTAGCCACACTGCGCGTGCTCAGAGCGCCCGTGGCTCGCAGGCCCGGGGTGGCGCGTCTCTTGGGCATCGACCCGGTTTCAGCCGGTGACAATGGGGCGGGACACGCGTTGACGGACGTTTATCGGCGACGCACGGGAGACCTGTCGAGGGATCGACAATCCCCGGTTCATCGCCGAACTCGACCAGGACGCGCTGACGATCCGCGCGGAGTGTGCTCGACGCGTCTGAATCGAGCCGCTTCGTCGATATGCGCGCCAGTCGATGTCGGCCGTAGACGTGTCGCGCGTCGCGACCGATCGCTGGGTAGACGCGGGGCGTATGTTCAGAGTTGTGGAGTCTTCTCGTAGCGCGAATGAAGTGTTACGCGCGCTGCGTGCGGCGACTCCCCACGACGGGCCCGCACGGACGGTGGATGCGGTCGCGGGGTTGATCGCCGCGAGTCGCGTACCCGAGGCGAGGGAGCTCGCACACGCCGCCCTCGCGACCGGCAAGATGCCGCCCGCACTCGCAGCAGAGTTGCGAGTGACGCTCGCGTCCCTCGCGTTGATGACTCCGTCACGTCGCGAGGCGCTGGCACAGGCCGAAGCAGTGCTGGCCGAGGCTGGCCTCGATGATCGGGTGTACTCCGCCGCGGAACTGACGCAACTGATGGCGCTCATGGCGGAGGGCGACTTCTCGCAAGTGCGACAACCCGCCGAGGACATCCTCGCGGGCCATGGTGCCGCCACGGACGACGCGTTGTTGGCGGGAGCCTTCACGGCGGTGGGATCGATCGCCTGGGCCGACGGCCGGGTCGGAGACGCGATCGGCTTCCTACGCGCCGCAGTGGCACGGACACCAAACGAGTCGCTGGCGGCTCGGCACGTGCATCCCCGCCAAAGCCTCGCCGTCATGGTTGGCGCCACAGGCGAATTCACCGAGGCCGAGACGCTGCTCGACCAAGACGAGGCGGAGATCGACCGAACAGATGACCGGGCCTGGGCGGTTGCGGTGCGCTGCTGGCGCGGTTATCTGTACTGCCTCGCGGGTCGCCTCGACGATGCAGTACGGGAGGCGGCCGCAAGCCTGGCTCTTGCCGACGAGTTGGGCACGCTCCTCTTTGCGCCGCTCGCGCTTTCGACCCTCGCGGTCGTCGCGTTGCGTCGCGGGAACCTGCCCGAAGCCGCGGACCAGACAGCGCGGTGCCGCGCCCTCGCAGAAGCGTCCCATGCGCCGTTCGAGTTGGTGCTCTGCGACTGGATCGAGGCGCAGATGACCGACGATCCCGATCACGCCGTCGAGACCATGGCCCGGGTGTACGCCAACCCGTCCGCGAATCTGCGCCTGTTCCTCGAAGCCCCCGCCGCGCCCGCGTGGCTCGTGCGCGCCGCGCTGCGCGCCGGCGAGCTTCAACGGGCGGAGGAACTCGTCACCGCCATCGGGTTCCTCGCCGCACGCAACTCCGAAGTCGCCTCCGTCACCGCGACTGCGGTTCACACCCGCGCGCTCCTCGACGGAGACTCCGACGCGTTGCTGGAAGCAGCGGCGATGTACCGCCACTCCTACGCGCGTGCCAGCGCGATCGAAGACTCCGGGCGTCTCCTCGCCGTGACGGAACCCGCCGCCGCCCGAACTCGACTCGAAGACAGCCTCCCGATCTACGCGCGGATCGGCGCTCACCACGACGCCATGCGCGTCCACGCACTTCTCGCAGCACTCCGAGGCCGCCGCCCAGTCCGCTCGCAACACGCGGTCGACGGCTGGTCCAGCCTCACCGGCACCGAACGCCGCATCGCCGAGCTCGTCGCGCAAGGCCTCACGAACCTCGAGATCGCGCACCTCGTCTACCTGTCCCGTCACACCGTCGACTACCACCTGCGCCAGATCTACAACAAACTCGACCTCACCTCGCGCGTTGCACTCACCCGCCTCGTCGTGGAGCGGGGCACGAACCAATAAACCCGATCCGTACATTCGTGACGGCTGCTCGGGCCGACCTGCAACGCAGCTGAGTGCGCGGTGCTTCCGCCTGATGGGGCGAGCGCCCGGGCGGAGGACCCTCGGCGCCCGGGCGCTCGTCGTAGCGACGCCCTGCCCTCTTCCGAGGCGTCAGCATGATGCGCCTCGACGTCGCTTTGTCGGTTGTATCGCGAGCGTCAAGAGCGTGTGCGCTGAGCCCCTGTGAGAGTTTGCCCGACCGGCCTGCGAGAGGTGGTACAACCGGTTGCGGCATGGCCATAGCTGACTGTCAACCGATTTTGACGACTTCGCTTCTACCGTCGGCGACGGCTCCGATCGTCGCACGTGATGAGGTTCAACGGGTTGTGTGTCACGGTCATCGACTTCGGTCCTGGTGTGCCGGCGATACGGGCACCTGACGAGAGCGGCGGACGCCGTCACCGGAACACCTGGCAACCGCGCGCACTACCCCCCGTGTCGTTGCGTTGACGCATTCTCTCGACGTGAGCGACGCAACGCTGAATTTGCCGCGCTGCGCCGGCTGTCATCTTTTTCCCCGGGCTACGGCCTCACGAGGCCGCCTCTCGATAACTTGCGCCTTCAGCGCCCCTAGCGTTCGGCGCAGCTGACCGGCTCCGCGTCTGATGTCTTCGTAGCCTTGTTGCATGGCTCGGAACTCGGCGGCCAGTACGCCGCAGCGATGCACCTTCTTGAAGTCGCCATAGGGAAACCTGTATCGCCGCTTCGTGTTCGGGCGCGCGTCAAGATCGAGGCCGAGGTACCACCGCGAGTACTCGTCGAACCCGTGACGAGCGATGAATCGGTTCTCATCCGTCGCGCTCGGACGGTGCGCGCTCCACGCGCGGGTGTCATCGAGCACATACTTCCCTTGCACTATGAGCTGCCGAGCGTGGTCAAGTGCACTTCGGTTCAGCGTGATAGCCATGCCGTACTGTCTGTCCTCGAGCCGGGCGCCGCTTGGCGGCCGGGCCACCAGAAGGGCTTGCCCGCCAACGGGAGCGATGTCAGAACGCGTCGTGGGGGCAAGCCCTTGCGGTGCCAAGGAGAGTGGGGAGTCCCTTCCTCGCTCTCCGCGCGGCTTCCTGCCCGCCGTATGTAGGCGCATAACGCAACCTCCAAGAACCCACGCGCATCGGCCG
>CAZJSY010000085.1:6891-14286 GCA_964548555.1 uncultured Burkholderiales bacterium
GCCCGCCGTATGTAGGCGCATAACGCAACCTCCAAGAACCCACGCGCATCGGCCGTGTTCTATGGCGGGGCTGGAGAGCACCTCGAGCACCGCCTCGGCGGACCGACGTGCCGCTTCGCGGCATCACCCGTTCGGTCCCGGTCGGCATCGTGTCCCTGGCCGAGCTTGCGCGTGGGGCGCCCGCGTGATCAGCGCGGCAGTGTGAGTTCAGATGGCAAGGTCGCGCTCGTGGCGGAGGAGTCGGTCGGCCATGATGAACACTCGGTAGTAGTACCGGTCGATCCTTGGAAAGAAGTGGTCTGGGCCGATGTCCATCTCGACCGTTCGCCACTGATCAGTCGTGAGGTCGTACTCGACGCCTTCCACCGGGACCTCAAGTCTGGCACCGGCGAAGAGATCAAGGCCGTAGGGGATCGCGACCTCGATGAGACTCCCGACGGCGGAGTGATCCACGATGAACTCGCGCGGATGCCGCTCCTGCGGTAGGAGATACGTCCGGCAGAACTCACGGATGACAAGTCCATGCCCGAGCCGGCCGACGTCGATCTTGATGCCGAGCGGAACGAGCGACGAGTAGTCACACCGTAAGCCGAGCTCGTTCGGCACCGCGCTCGCACACCGCTCGATGCTCTCCCCGGAAGTGCAATGACCTGATGCCGGGACGTCGAGCAACCCCGGTTGCACCACCGGACTGGCGTTACGCGCCTGGAACAAGACATAACCCGGTGCCTCTGGACGGACCACCCAACAGTGGACCGCGGCGTGCCAAAGGCCCCGTCGGTGGGCGTCCGCTCGCGTCGCAGTTCCGATCGTCGCCATGTTCTCGTCGTAGATGTCGATCAGCTCGTCCGCCACCGCTGCGCAGCTTGTCCAGTGCTCAGCGGTGCGCGCGCTGCTTCATCCGTGCATCGAGGCGCTCGTGCAATTCGTGCGCGGCTTGCTCGATGTCGAAGTATTTGCGTTGCCCTGCGCGCACTTCAGCCGAGAGCACCCCGCAGCGGTGCACACGGTTGAAGTCACCGTACGGGAACTTGTACCGCCCCTTGGTGTCCTCGTCCTCCTCGTCGTCGATCCCGAGGTACCAGAGCGCGTACTCCCGAAAGCCGTGACGCTCGAGGTACTGGTTCTCGCGCTCCGCGGTGGGTTGGTGTTCGCTCCACGCGTCGCGCTCGTCCAGAACGTATCGTCCCGCTTCGATCAGGGTTCTCGCGTGATCGAATGCGGCCTTGTTCAGTCTGGCTGCCATCTCAGCCGCTCCCTTATGCCGTCCTCACTCGTGGGGCTCGTCCGGCCATCGTGACGCCACGCGAACGACAGCGGACGCGAGGTCTCGCCTCAAGCTGGCGCGGGCATCCCCCGCGCGGCCTACCCCTGTCCATCAGGATTACAAAACACCGTCCGCGTCCCCGCGCCTCCATCGCTACCCGCGGCAACGCGCGAGCCGGCGGGACGAGGGTGCCCATGGGGTCAGCGTTGGTTTGATGGTGGGTTGCCGGGTAGGTGGTCGAACGTGAGCGAGGCACTGGATCGGTACCGCTCGAAGCGGCACTTCGATCGGACGCCGGAACCTCGCGGGCGCAGGGCGAACAAGGCCCGGAACCGGCGCTTCGTAGTCCAGATGCACGACGCACGTCGGCTGCACTTCGACTTCCGCCTCGAGGTGGACGGCGTGCTCAAGTCGTGGGCAGTCCCGAAGGGTTTCTCGTACGACCCGAAGCAGAAGCGCCTCGCCGTGCCGACCGAGGACCATCCGCTCGAGTACCAGGACTTCGAGGGCGTGATCCCTGCGGGCGAGTACGGCGCGGGCGCGGTGATCGTGTGGGACCGTGGCACGTACCGCAATCTCTCCGAGCGCCCGATGCGCGACACGCTGGCCCGCGGCCACGTCTCGGTGTGGCTCGATGGCTACAAGCTGCACGGCGGCTGGGCGCTCACGCGGTTTCGCACCGGGCGGCCAGAGGCCTGGCTCCTGGTCAAACGCGTCGACGAGTACGCCGATCCCGCCCGTGACGCGACACTCGACGACCGCTCCGTCCTGACGGGTCGCACCGTCGCGGAAATGGCCGCCGAGGCTCTGGTGGGCACGTCCCGGAAGACTCCGCGGTGAGCACCCTTCGCCTCGGGGACCGGACCGTCGAGATCTCCCGGCCGGACAAAGTGCTGTTCCCCGACGACGGGATCACCAAGCAGGACGTTGTCGACTACTACTGCAGGATCGGGGAGTGGATGATCCCTCACCTGCGAAACCGGCCACTCGCGCTGTACCGGTGGCCGAACGGCATCCACGAGCACGGGTTCTTCCAGAAGGCGATCCCCAAGCACTTCCCGCATTGGATCGAGCGCGTCACGCTCCAGCGCGAGCGGGGTGGGACGGTGACGCACGTGGTGTGCAACGACGGCGCGTCACTCGTGTACCTGGCGGACCAGGCCGCCATCGAGTTGCATCGCCTGCTCGCGGTTGCCGACGCCCCTCGTCGACCGGTCGAGCTGATCCTCGATCTCGATCCTCCACCGGGCGATACGACCGCAGTGCCACACGCCGCCCAGCTCCTGCGCGTGCTCTTCGACCAGCTCGACATCACAGGGTTCGTGAAATCGACCGGCTCCAAGGGAATCCACGTGCACATCCCGCTCGACGGATCCGACAGCTTCGAGCCCGTGCGGGGGTTTGCGCGCAAACTTGCGAGCGAGCTCGCCCGCCGAGATCCGTCCCGACTCACCGTGCAGCTTCGGAAGGACGAGCGTGGTGGACGGCTGTTCGTCGACTGGCTGCGTAACAGCTACGGCCAGCACGCGGTCGCGCCCTACTCGCTGCGCGCACTTCCCGGAGCACCTGTCGCCGCACCGCTCGAGTGGGAAGAAGCAACGTCCCGCAGATTCGACCCGCGGCGGTACCGGCTCTCGAACATGTTCCGCCGTCTGCGTCACGCAGGCGACCCGTGGGACGGTATCCATCGAGTCGCGTACTCGGTCGGCAACCTCGAGTCTCGTCTTCGGAGCTGATTCTCGTCTTGCTCAAGCCCGCGATGTACGTGATGTCGCGACGGACGAACACGATGTCGACAACTGTCGAGGTCCTCGATCGTCTCTCGTCGACGCGGGCCGGGAGCCGGCGTCCCGCGACTCAATTGTCAGTGCGGGCTGGTCGGAGTCGATCAGGGCCGGGTAGGGGAAACGCTGAAGGAGTTGGGCGACATGATCGCCTTCAGCGCGACGTCGGCGTGTCGCTACTCACAAGCACTTCGAGATCTCTGACCCTGAGCTCGTCGTACGCGAATTCGTCGGCAACGTCTCGTACATGACGCCTCACCTGGCAGCTGGAGCACAACGAGCGCCCGGGTGTGCCCGAGAGGGGAGCAGAGATGGCAGATGTAGCGCATATCGCAGAGATCAGCGCTCGATCCGACTCGAGCTCGAGGATGCCGTGAAGCTCGGTATTGAGCACGCGAACGTGACCTTGCGCAACGTCAGGTCGGCGTGGGTCAAAGAACAGCGCGTGGAAGTCGAGAACCAGAAGATCGTGAGGTTCCAGGTCAACCTGCTGGTCACCTACATCGTCGACCAATGAACCGGGGTCGAGGGCTTTCCGCAGCGCCCGCCAGGAGCAGCATGAGCCATGGGCGGTGAAACTGAACAGGAAGGCGTCACCGCCAATTCACGACGAGATGCTCTGCTTCGTCGATCACCGTTGTTCCGAGCGCGGCGCACGCGGTTCGGAACCGGTGCCGGATCGACGCAGCCTCCTCACCGTACGCGAGTCTCGTATGGGTGTACTCGAGCTTCAGGGGGATCGCTTCGAGGCGTCGCGGACCGAACCGGTCCAGCGTGACGAGGAAGAGGAGACCCAAGTCGTTGCGCAGCACGGGGTCGACTGCGTAGTCGTCGATGAAGTCACCGAGGTCGTAGAGGACGCCGTGTTGAACCCCGTGAAAGACGTGGGCGGAATGACCGGCGATAAGGGTCGCGCCGGCGTCTCGGAGCGCGGCGGCCGCCCGGCGAATGTACGGCAGGGGCTCGGGGACCATGTTCGGACCCCAGTGGGGCGTCACGAGCACGACGTCGACGTCGAGCCGGGCGATGGCGGACGGTATCCAGTCAAGTCCACGCCGGAGGTCGACGTAGGCGATTCCGGGCGACTCCGGCCCGGCCGCATAGTCGGCTGGGTGATCGCTGCAGCCGAGGACGGCGAGGCGCACACCGTCTGCTTCCAACACTCTCGGCATCCGGGCCTGATGAACGTTGTCGCCGGCGCCGACCCAGTCGATCCCGGCACCGTGCAGATGCTCGAACGTGTCGAACAGGGCGAGCGGACCGAAGTCGAGTGCGTGGTTGTTCGCGAGTGTCACGCAGTCGACGCCCAGTCGGGTCAAGACCTTGGTCGCTTCCGGTGGTGCCCGAAAGAAGAACGGCTTGCCCGGATCGGGCCATGGGCTGCCATGCTTGCTCATGCAGCACTCGAGGTTGAGCACGAAGAGATCCGCTGCCTGGGTGATGGCGACCACGTCATCGGCGACGACTCGATCCGGTCCGGCGACCAGGATCGTCTCCGCGACCTTGCGCCCCAACATCGTGTCGCCCGCGAGCGCAAGCCTCATCGCGGCCTCCGCGGTTGACGCGCCAGTCAGCTGGCTACGTGGTGGGGGGCCTTGGCGAAGTGCTCGACGATCGCCAGGCAGAACGCGGGCAGGTCGGCAGGGGAACGGCTCGTCAAGAATTGCCCGTCGATGACCACCTGCTCGTCGACGACCTCAGCACCGGCGTTGCGCAGATCGGTCCGAATGCTGGGCCACGACGTGACCCGGCGCCCGCGCACGACGTCGGCCTCGACGAGCGTCCATGGTCCGTGGCAGAGCGCCGCGACCGGCTTACCCGTCGCGACGAACGCCTTCACGAAACCGACCGCGTCCTGGTTCATCCGGAGCTGGTCAGGGTTTACCGTGCCTCCCGGGAGAACTAACGCGTCGTAGTCGTCGACCGATGCGTCCGAGACGACCCGGTCGACCGCGAGCGTCGCGGCGGCGACAAGATCCCATTGCCGGGCCTCGATCTCCCCGGGATGGATCGACAGCACCTCGGTCGTCGCCTCCGCGCCCTGCAGCGCGCCGCGCGGCTGTTCGAGTTCCACACGTTCGACCCCGTCGGTGGCCAAGATCGCGATCCTCCGACCCTGCAGTTCGTGTGACATAACTCCTCCTGCTTCGTGTCATGCGCCCGGGTGGTTCGGTCGATGCCTTCCCCAGGGCGGACTCGCGGTCAGCTCGCTCGACGCCCGAGCCGACCGCCGGGTACTGGTTCCTCGGTCTGCTGTCCTTGGCGGCTCGCCCGTGCGCCCGGCGATCCGCCACCGACGCCGCCGGCGAAGCCGGCAAGCACGAACCCGCCGAAGAACGCGCCGAAGGTGGCCCACAGTTGGCTATGTGTCAGCAGGTGCGCGGCCGCCGCGTTGCCGGTCGTGTTCGCGTTGAACACCGTGGTGAGCTCGGGGGTCCCGACCACCAGTGCGGCGAACATGATGACGCCCCAGACCGTGAGGCCAGTCAGCATTCCCGGTGTCCGGCCCCGGATGCTCAGGACGTACCCACCGATGTAACCAGCGACCAGTGCGGCGACGAGCGCGTCCGCGAGTGCGAACCATGCGAGGTTCTTCCCGAAGAAGTCAGTGCGCGACGTCCCGGCGAGCGCGAACCACAACGCCGACAGGATGAAGAACACTGCTAGGCCAACCGCGGCGCCGCTGAGCACTGCCTGCCAGCGCACGTACGACGGCGCCTCAACGTTCTGCTCCGTGTACACGGCCATGCTTGTCCTCCCTTTCCCGTTCAGGTGCTCGTGTTTCGAGCGTCAATCGCGTCGCCTGCCCATTGCTGCTCGGGCGATAACGCGGCTTCCGCGACAGACGGCCGGCCCGCTGCAGGCTGATCTCACTCGCCCACACCGGGCGTTTGGGCTGCGAAGCTCCGGTGTGCGCGCCAACGACCTGGGCGTCGGACGCGCTCGACTACGGGCTGCTCGGGCGACGCGTGCGTTTGGCGTGATGCGTCGTGGTCAGGTCTTGAGTTGGTCGATCTTGTCGCGGAACAGCGTCGATGCGATCGCCACCAGCCGGGTTGGCCTTTGAGGAACGTTTCGCCAGCGATGCGGCCGATACGCGCCTCATTGACCAGCTCGGTCGCAAAGACCGCTCAGGCGCTGCCCGCGCGCGACCTCCGGTGCGCCTCCAGCGATGGTCTAGGAGTCTCGGCGTCGAGTTTTCGTTCAAGCGGATTGGTCCCCCCGCGACGGCGGGTAGCGCGGCTGGCATGGCGAAGGAACGCAGTGAACTCCTTGTGGAGCAGGTCGAAGTTGGTGTGGGCGACCTCGAGGCGTCGACCGACGACGGTGTGAAGCTTGAGCGAGTCGTGGTCGAGCACGTCAGGGGATCGGAGCCGCACTCCGGTCAGCAGCGCGAGGTACTGCTGGTGTACCGGGCACAGGAGGTTGCCGACTTGGCCGAGCAGCTGCGGCTCGCGGCCGACCAAGCGGCGGCTCAAGCCTGAAGGTCACCACCGACAGGAGTCCAGTCCGCCGGCCGCGTACGGCACACCGACAATGCCGGCCGGCCAGGTAACGCAGTAACCACAAACGGGATAGCACCAACGCGCGCTCGATGCAGACGACTCTGTGCCGGTGAGCGGTCGCGCAGCGTCGCCGCGACGAGGGTGTTGCGAGGGTGTGGCTTCGTGGCCGACGGGATCGGCTCAGACTTCGACGATCAGCTCGTAGATGGCAGAGCTGACAACCGGCGGTGCCTCAGCCGGACGGTTCGTCGTCATCGTGTTGAGCGCGTCCTTGGCTCGGGCTTCGGTGTCGAAGATGACCGCGCCGACACCGGTCGTGCCGTCAATCGAGCGGAGGAACCGGCCCGCTTGAAAACCAGGCAGAGCCCTGATCCTCGGAATCAGGACTTCCTTGAGGATCTTTTCGCTCTCGGCACGGTCACGGCCTTCCAGGTTGACGTTCGTGACGGCTGCGAACGGCATGGGACCCCCTCTCACGTGGTGCTTCTCGCCTCGTCGAACCCTAGCGCCGAAGGGTTTCACATGGGTCCGTGGTTTTGACCGGTCTCGCGGCTGCTGATAGCCGACGCGGGGGTTGGTGCCGGTGCCGCGGTGTGCGATCCCGTCCACCCTGAGCCTCGCATGACATGAGCGTCCTACCGTCTGTGGTTTTCTGTGTTCCATGGGGCTTCGAGTCAGTGACTCAGATGCGGGACGAGGGCTCCTGTGACCGTGGCGGGATTCGTACTGAAATCGACAGTTCCCGTCGCGGGCGCAGCGGGTCCCCGGCCCAGCACTCGACCGGCGCATGTGCCGAGACGCGTCCGAAGCTTGGTGTCGATCTCGGCATTCCTCGTTC
>CAZJSY010000086.1:0-14121 GCA_964548555.1 uncultured Burkholderiales bacterium
GTCTCGGAGCGCGTCTCGCGCCCGCTCGTCGTCTCGTCGTCATGAAGGCCGACGGATCGATCTCGATCCACTCCGATTCGGGCGCGTACAAGCCGCTCAACTGGATGACACCTCCGTGCACGGTCGACCACGAACCGGGCCGCATCGTCGCGTCCAACGCCAAGGGTGAGCGGCTCACCATCGAGCTGCACGACGTCATCCACGACATCGACATCGACCTCGGCGACGATCCCGGTCTCGAGAAGGACGGTGTCGAAGCCGAGCTGCAGGAGCTGATCGCGGCGCGCGTGCAGGCGCTCAAGGAAGATCTCGTCCTCGTGCGACGTGAATACCCGACCGACATCGGGCCCGTCGACATCCTGTGCCGCGACGGTGACGGGCGCGCCGTCGTCGTCGAGATCAAACGGGTCGGCGAGATCGCCGGAGTGGAGCAGCTCCTGCGGTATCAGGAGCGGCTCGACCGCGACTCGCGTTTTGCACCGACCCGAGGGATGCTCGTCGCGACGAGGGTGAAACCGCAGGCTCGCGTCTACGCGCAGAGCCGGGGTGTCGAGTGCGTCGAGATCGACATCGAGCTGCTCCGCGATCCCGCATTCGGTCCACTCCGGCTGTTCTGATCGCGCAATGAGCGAGCCGTCCGACTCCACTGCGCGCGCACGTGCCCGTGCGACATTGAGCGCGTGCGTCGACGCGTTGGGAGGAGAGCGGCGGCCCGGTCAGGAGCTGCTCACCGACGCGGTCACCGACACGCTGGAATCCGGCGGCCACCTCGTCGCCGAAGCGCCGACGGGGTCGGGCAAGTCGCTCGCCTATCTCGCCCCCGCCGTCGCGTCGCGCCGGCGGACGCTCGTGTCGACCGCGACGATCGCACTGCAGGATCAGCTCGTCGGCAAGGACCTCCCGCATGTGGCGGCGCATGCGGGTGTCGACTTCTCGTTCGCACTGTTGAAGGGCCGCTCCAACTATCTGTGCCGGGCGAAGCTGGCGGCCGCGTCGGGCACGGATGCGTTGTTCGACACGGCGCCGGGACCCGACTTCGGCGACGAGCTCGAACGCTGCCGGCACCTCGCGGAGCACTCGCTCACGGCCGACCGCAGCGACGCCTCCGACGTCTCGGATTCCACGTGGGCCCTCGTCAGCTGCTCGCCGATGGAGTGCCCCGGGGCGACGAGATGCCAGTACGGCTCGGAGTGCTTCGCGGAGCTCGCGGCGGCACGGGCGCGCGACGCGGACGTCGTCGTGGTGAACCACGCGCTCCTGTGCATCGATCTTGCCGTCGGTGGATGGCTGCTGCCCGAACACGACGCGATCGTCGTCGACGAGGCGCACGCGCTCGCCGACGCGGCAACGAGCGCGTTCGGCCTCAGTGTGACGACCGGTGGGCTCTCACAGCTCGCGGCCCGGGCCCGGCGATTGGGCGCATCCCGTGCTACGAGCGATGCATTGGACCGCTCCACCGGCGCGCTGGGATCGCTGCTGTTCGAGCGCGCCGGTCGTGTGCGCCTCGCGCAAGACGACGAACTCGCCGATGCGCTCAATGCCGTCGCGCAACGGCTCGCGGATCTCGACAGCGCGCTCAGCCGCCACTCCGACTCGGACGCGATGGAGATCGCGTTGACGCGCCGTGTCCTCGCGAGCCGCCGTGAGGCGGTCGGACGCGTCCTCGAGGGCCGCGACGACGACGTCGTATGGGTCGAGGACGAACGCCGTCCGCTGCTGCGGGTCGCGCCGGTCGACGTCGCGGGTCCGCTCGGCGCCGCGATCGCGACGCGGACGACGGTGTTCGTGTCGGCGACGCTCGGCGCGGCCGAGCCGTTCACCGACTTCGCCCGACGGGTGGGTCTCGACCCGGCCGGCGACGGGTACCACGCCGTCGCGGTCGATCCGGCGTTCGACTGGCGGACGCAGGCGTTGCTCTACGTGCCCAAGGGGAGGGTCCCGCCGCCCACCGACCCAGGGTGGTGGGAGGCCGCGGGCGAAGAGTTGTGCCGGCTCGTCGCCGCGGCCGGAGGCCGGACGCTCGTGCTGTGCACCGGCACCGCGAACGTCGCCCGGTTCGCGACGCTGTTGCGCGATCGCGTCGACGTGTGCGTCCTCGCGCAGGGCGAAGCGCCGCGGGCCGCGTTGGCGAGCCGGTTCCGCAGCGACGAGACCAGCGTGCTCGTCGGCACCCGGTCCTTCTGGGAGGGCATCGACGCCCCCGGCCGCGCATGCGTCCTCGTGGTGATCGACAAGCTGCCGTTCCCCACGCCTGCCGATCCGTTGCTCGCCGCTCGTCGGGAGCGAATCGAGGCCTCGGGTGGGTCGGGCTGGCGCAGCGTTGACCTTCCGGCGGCGGCGCTCACCTTGAGCCAGGGTGTCGGCCGGCTGATCCGCGGTCCGCAGGACCGCGGGGTCGTTGCCGTGCTCGACGTACGCCTCGCCGAGAACCGTTACGGGTACCGCACCGTGCTGCTCGACGCGCTGCCGCCCATGCGCCGGTGCGTGGATCCCGCCGAGGTCGAACGGTTCCTCGCCGGCGCGGTCGCCGGTGTGCCGCTCGTGGACGCCACGGCGACGCCGGCCGGCAACGCCGACGCATGAACGACTCCACGCATTCGGGCCTCAGGTCTGGTCGAACGCGAACGGGAGCCGGCTCGGCTGCCTGATGCCGGCGCCGATGCGCCACGACGGGAGGACGGAGGTCGCGTTGGTCGTGCTCACGGGAGCGCCGGCTGCGGCGGGCACGCGATCGAGTCGAGTGGCTCGGCCATGGCGACGAGATCCGCGAACGCCGCGTGCGCGTCGGCGGTCGCCGACGTCTGGAGCGTCGTGTCGCCGGTGCGCCGCGCCTCGCGGTAACGGGAGATGGCGGTCACGTAATCGTGGAAGCGGGCGAGGAACTGGCGGGCCAGCGGCTTCTCCGAGGGTGGCAGGGCGATCTGGTCCTGCCCGGCATCCGCGTTACGCAGGTCGGGCAGTGCCTTGTCGAGGTAGGAGTCGAGTGCCGGGCCCGTCGGCGCAGGACCGGGCGGCAACGCCTGCTCGGTCTCGAAGCAGCTGCCGTCGATCGCCGCGGCGAACTGCCGTTTCGTCGTGGGCGACGACGACGCGCCGCCGCGTCCGACTGCGACCCCCGCGCCGACGACCGCGACGAGGACCACCAGGGCGACCGCGATCGGGACGGGCCTGGCCAAGCTACGGATGGCGCGGTTCGTCGAACCGAGAGGCGATGGGTCGGGCGGGCTACTCAATCTCCGACAGTGTGCCCAACGTGACGACGGAGATCGCAGCGCGAATCCCGACACCTACCGCTACCAGCACCGTCTTGATCGCTTTCATGCCGTCCTCATTTCGGACGGTTTCGAGCGGAACGCCGTGACGGCTGCGCGGACCCGATGTCCGACGCAGCGTCGACGTATCGAATCCGCCCATGCCGCCCTGCCCAGTACACGCCCGCGAATCGGGCACCCCGGCCCACTTCACCCCCGGCGTGCGGTCCGCGTCAAGAGTCGGCGGCACTGTTCACGTGGGAGGCCGTGCGCGGCGACCGAGTCGCTACTCCCGAGCCATGTTGGCGAACTTCGTCAGGTGATCCAGGAAGGCCAGACGCGCGATGCCCGTCGGCCCGTTGCGGTGCTTGGCGACGATGATCTCGGCCGTACCCCGTTGGTCGGACTCGGGGTTGTACGCCTCGTCGCGATAAATGAAACAGACGACGTCGGCGTCCTGCTCGATGCTCCCCGACTCGCGCAGGTCGGCGAGCATCGGCCGCTTGTCGGTGCGGTACTCGAGCTGTCGGTTGAGCTGCGACAGACACATCACGGGACAGTCGAGCTCGCGGGCGAGGATCTTGAGGCCACGCGACATCTCCGCGACCTCGACCTGACGATTCTCCGCTCGTCGTGACGACGACGACGTCATCAGCTGCAGGTAGTCGATGACGACCAACCCGAGATCGCCGTAGCGCGCTTTCGTACGGCGCGCCTTCGCCCGCATCTCCATCACCGTGGTGTGCGGATTGTCGTCGATGAAGAACGGTGCTTCGGCGAGACGGCCGACCGCGTGGCTCAGGCGGTTCCAATCGCCTTCGGGGATGTTGCCTGTCTGCAGCTTCTTCGCGTCGACGCGCGCCTCGGACGCCAGGATGCGCTTCGTCAGCTCGAGGTGCCCCATCTCCATGGAGAAGAAGAGCACCGGCTTGCGCACCTCGAGCGCCACGTTCGCCGCCGCGCCGAGCGCGAAGCTCGTCTTCCCTTGGCCCGGACGGGCCGCCACCACGACGAGGGCCGACTTCTGCAGGCCGAGCAGGAGATCGTCGAGTTGGTGGTATCCGGTGGGGACGCCGGTGATCTGCTCGTCGCGTCCGTACAACGACTCGAGCTGCTCGAGCGCGGCGTTGAGCGAAGAGGCGAGCCCGACCATCGATTCGGAGACCCGGCGCTCCGCTACCTCGAACACCAGCGCCTCGGCGCGGTCGAGCGTCTCGGTGACGTCGTCGGGTTGTTCGTAACCGAGCTCCGCGATCTCACCCGCGACGGTGATGAGCCGGCGCAACAGTGCGAGCTCGCTGACGATCTGTGCGTAGTGACCGGCGTTGGCCGACGCCGGCGTGGCGGCCTGGATCCGCAGCAGCGTCGGCTTGCCCCCGAGCGGCTCCAGTAGCCCGGCGCGGCGCAGTTCCTCGGCGACGGTGACCGGATCGACGGGCTCGCCCTGGCCGTAGAGCGCGACGACGGCGTCGAAGACGTGACCGTGCGCAGGCTTGTAGAAGTCGCCGGGCTCGACTCGGCACTCGAGCGCCGCCGTGATGGCGTCGCGCGACAGGAGCATCGCGCCGAGCAAGGACTCCTCGGCCTCGAGATTGTGCGGAGGCACGCGCGCCGCGCTCGATCGACGTCGTACCTCTTCGATTGACTGAACCACGGTCCCCCGTCCTGGCAACCCCCCCGGCCGGGCATCTTCGCGTTGCCGCCCTGTGGGTTGGAAGTAGCGAAACCCTGTGATTTCCCTGTGCGTTGCGTGTGGACAACTGCGGTCTCTTCCACAGCATGACGCCACGTAGGGACAGTTATCGCGGATACCGGAGCGGGCGCCGCGCGCGGCAACCGGAGCGAGGGACGAGCGCAGGGACCTCGCCAGCAAACGAACGACGCGAGCGATCCAGCGTGCGCGCCGGAGCCCTGCAGCAAGGGAGTGAGCGAGGAAGTATCGAGCGAGAAACTATTGAGCGACGACGGCGATCGTCACCGAGGCGTGGACACCCGCGTGGAGGCGCACCGCCACCTCGAGGTCACCGAGCTCCTTGATGGGCTCGTCGAGCTGCACGCGTCGGCGGTCGACCTCGACACCGAGCTGTGCATTGATCGCGTCGGCCAGGTCGGCCGCGGTCACCGAGCCGAACAACCTGCCGCCTTCGCCGGCGCGGGCCTTCAGCTCGACGCGCTTACCCCGCAGCTGCGTCGCGACCGCCTCGGCCGCCTCACGCTCGCGCTGCTCCCGCGCCTCGCGGTTGCGACGCATCGACGCGGCCTGCGCGACGGACCCCTTGCTCGCGCGGATCGCGAGACCACGCGGCACGAGGAAGTTGCGCGCGTACCCGTCGGCGACCTCGAGGATCTCGCCCTTGAGCCCGAGGTGCTCGACGTCTTCACGAAGCACGACTTTCACGACTCGCCATCCTCGCTCGCAGCCGGCGCGCCGGCGGCCGCGTTCTCGCCCGCTGCACCGAGCGTGACGCCCTCGGGCACGTCAGTGCCCTCCTCACCGTCGACCCCTTCCGGCGCGACCGGCTCACGTACGTCGTCGCGCTCGCGATCGCGGTCACGGTCGCGCGAACGACCCCCCTTGCTGCGCTGGGTCACCTGCCGCACGCTGTAGGGGAGCAGCGCCATCTCCCGCGCGACGCGAATCGCGCGTGCAACCGCACGCTGTTGCTGCGCCGAGTTGCCCGTGACGCGCCGCGCCCGGATCTTCGCCCGCTCCGACATGAATCGGCGCAGCAGGTTCACGTCCTTGTAGTCGATCCACGTGATGTTCTCGGACGTGAGGATCGACACCTTCTTCTTCGGCGTCCGCCGCCGGTCGGCGGCAGTGCTCTTGCGCCGGTCGCGATCTCTCGCCATGGCTCGCTCTCGCTGTCTGCTCGTCGAGCCCTAGAAGGGCTCTTCGCCGTATTCGTCGTAACTCTGGACGGGTTCGGGTGCGGGGCGACCTCCGCCGCCTCCGCCCCCACCACCACTCGGCGAGAAGTCGCCGCCACCGCGACGCTCGTTGCGCTCGACCTTCGCCGTTGCATACCGAAGGCTCGGACCCACCTCGTCGGCGATGATCTCGACGACGTTGCGCTTCTCGCCTTCCTTCGTCTCCCACGTCCGCTGCTCGAGACGGCCGGTGACGAGCACCCGACTGCCTTTCCCGAGCGACTCGCTCACGTTCTCGGCCAGCTCCCGCCAGCACACGACGTCGAAGAAGCTCGTGGCCTCCTGCCACTCACCCGATGCCCGGTCTTGCCAGCGCCGGTTGACCGCGACGCCGAACCGGGTGTTGGACTGTCCGCTCGGCGTGTACCGGAGCTCGGGATCGCGCGTGAGGTTTCCGACGATGGTGATGGAGTTGCCGTTCGCCATGGTTTCGCCTTCCTACCCAACCGCTTCGGCGCCCGCGGCCCGAGGCGGCCCGTAGGCCTCCTCGGGGACTCGCAGCACCTTGTGGCGGATGACTTCATCAGCGAGAGACAACACGCGGTGCAGCTCTTCCATCGCCTGCGCCTCGGCCCGCGCCTGGAGCACCACGTAGTAGCCCTCCCAGCGGTGCTTCAGCTCGTAGGCGAAGCGCCGCTTCCCCCAGTGGTCGATGTGGCCGGGCTGCGCGCCCCGCGACTCGATCAACTGGACGTAGCGGCTGACCGCGGCCCGGATCGTCTCTTCTTCCAGGTCCGCGTCGAAGATGATCATGACCTCGTACGGCCGCATGGCCGGTACCTCCTTGTGGACCGTCACCCGTGCGGATGCCGGGCTCCCAGCTCAGCCTGACGGCCGCGGGGAGCAAGATCGGTCGGACGCCATCCGAACCGGATCACCGGACCGGATCACGTGCGTCGAACCCGGGAGGCTACCAGACGGCACCGCCGCCACCCCCCGGGCCGTTGCCCTCTCGAACTCCGACACGCCCTATCGAGGAGGAGCGTACCGAGGGGGTGTGACAGTTACCCGGGGGCGCACCCGGCGAGCGCGCTCGAGGGCAGCGAGCCGCGGGGCGCTTCGACCGCGAGTCGGTAGCGGTGCGCCGGAACCGTCACGGGGCAGCGATCCACAGCGGTGGCGTCGCAGGGCACGAGGTCGTGGCGCTCGAGCGGCCGGCCGTCACGGTCGTAGAGCGCGAGATCGAGCGGGATGTGCGTACCGGCCATCGTCCACGCGTCGTTGGTGTCGGCGGGCGTCACGAACACCATGCCGTCGTACGGTCCGAGATCGGTTCGTCCCGTCAGCCCGGTGCGACGCTCGGCGGTTGTCCGAGCGAGCACGAGGCTCAGGCAGCGCCCGCCGACCGCCAGGCTGACGACGCGCCATCCCTCGAAGGGTGCGGCCGCCGGTCGCGCCTCGGAGATGGCCGACTCGATGGCAACCGCCGGCGCGCGCACCCCGGCGGTCTCGCCGCCGCGCGTGAGCCCGACGGCCAACAACACCATCGCGACCGAGAGGAGCACCGCGACGGCCACGATCGTGGCCCGCGGCCGTTTCATGTCACGAGGTCGCGTTGGTTGCGCCGTAGAGACCGAGCGCCGCGGTGAGGTCGTCCGCCACGTGGTACGTCTCCTTGCTCGACGGGAACGTGGCGTTGCGCACGTCGTCCGCGAAGCGTGCGACCGCGAGCGTGGCATCGTGCTTCAGGCCGGCGTAGCGCCGCACGAACTTCGGCGTGACGCGATCGTCGAGACCGACGAGGTCGTGGAAGACGAGCACCTGCCCGTCGCAGTGGCGCCCGGCGCCGATGCCGATGGTCGGGACGGGCACGGCCTCGGTGACCACGCGCGCCACCGCGTCCGGGACGCACTCGAGGACGATCGCGAAGCATCCGGCCTCCGCCAGTGCGGTGGCGTCGTCGACGATCGCACGTGCCGCGTCGAGCTCCTTGCCCTGGACCCGGAATCCGCCGAGGGCGTGGATCGACTGCGGCGTCAGGCCGAGATGGCCCATGACGGGAATCTCGGCGTCGACGATGGCGCGCACCGCGTCGAGCCGCTTGCGCCCACCCTCGAGCTTCACTGCGCTCGCGCCGGCGCGGACGAGCCGTGCCGCGTTGCGCACCGTCTCTTCGGTGGAGAGGTGGAAGCTCATCCACGGCATGTCCCCGACGATCAACGGCCGCGGTCGCGCCCGAGCGACCGCGGCCACGTGATGCGCCATGTCGTCGACGGTGACCTGCAGTGTGTCGTCGTAACCGAGCACGACCATCGCGAGTGAGTCCCCGACGAGGATCAGATCGACGCCCGCGGCATCCGCGATGCGCGCGGTCGGTGCGTCGTACGCGGTGACCATCACGAGTGGTGTGCCGGAGCCCTTGCGCTGCCGGACGTCGGGCACAGTGAGCGGACGCGCGTCGCGCGGTGCTTCCGTGGCCATCTCGGCGACCTCCACCGTCCGGGGCACCCACGGCTCCCGGCGGCGCCGCCGATGGTACCCAGTCGTCGCCGGGCAAGCCCATGCCGCGGCCACGTACATTGACCGTGATGGGCGTGTGCGAGAACTGCGCCACCGAGGACGACGAGCTGGTCCTGGTGCGACGGGTCTACGTGACACCCGAGCGCTGGGACCAGCCCGCGGCGTATCAGGTCGTGGAGCCGCCCGAGCTGTGGTGCATCTCCTGCGCGAGCCAGTACCCCAACGAGCCGGCGGAGTAGCGAGCGGCCGCGAGGCGGGTATCCCGCCGAGCAGCGAGATACGACCATGCCGACGCAGTAGCTCAGCCTGCGTGGCGCCGGCCGAGGAGGAGACGCCGGTCGAGGTGGTTCCACCGGCATTCCGGGCACACCTCGACCACGTAGCACGCGAACTCGTCGATCGACGCGCCGAGCTTCTCCAGCTCACCGGGGAAGCTGATGCAGCGGCCGTTCGCGGCCTTCAGCGCATCGCCGTAGACGTAGGACACGAGCCGCAGGTCGGCCCCGCCGCACACGGGACAGTCGCGCCCGGCTCCCTCGCCGACGTTCCGGGCGGCCCTCACGAGCTCCGGGTGGGCGTCGCAGACGTCGAGTCGGGTGAGGCCGCCGCGCCGAAAGTCGCGCAATACCGCCCGGCGGGCGAGTACGTAGTCGACGTGGCGGGCCACGGCTCTGGAGTGTACCGACGGGCGGGCGGGGTCTCGCTCCGGCCGACTTGCCGGTCCGATCGCCCGACGCCTGGGTGCGGGCTGGTCGTGGGTGCTTGCAGCCGCGAGCCCGGGGCGCGATACTCGGCTCGATATATCGAGGCGATATATCGAGCACACGTATCGGGAGCATGTATCGACTCGATCTATCGGCGTGCATCACGCGCCGGGAGGTCGGGTAGAGCAGTCGGAACACCCGTAGGGCTTCCGCAAGGAGCACGATGCTGGAGCTGGCCGTCCTCGGCCTCCTCAAAGAGCAGCCACTCCACGGCTACGAGCTGAAGAAGCGTCTGACCGACGCGCTCGGCTTCCTGTGGGGTGTGTCGTACGGCTCGCTGTATCCGGCGTTGCGGCGCCTCGAGCGGGCCGGCGCGATCGAAGTGGTCGAGTCGGACGCCGGCGTGCAGCCGGTCGCGCCGATGCCCGCCACGGGCTCGATCGGCGGCGAGGCCGCCGCAGCGAGGATGCGCCGCCTCTCCAAGGCCGGTCGCCGCACCCGCAAGGCGTACCGGCTCACATCGCGCGGCGAGCAGATGTTCGGGGAGCTCATGGCGTCCGATCAGGGTCCCGGCGCCGACGACGAGCGCTCGTTCGCGCTCAAGCTGGCGTTCTGCCGGTACCTGCCCGTCGACGCGCGCCTGGAGCTGCTCGAGCGCCGTCGCACCGATCTCTCAGCCCGGTTGAACCGGGCCCGCGGGTCCCGCAGCAGTGGCGATCGCTACGCCCTCTCGCTGCTGGAACACCGTCGAAAGTCCACCGAACGCGACCTCGAATGGCTCGACGAGCTCATCGCTCTCGAGCGGGAGGCGCGGGCGGAAGCATCACAAGCGGCCAAGACCCCACACGAAGGAGCCACCGCATGAGCGGTCCAATTCGCGTCGCCATCGCAGGAGTCGGGAACTGCGCGAGCAGTCTCGTCCAGGGCGTGGAGTACTACCGCAACGCCGACCCGGCGGAGCGGGTGCCCGGGCTCATGCACGTGGTGCTGGGCGGATACCACGTGCGCGACGTCGAGTTCGTCGCCGCGTTCGACGTCGACGCAGAGAAGGTGGGCCTCGACATCGGCAAGGCCATCTTCGCGGGGCAGAACAACACCATTCGCTTCGCCCACGTGGGCGAGCTCGGCATCCAGGTGATGCGCGGCCCGACCCTCGACGGGCTCGGCAAGTACTACCGCCAGACGATCGAGGAGTCGCCGGTCGCGCCCGTCGACGTCGCACAGGTCCTCCGGGATACAGGCGCCGACGTGCTCGTGAGCTACCTCCCGGTGGGGTCGGAGGAGGCGCAGAAGCACTACGCGCAGGCCGCGCTCGATGCCGGTGTCGCGTTCGTCAACGCGATCCCCGTGTTCATCGCGAGCGATCCGGAATGGGCGAAGAGGTTCACGGACGCGGGTGTGCCGATCGTCGGCGACGACATCAAGAGCCAGGTGGGCGCCACGATCGTGCACCGCATCCTCGCCCGGCTGTTCGAGGACCGCGGTCTCGTCCTCGACCGCACGTACCAGCTCAACGTCGGCGGCAACATGGACTTCAAGAACATGCTGGAGCGTGAACGGCTCGAGTCCAAGAAGATCTCGAAGACCCAGTCGGTCACCAGCCAGGTCGAGAACGGGATCGAGGCCGATGACGTGCACATCGGCCCGTCCGACCACGTCGCCTGGCTCGACGACCGGAAGTGGGCCTACATCCGCCTCGAGGGCCGCAACTTCGGTGACGTCCCGCTCAACGTGGAGCTGAAGCTCGAGGTGTGGGACTCGCCCAACTCGGCCGGCGTGATCATCGACGCGCTGCGGTGCGCCAAGCTCGCGAAGGACCGCGGCATCGGCGGACCGCTCCTCGGCCCGTCGGCCTACTTCATGAAGTCGCCTCCGGTGCAGTACCACGACGAAGAGGCGCACGACATGGTGGAGGCATTCGCCCGCGGCGACATCTGACCCGAACCGACAGCGAACACGACGGCCCCGGGCAAACCCCGGGGCCGCTCGCTATCTTGCGCAGGTGACGACCGTCGACGACGTCACCCGCGCGTACGTCGAGCTGATCTGCGAGACGTTTCCCCTCCGCGCGACCGCTCTCGGCCGGCACGACCACGATTATCGGCTCGGTGAGCACAGCGCGGCGGCAATCGAAGCGTTTGGCGGACGCGTGCGCCGCCTGCGCGGCGAACTCCAACCGGTTCTCGTCGATGCCGACGGCGTGGCCGCGCGCGCGCTCGACGCCGCGCTCGCGACCGAGCTGGTCGAGGTCGAGGACGAGCAGCAGTGGCGCCGGAATCCCGAGGCGCTCGTCGACGCGACGCTGAGCGGGTGTGCCACGCTCCTCCTTCGAGACACGGTCGCCGTCGAGGAGCGGCTCGCTGCACTCCGGGACCGGCTCCTCGCGATCCCGGCCTACCTCGACGGTGCGCGCCGGACGTGGTCCGACGTCCCGCGTCTCTGGAGCGAAGCCGGCGCCGACACGGCCCGATCGGGTGCGGTGTTCCTGCGCGAGGACGTTCCGGACGGGCTCGGCGACGCTTCGTCGGCCCTCGCGCGATCGGTTCGCGCCGCCGCGGTACCGGCCGCAGAGGCGTTCGAAGCGCTTGCCGAGTACCTCGACACGCTGCCCGAAGGCGGCACCTGGGTGGCCGGTGAACGGTCTGTCGCTACGCGACTGCGCGTCCAACACCAACTGAACGACACCCCGGCACAGATCGCGTCACGCGGCCGTGCGCTCGTCGCCGAGACGCTCGACGCGCTCACCGCGATCCACCCGAACTGGCGTGCGGTCGTCGACCACGAGAAGACGCGTCATCCCGCGGTGGACGAGTTGCTGCCGCGGTACACCGAAGAGATGGAACGCGCCCGCGCGTTCGTCGAGGAACATCACCTCGCGCGGCCGACGGACACGCCGCTCGTGATTCGACCGTCGCCGCGGTTCTGGGCCGACCTCGTGCCGTACGCCGCGTACGACGCGCCCGGGTACTTCCAGCCCGATGCACCCGGGGTCTTCTGGGTCACCGTTCCGGACGGTCCGGACGCCGCGGAGCGACTCCCCGGCCATGCCCTGCCTTCCATCGTGCTCACCGCCGTGCACGAGGGTTATCCGGGCCACCATCTGCAGCTCAGTCGGGCCAACGAAGCCGGTCCGGTGTCCGCGCTCGTCGATTCCCCGTTGCTCGCAGAGGGCTGGGCGTTCTATTGCGAGGCGATGCTCGCGGAAGCGGGCTACTACGGCGACGATCCCGTGTTGCGTGCGTTCCAGCTCAAGGATGAGCTGTGGCGCGCCGTCCGCGTCGTCGTCGACATCGGTCTGCACACCGGCGAGCTCGGCGTCGACGAGGCGGTCGACGAGCTCGTGAACGTCGCCGACTTGGAACGCCCGAGCGCCGCCGCCGAGGTTCGGCGGTACACGTCGACGCCGACGTACCAGATCTGTTACGCGATCGGGAAGCAGGAGATCATGCGCCTCCGGGAACACAGGCGCCGTAGCGAGCCCGCGTTCTCCCTCGGCTCGTTCCACGACGAGCTCCTGTCGTACGGGACGCTGCCCGTTCCTCTCATCGCTGAGGCGATGACGGCGTCGCGTGATCCACAATGACGGCATGACTGCGGACAGCAACCCGGCCATCGCCTACGGGCCCGATGCACCGACCGAGCAGGAACTGCGGCTCCTCGGAGATCTGAAGGGCAAGCGTCTCCTCGAGCTCGGATGCGGCGCCGGAGGAGCTGCGGTGGCGTTCGCGCGGCACGGCGCATCGGTTACCGCAGTGGACGCGTCCACCGCAGCGCTGAAAGCGGCGCGCACGCTCGCCGGACAGGCCGAGGTCCGGGTCGAGTGGCACGAAGGCGACCTCGCTGACCTCGCGTTCCTACGCGCCGACTCGGTCGACGTGGTCTTCAGCGCGCACGCGATCGGCGAGGTGGACGACATCGGGCGCGTGTTCCGTCAGGTCCACCGCGTGTTGCGACCGCACGGCGCCTTCGTCTTCTCCTACGACCATCCACTCGCGCTGTGCGTCGCACGCGACGCGTCGAGCACGTCGGGCGGGGTCGCGGGTACGCCGGAACTGCCCCTCGGCAACGTCGAGCTGCGCCGTTCGTACTTCGACGACACGCCGATCGTCCTCGACGGCGAAGCGGGTCCCGTGAAGGTGTACCCGCGCACGATGTCGTCGGTCTTCATGGGACTCAGCCGGACCGGATTCCGCGTCGAGGTGGTCGCAGAGCCGGTCCCGCCCGGCGCGACCGCACAGGAATCGCTCGTACCCCCCACCATCGTGTGGCGGGCCCGGAAGGAAGGGGTGTGAGCGAGTCGAGTCCTCACCGGTACCTGGCGACCTGCTCGTGGCGGGGCTCCACCCGCTCCGGATACGAGCACTACGACCGCCGGCACACCGCCTCGGCGCCGCCGGCCGACACCACGCTCCCTTTGTCGTCCGACCCCGCGTTCGGCGGCGACCCGGCACTCCTGAACCCCGAGCAGCTCCTCGTGCTCGCCGCCTCCTCGTGCCAGCTGTTGTCGTTCCTTGCCGTTGCCGCCCGGGCCCGCGTCGAAGTGGTCGCCTACGAGGACGCGGCCGAAGGCGTCATGCCCGAGGCGCGGTACGCGTCGATCACCGAGATCGTGCTGCGGCCGCGCATCACGGTCGCAGCCGGCACCGATCCCGAGCGGGTCGTGCACCTGTGCGAAGTGGCGCACCGGGAGTGCTTCATCGCCAACTCGCTTCGCACGGACATCCGTGTGGAACCGACGATATCGATGGCTCCCTCGGCTGCGCCCTCCCGGGCAT
>CAZJSY010000087.1:0-14045 GCA_964548555.1 uncultured Burkholderiales bacterium
TCGGCTTCGCTCACCTGACCGACGACCCGATGCCGATCGCCGAGGCCATGGCCCCAAACTTCGGGATCGAACCCGCGGAGGCGCTGCGCGTACCGCTGATCCTCGCCGGCACGGTCGAGTCGATGGTGGAGGAGCTGCAGCGTCGCCGTGAGGAGTGGGGATTCTCCTACATCGGTTTCGACAACGACTGCTGGGAGGCCATGGCGCCCGTCGTCGCCCGCCTCGCGGGCACCTGAACCGCCAACCGGGGCCGGCGCGGCGGGGTGTCGGGTACGATCGTCGGCCACGCGTGCCACCCGGTCGTGGCCGCCCATGGTGGCCGTAGCTCAGTCTGGTTAGAGCGCCAGGTTGTGGCCCTGGAGGTCGGGGGTTCAAGTCCCCTCGGTCACCCCACGAGCGTCCCGAACTGAAGCTGCGACGGCTGCAGTTCGGGCGCTTTCGCGCCGGCGTCCGTTTGTCGCCTCACGACGCTGGGCATCGCATTGCCCGTGACCATTGTCGATCCGACCGTCGAAGCCGTCCCGACGGGCCTTTCCTACTGCTCCGACGAACGGCCGGGGTTCCGGCGGCGCAAGGCCGGCACGTCGTTCGCGTACTCCGACTGCGACGGCAAGAAGATCACCGACGACGACACCGTGGCGCGCATCAAGAGGCTCGCGATCCCGCCGGCGTGGACCGACGTGTGGATCGCACCGCATCCGGACTGCCACATCCAGGCCACCGGACGGGACGCGAAGGGTCGGAAGCAGTACCGCTACCACCCCGCATGGACCGCGTGGCGCGACGAGGTGAAGTACGACGGACTGATCGACTTCGGCGAGTCGCTCCCGAAGATCCGCAAGCGGCTCGCCGACGACCTGGCGCTGCCGGGCCTGCCCCGCGAGAAGGTGCTCGCAACGGTCGTACACCTGCTCGAGACGACGTTGGTGCGGGTGGGCAACGAGGAATACGCGAAGACGAACCATCACTACGGGCTCACGACGTTGCGAAGCCGGCACGTGAAGATCGACGGCTCCGATCTTCGTCTCGCCTTCGTGGCCAAGAGCGGAAAGCCGCAATCGGTCGCCGTCCACGACCGGCGGATGGCCCGGATCGTGAAGCAGCTCCACTCCCTGCCCGGGCAGCGGTTGTTCAAGTACCGGGAGGGCGACACGATCCACTACGTGGAGTCCACCGACGTGAACGCGTACCTCCGCGAGATCACGAACCGCGACTACACCGCGAAGGAGTTCCGCACCTGGATGGGGACGCTGCTCGCGGCGGCGGCCCTCGCCGAACGTGAGCCGCCGAACAGCGACCGGGCCGCGCGCCGGGAGGCGGCCGACGCGATCGAGCGGGTCGCGGCGCAGCTCAACAACACCAAAGCGGTGTGCAAGCGGTCGTACGTGCATCCCGCGGTGATCGACCTGTTCGTCGACGGCGAGCTGTACGACGTGTGGCAGAAGGGTCCGTCGCGCGACGGCCGCTGGTTACTGAAGGAGGAGCGCAAGCTCCTGGTGGTGTTGCGCGAGGCACGCAAACGCGCGCGTCGGGAGCGCAAGGCCCAGACACGTGAGTTGCGCAGCGCCGCCTGAACCCTCCCCACTCCACAGTTGGGTCACTTTGCCTTGTATATGGCGGGAAAGTGTCCCAACTGAGCAGGAGGGAGGGGTGGCGCAGGGAGGTCGGCGAGCGCGTGCAACACGTCGCCCACCCCGATCTCGAGGAGGCCGCGATCGGGTTCCTGCCCGTGCGGGTCGCCCGTGCGTCCGGCCCACAACGCGCGGTGCCACGGGCGCGACGGGGGCGGCCCCCAGTGGGCCGGCGACACGGGCCCGAACAGCACGACCGAAGGCGTGCGGAAGGCGGTAGCGAGATGCGCGATGCCGGTGTCACCGCACACCACGCGCCCCGCCGCCGCGATGAGCGCGGCCAGGCGGCCGAGATCGGTGCGGCCGGCGACCACTGCCGCCCGGGGCAGGCCGGCACGGGCGGCGAGCTCGTTGCCGAGAGCGATCTCGTCGGGCCCGCCGGTGACGAGCACGGTGCGACCAGCGTCCCTCTCGGCCCGGGCGACGGCGGCGAAGCGCTCCACGGGCCAACGGCGCGCCGCGTCCGCGGCACCGGGGTGGACGATCGTCGCACCGCGTGCGGTGGGCTCGACCGCGACCAGCGGTGACGGCAGGTCGACCAGGCTTGGGTCCGCGGGCACGCCCTCGTCGCCGAGGAGACGGCACCAGCGATGCACCTCGTGCTCGTCGGGGCGCCAACGCGGGTGGCCCCATGACGCGGCAACGTCGGGATGCGCGAACGTCAGCAGCCGGTGGGGTCGGGTGGCGAGCAGGATCGCGTGGCTCTGCGGTCCGCGCCCGTGCAGGTTGACGCCGACCGCGGGCGAGCTCCCGAGCGGGACGGGTTCGAGCGGTCCGGCGGGGACCAGCACGTCGACCGTGCGCGAAAGCTCCACGAGCGGACGGAGGTATGCGGGTGTCGCAAGCACGCGGCGGAAGTCGGGAAACGCCCGGCCGAGCGCGCGCAGGGCCGGAACCGCGGTGAGGAAGTCGCCGACGCCGAGCGCCCGCAACACGAAGAGCACCTTGGCACCGTGCCGGCCCCTCAGGGCCACGACGATTCGACGGAAGGACACACGACGAGCTCGCGCACCTCGCACCCGGGCGGTTGGCTCAACGCGAACGCGACGGTCGCCGCGACATTGGCGGGCTCGTTCATCAGGAGATCGGGCGGTGGCTTGTACTGCTCGTCGCGCCCGTCGAAGAAGGGCGTCGCCATGCCGCCGGGGACGAGCATCGTGACTCCGATCTTGCCCTGTGTCTCGCTCGCGAGTGCGCGCGTGAAGCCCACGACGCCGAACTTGCTCGCGCAATAGGCGGTCGCGTCGCTGAGCGCGCGGAGCCCGAGCGTCGAGGCGACCGTGACCACGTTGCCGTGTGACGCGAACAGCGAGGGGAGCGCGGCACGCACGACCGCGACGGTGCCGAGCAGGTTGACCCGGACCACGCGTTCCCAGTCGTCGGCCGGGACCGCGTCGAGCGTGCCGCAGGCGTCGATGCCGGCACACGTGACGACCGCGTCGATGCGCCCCAGGCGTTCTGCGACCTGCGCGACGGCCCGCTCCGCGGCCCGGCCGTCCGCGAGATCCACCTGCTCGAAGTCCGCGGCGTCGCCACGGGTGTCGCGACGCGGTGCCACGCGGTCGAGCACAACCGGCTTGCCGCCTGCCTCGGCGACCGCCTCCACGACCGCGGCGCCGAGGCCCGAAGAGCCTCCGGTCACCAGGACCACACCGAGTCCCTTGCCGTCAGCTGATTGCACGTCGAACCTCCTCGACCAGTCGCGTCGTGGACCGGCCTTCGAGATACGGGACGATCACCGCTTGACCGCCCCAACGGGCGAGTGCGGAGGCTTCGGGAAGTGTCTCGCCGCCGTAGTCCCCTCCCTTCACGAACACGTGCGGTCGGAGCTGCTCCAACACCTGCACGGGTGTCTCGTCGTCGAAGATCACGACGTCGTCGACGCACGTGAGGCCGCGCAGCACCTCCGCCCGGTCGATCTCCGGGACGAGCGGTCGGTCGGTGCCCTTGAGACGGCGAACCGACGCGTCGGAGTTCAGGCACACGACGAGCCAGTCACCCAGCGCGCGTGCGGCGCGCAACGCGCTCACGTGACCGGCGTGCAGCAGATCGAAGCAACCGGAGGTCGCGACGACAACGCCGCCACGAGCGCGGACGGTGTGTGCGACCGAGAACGGTGAGCCGGCCGCCTGGATGTCGTCGTCAGGTGCGCGTACGAGCCGCAGTCCTGCGGCGCCGCCGGCCGCGACGAACGACGTCGCGGCGGCAACCGCCGCGACGACGGCCTCCGAGGGAACGGCACCCGCAGCGAGCGCGCTCAGCGCTGCGGTGGCAAAGCGATCACCCGCGCCGCACGGGTCGCCCGAGGTGAGGGCCTCGGCCGGGACGACGAGCGGGTGGGCCGCGCCCGAAACGAGGAGTGCGCCGAGCCGCCCTCGTGTCACGGCGACGGATGCGACCCCCCACGTGCGCCGCAGCTGCTCGGCGCGCGCGGCTTCCGCGTGGAGCCCGTCGTCGGTGCGCGCGGCGCCCGCGAACGCGCGTGCTTCGCGGTCGTTCGGTGTGACGAGCTGCGCGTTGACCAGCGGCGCGCTCCCGCACGGATGGGGATCCCATACCGACGGGACCGACGCGACGCGCGCTTGCAGCGCGCGCCTGAGCTCGCGATGCGCGGTGATGCCACGTCCGTAGTCGGCGATCAGCACACCGCGCGCGGCGGCGATCACAGCGGTCGCGCGCGGCGTCAGCGCACCGATGAGGACGTGCTCCCCGCCGTAGTCGAGCCGAGCCAGCGGTTGCGTTCCGGCTCGGATGCGGATCTTCTCGGGCGTGCCGCCTTCGTGGCCGAGGTCGACGAGCTCGACGCCGGCTCGCGTGACGAGCTCGCGCAGCTCACGACCGGCGTCGTCGTTGCCGATCGCGGTGACGAGCGCGACGTCGTGTCCGTCGGTCGCGAGCAGCGCGGCGGCCAGGGCGGCGCCCCCCGGACGGGTGCGGTCGGTGATGTCGTCGAGGACCGGCACCGGGGCATCCGGGCAGAGCCGCTCGACCCGACCCTCGAGGTCGCGGTCGAGCAGCGCGTCGCCGACGACCACCAACGGGCCCGACGGCCCGGAGTTGTTCGACCCCGTCACGCCTCGTACCACCCCGAGTACCACCCCACGGTCGCCTTCCGCCGGCGCCTACCCGACCGGAAGCGGCCGGCAAACGAGCGGGCGACGTCCGGCCCTCGAACGGAAAGGGCCGTGGTTGGGTACGGTTCACGGCGGTGGCTGGCGGCCTCCGCCCGCCGGGAATCCGGGGCGGCAACGGGGCGGGGGACCGTGGCGCAGCCAGGCCGGCCCGCCGTTCCGAGCCGGTCGCGCGCGACACTGAAAAGGAGCAAATTTCCCGTTCCCGCTCCGTTCCCGCTGGCCCGAGGCCCAGGACCGACGTCTCCGACCCGCCCGGCGGGTCATCAGCAAGGAGCTGCATGCCCTCCGATCGTCCGACCGTTTGGCCCGGACGCCCATATCCGCTCGGCGCCACCTACGACGGCACCGGCACCAATTTCTCGCTGTTCACCGACGTGGCGGACCGGGTCGAGCTGTGCCTCTTCGACGAGGGCGGCCGTGAGACCCGTGTGGTGCTCCCCGAGCAGACCGCGTTCATCCACCACGGGTACCTGCCCGGTATCGCTCCCGGCCAGCGCTACGCCTACCGGGTGTACGGGCCGTGGGCGCCCAGTCAGGGCCAGCGCTGCAATCCGGCGAAGCTGCTCCTCGACCCGTACGGCAAGGCCGTCGACGGGCAGGTCCGCTGGGACCGCTCGGTGTTCCCATACCGGTTCGGCGACGAGAACCGAGCGAGCACGGCCGACGACGCGCGCTACATGCCGAAGAACGTCGTCACCAACCCCTATTTCGACTGGGGCAACGACCGTCCACCCGACACCCCGTGGCACCGCACCGTCGTCTACGAGATGCACGTCAAAGGTTTCACCGCACAGCATCCGGCCGTCCCGCCGGAGCTGCGCGGCACGTACGCGGGGCTGGGCGTTCCCACGGTCGTCGACTATCTGAAGTCGCTCGGCGTCACCGCGATCGAGCTCCAGCCGGTGCACCAGTTCATCCACGATCACGCGCTGGTGCAGCGCGGTCTGCGCAACTACTGGGGTTACAACTCGATCAACTACCTCGCGCCGCACAACGAGTACAGCTCGTCCGGCACGCTCGGCCAGCAGGTGCAGGAGTTCAAGCAGCTCGTCAAGACGATGCACGAGGCCGACATCGAGGTGATCCTCGATGTCGTCTACAACCACACCGCCGAGGGCAATCAGCTCGGCCCGATGCTCTCGTTCAAGGGCATCGACAACCGCGCGTACTACCGGTTGTCGGAAGAGGACCCGCGGTACTACGTCGACTTCACGGGTACCGGCAACACGCTCAACATGCGCCACCCGCACGTGTTGCAGCTGATCATGGACAGCCTTCGCTACTGGGTCATCGAGATGCACGTCGACGGCTTCCGCTTCGACCTCGCGGCCGCGCTGGCGCGCACCCTGCACGAGGTCGATCGTCTCTCCGCGTTCTTCGACCTCATCCAGCAGGACCCCGTCATCAGCCAGGTGAAGTTGATCGCCGAACCTTGGGACGTCGGTGAGGGCGGATACCAGGTCGGCAACTTTCCGCCGCAATGGTCCGAGTGGAACGGTCGCTACCGCGACACAGTGCGCGACTACTGGCGCGGCGAGGACGCGACGCTCGGAGAGTTCGCCTACCGGTTCACCGGCAGCTCCGACCTCTACGAGGGCACCGGACGCCGGCCGTCGGCGAGCATCAACTTCGTCACATGTCACGACGGGTTCACCCTGAACGACCTCGTCTCCTACAACGAGAAGCACAACGAGGCCAACGGCGAAGACAACCGCGACGGTGAGAGCTTCAACCGCTCGTGGAACGGCGGCGTGGAAGGTCCCACGGAGGATCCGGAGATTCGCGCGCTCCGGCACCGACAGCAGCGCAATTTCCTCGCCACGCTCATGCTGTCGCAGGGTGTCCCGATGCTGCTCGCGGGCGACGAGATCGGACGCAGCCAGGGCGGCAACAACAACGCGTATTGCCAGGACAATCACGTCTCGTGGACGGACTGGGAGAACGTCGACGAAAGGCTGCTCGACTTCACCCGGCGGCTCGTCAAGCTCCGCTCCGAGCACCCGGTGTTCCGTCGCCGGCGTTGGTTCCAGGGACAGGCGATCCACGGCTCCGACGTGAGCGACATCGGGTGGTTCACACCCGACGGCGAGCTCATGACAGAGGATGACTGGAACGTGACCTTCGCCAAGTCGTTGGGCGTGTTCCTCAACGGCGAGGGCATCCACTATCTCGACGCGCGTGGCGAGTCGGTCCGCGACGACAGCTTCTACGTCATCTTCAACGCGCACAGCGAGCGGATGACCTTCACGCTCCCGGGAGAGCAGTGGGGAGCTCGGTGGACGAAGGTGATCGACACCGCCGACGGCGACGAGTCCGACGCGGTGGAGGTCAAGGCAGGTGACACGCTCGAGATCGAGAGCCGGTCGGTCGTCCTGCTGATGCGCCTCGACCCCGAACCCTGAGCCGCCTACCGCAGCTCAGTTGTCCCAACTGGGATGGGCGGACGACGATGACTGGCCGATGAGGAGCGCGACGGGGAGGTCGCGGAGCGCGTCCTCGAGCGCGAGCGAGCCGCTGCGCGTCTCGACGACGGCACCCGTGATGACATCGCGCCAACGCCGCGGTGCATCGGGCGGCAGCTCGAGTGGGCCGCGTGGGGTGCCGCGTGTCGTGAAGCGCGACCCGAGCGCGATCGCCCAGTCGTCACCGTCGCGGCGTGCGAAGGCGACGGCACGGTCGTCGTTCGCGTCGAGAGCGACGTAGTCGCCGCCGACAAACAGATCCGGGTGTTCCCGGCGGGCGTGCAACGAACGGGTCAACACGAGCAGCTTCAGCCGACCGTCGACCCACTGCTCACGAAGATCGGCGACCGAGGCACCCTCGACCGATGCGAGCGCATCGCTCCGTCGCCCGTAGTCGACCGGACGGCGGTTGTCGGGATCCACGAGGCTCAGGTCGAGGAGCTCGGTCCCCTGGTACGTGTCCGCGACGCCTGGGCTCGCCAACCGGAGGAGTGTGAGGGTGAGCGCGTTCAGTGCGCCGTGGTACGCGACGCGCTCGACGAGGTCGCCGAAGGCCCTCCGCAGCGCGGCACCGCCATCGGCGACGCACGAGTCGACGGCGGCGCGCGCCGCGGCCTCGTGTGCTTCGTCGGGATGGATCCAGCTCGTCTGCTGCTTTGCCTCTCTCAGCGCCTTCTCGAAGTACCCGTGGAGGCGGTCGCGCAGCTCGCCGGCCGGCACCGGGCCGGATGGAAGCACGCCGAGGACGGTCTGGGCGACGAGACGTTGCTCGGTCGGCGTCAGCGCGTCCATCTGCACGTCACGGCGAAGCGTGGCGAGGCCGTCCTCGAACTCGCCCGCGAGCTCCGAGAGCACCGCGATGCGTGCGCGAACGTCTTCGCTCCGCTTGGTGTCGTGGGTACTGGTTGTGATCATCGTGCGCGGCCAGTGCAGCGCACGATCGGCGTTGTGCCGGTGGAAGCGTTCGATCGCGTCATCGGGGCGCCGGGTCGGGTCGGCGCCAACGTCGTTACGCGACACGAGGACTGCGTCGCGGTAGAGCGCGGTGTCCTCGTGTCCCTTGGCCATGACCGGGCCCGTGAGCTGCTGCCAGCGCATCGCGAGGTCGACGCCGGCTCCGGACAGGAGGAGCTCGATCAGCACGTCGAGCTCGACGCCCGGGCCGGTTGCGCCCGCGGCGATCTCGAGCACGGCGCGGTCGTCGTCGTGGGCGCCGCGCTCGTCGACGTACGTGCGGTACACGGGGAGCGCGACCGTCAGCTCCGCCAGCGTGTCCTTCAGCTCCGGGTGGTCGCGCACGAGACGTTCGAGCTCGGGCGTGAACAGCTCGTGCAGCACGAAACGCTTCGCATCGCGCTCGATCTGCGCGAACGGAGGAGAGCCCTCGGCTCGGCTCGCGGCCGCGAGCTTGTCCCAACCGGCCGGGTCGACGAGGAGATCGTCGAGATCGGTCATGGCGTCGTAACCGGTGGTTCCCTCGATCGGCCACTCCTCGCGCAGCCGTTCGTCGCCGGTGAGGATCTTCTCGACGACGATGTAGGTGTGCGACCCGGCGCGTTCACGGAGTCGTCGGAGATAGCCGAGCGGGTCACGCAGGCCGTCGACGTGATCGACCCGGAGGCCGTCGGCCACCCCGGAGTGCACCAGATCGAGGAGCAACGCGTGCCGGTCCTCGAAGACGGTCGGGTCCTCTTCGCGCACCCCGACGAGCGAGTCGACGTCGAAGAACCGGCGATAGTTGCGCCGCGGCTCCTTCCAGTCGATCAGCTCGTAGTGCTGTCGCCCGAGAACGGTCCGCACATCCGAACATTCCTCATACCGGCCCGTGGTGAGGCTCGGATCGTCGGCACGGATCGGAAGCCGCAGCGCGCCCACGTGAACTTCCCTGTTCTCGACGGTCACGTCGCCCGCCTCGACGGCGTCGCCGAGCGGGCGGTCCAGCACTGGGAGGATGATCCGGCCGTTCGACCAGTCGACGTCGAATGCGTTCGCATGCGCGGCGTTCGGACCGTCACGCAGCATTTCCCACCACCACGGGTTCTCCGCCGTCGCCGCGAGGTGATTGGGCACGATGTCGATGATCAGCCCGAGACCGCGTTCGTGTGCCGCCGCTGCGAGCGCATCGAGCCGGTCGCGTCCGCCGAGCTCGTCGTCGATGCGCGTGGGATCGACGACGTCGTATCCGTGGCGGCTCCCCGCGACGGATGCGACGACGGGAGAGAGGTAGAGGTGGGTGACACCCAACCGTTCCAGATAGTCCACGATCGCCCGCGCGTCGTCGAACGTGAACTCGGAGTGGAGCTGCAGCCGGTACGTCGAGAGCGGCGGTCGGCGTCCGCGCTCCGGGGTGTCAGTCATCTCGTTCGTGTCGCAGCACGACCGCGGCCCACGGCCCCAGCTCGAGCTCGACCTCGCCGTCGGAGTGGACCGAGGAATGCACCGTCGTGCCCTCGCCGCCGAACTCGGGTGAACCGGACTGCGCCAGCACCTCCCAGTTCCCGCGCGTGAGCGTCACAGCCACGCGAACAGTGCCGCCCCCGAAGTGCAACGCGATCGCAACACCGTTGCCGTCGTCACCCGCGTGCCGGCGGAACACGAGCGTACGGTCGTGTTCGTGGATCGAGGGCTCGACGCTCGACGGGTCCAGACGGGCCAGCGCCGGCTCTCGGGCGCGCAGCTCCAGCAGGGTGCGGTGCCAATGCAGCAATGCGGCGTGCTCGTCCTTTCCCCTGAGGCCGGGATCGAGCTTCGCCGACGCGAACGTCGCCTCGCCCTGGGGATCGGGCGGCTCGCGGTCCCAGGCGAAGGCCGCGAATTCCTCCCGCCGTCCTCTGCGCACCGCTTCGACGAGGTCGGGGTCGGAGTGGCTCACGAAGTACGGAAACGGAGCCGGGTCCCCGTACTCGTCGCCCTGGAACAACAGAGGGACGAAGGGCGACAGCAGCACCGTGGCTGCTGCGAGGGGGAGCCGCTCCATCCCGACCTGCGACGCGAGGCGGTCGCCGGCGAGGCGATTCCCGATCTGGTCGTGGTTCTGCGCGAAGACGACGAACCGCGTGCCGGGCAGCCCCCGCGCGGAGCTGCCGTGATGCCGATCGCGGAACCGCGAGTAACGGCCGTCGTACACGTAGCCGTCGGTCCACGCGCGGGCGAGGTCGCGCAGTTCGCCGAAGTCCGCGTAGTAGCCGTGGTGCTCACCGGTCAACAACGCGTGGAGCGCGTGGTGGAAGTCGTCGTTCCATTGCGCATCGGCGCCGAGGCCACCCATCTCCACCGGCCTGATGACCCGCACGTCGTTGGCAGCGCTCTCCGCGATCACGTGCACGACGTGACCCGCGGACGCCGCCTGCGCGTGTACGGCGTGCGTGAGCTCCTGCACGAACGGTCGCGCGCTGGGGTCGACGATCGCGTGGACGGCGTCGAGGCGCAGCGCGTCGACGTGCGCGACGTCGGTCCAGAAGCAGGCGTTCTCGATGAAATACCGGCGAACGTCGTCCGATCCGGGGCCGTCGAAGTTCAACGCCGCGCCCCACGGAGTCCGGTACGCATCGGTGAAGTACGGACCGAACTCGGCGAGGTGATTCCCCTCGGGGCCGAGATGGTTGTAGACGACGTCGAGGATCACCGCGATGCCCGCGCCGTGCGCGGCGTCGACGAAGTGCCGGAGCCCGTCGAGACCGCCGTAGGCATGATGCGCGGCGTAGGGAAGCACGCCGTCGTACCCCCAGTTGCGCTCACCCGGGAACTCCCCGATGGGCATCAGCTCGACCGCCGTGATGCCCGCGGCGGCGAGCGCGGGAAGCTCCCGCGTCGCGGCCTCGAACGTCCCGTCGGCGGTGTACGTGCCGACGTGGATCTCGCTGATGACGTACCGGTCGAGCGCCGGGTTGCGCCATCCGTCGTCGGTCCAGGCGAAATCGTCATCGGTGACGGCCGACGGACCGGCGATCCCCTCGGGCTGCCCGCGGGATGCCGGATCGGCGCGTTCCTCCCCGCCGACGACGTACACGTAGCGCGTCCCGGGGGGAGCGCTGTCGATCGTCGTGTGGTGATAACCGCGGTCGTCACGGTCCATGGCGACGTCTCGACGTTCGGGACCGAGTACCCGCAGCGTCACGCGCTCGTGCGCGGGCGCCCACAGGAGGAACGAGGTCCGCCCGCCGCCGTGCCGCGCGCCGAGCCCCTTCGCGTCCCGGATCACCGTTCGGGGGTCAGGAACAACACCGCCAGCGGCGGAAGCGTGAGTGTCAGCGACCACGGCTGGCCGTGCAGCGGAACCGGATGCGCGTCCACACGACCGAAGTTGCCCACACCGCTCCCCGCGTACACCGCGGCGTCACTGTTGGCGAGTTCCTGCCACCAACCGGCCGACGGCACGCCGACGCGGTAGTTCGCACGCGTTACCGGTGTGAAGTTGCACACGACGACCACGGGGTCGGCGTCGGGCGCGAGGCGGACGAACGCGAGCACGCTGTTGTCGGCGTCCTCGGCGACGAGCCACCGGAACCCGGCCGGGTCGGAGTCGCGGGCGTGCAACGCCGGGCACTCGCGGTGCAACCGGTTGAGGTCGGCGAGCCAGCGTCCGATCGCGGCATGCCACGGCTCGTCTCGCAGGTGCCACGGCAGGGCGCTGTCGTGGTTCCACTCTTCCCAAGGAGCCAGCTCCGTCCCCATGAAGAGCAGCTTCTTGCCCGGCAGCGCGTACTGGTAGCCGAGCAACAGCCGCAGGTTCGCGAAGCGCTGCCAATCGTCGCCGGGCATCTTCGCCAGCAACGAGCCCTTGCCGTGCACCACCTCGTCGTGGGACAGCGGCATTACGAAGTTCTCGGTATGCGCGTAGACGGCCCGGAACGTGAGCTCACCGTGATGGTGGCGCCGGTGGACGGGGTCACGCTCGATGTACTGCAGCGTGTCGTGCATCCACCCCATGTCCCACTTCATGCCGAAACCGAGGCCGCCGACGTACGTCGGGCGCGAGACCATCGGCCACGCGGTCGATTCCTCGGCGATGGTCTGGACGTCGGGATACTCCTTGTAGATCTCCTCGTTGAGCATCCGGAGGAACGAGACCGCCTCGAGGTTCTCGCGCCCGCCCCATTCGTTCGGGATCCAGTCGCCTTCCTTGCGCGAGTAGTCGAGATAGAGCATCGACGCGACCGCGTCGACCCGCAGACCGTCGATGTGGTAGCGCTCGAGCCAGAACATCGCACTGCTGGTGAGGAACGCGCGGACCTCGTGCCGCCCGTAGTTGAACACCAACGTGTCCCAGTCGGGATGGAAGCCCTGGCGGGGATCGGCATGCTCGAAGAGATGGGTACCGTCGAAGTAGCCGAGCGCGTGCTCATCAGTGGGGAAGTGCGACGGAACCCAGTCGAGGATCACACCGATGCCGCGCTGGTGCAGATGGTCGACGAGGTACATGAAGTCGGCCGGCGACCCGTACCGGCTCGTCGGTGCGAAATACCCCGTGGTCTGGTAGCCCCACGAGCCGTAGAAGGGGTGCTCCATGATCGGGAGCAGCTCCACGTGCGTGAAGCCCATGCTCTGCACATGGTCCGCGAGCTCGTGGGCCGCTTCACGGTACGAGAGGCTCGTACCGTCGGGCTTTCGACACCACGATCCGAGGTGCACCTCGTAGATGCTGAACGGGCTCGTCAGCCGCTGGCGCTCACCACGCGTGCGCATCCACTCCGCGTCCGTCCACGTGTAGTCGAGATCGGCGACCACCGACGCGGTGAGCGGTGGCGTCTCGGTCGCGAACGCGAACGGGTCGGCCTTGTCGACGGTGTAGCCGTTGCTCCCGCGGATCCGGAATTTGTATCGCGAACCGGCGTGCAATCCCTCGACCGTCCCGACCCAGATCCCGGAGCTCTGCTTCGGGTGCAGAACGTGCGCGTGCGGATCCCAATCGTTGATGTCGCCCACCAAGGACACCGACTCGGCGTTCGGTGCCCACACTGCGACATGTGCCGCGTTCCCCTCGGGGATGCGATGCACGCCGAGCACGTCGTAGAGCCTGAAGTGGCGGCCTTCGTTGAACAGGTGGATGTCTTCGGCGGTGAGCACTCAACTCCTCCCTTTTGCGGCCCTGACTGCCCCGGGTCTCGGCCTCAAAGTTCGTGAGGGGCGGCGTCGTCGGGCAACGTTGCGGGTCCGTGCGGTCGCGAGGTGCCGGAGCGCGTCCACCAGCTCGGGCATGTCGTCGAGCTCGTCGAGCGCGAGGGCGGCCGGGCGGCGCCAGTTCCGGGGAGCGACCGTGCCGGGCACGTTCTGCGCATGGAGCTCGAGCCACAGGTCTTCCAGCGCGACCAGGACGATCTGCGCCTCGCTGGTACCGACGATCTCGAGCAGGGCGGTCATGACTGCGCGCGTCTCGAGGCCCGCGTCGCCGTGCTGCAGCACGCCAACCTCGCGGAGCGCTGCTGTCACCCGTTCACGCAGCTTCGTGAGGTCGTCGCGTTCCCGCTCCGCCTCCTCGGGCGCCGTTACGCCCAGGGCCACGCGGTCGTCGATCGCGGCACCGGTCCAGAAGCCGGCGAAGGTCGCGGTGTCGTGTGTGTCGAGCGCGCTGAGCGCCTCGGAAGCGGGTGGCCGCACCGCGCCCGGCGCATCGGCATCCAGCTCGAACTGGACGATGTGCATGCCGCCGATACGGTGACGACGCAGCTCGCGGTTGACCTCCGGCGGCACGGTCCCGAGGTTCTCACCGATCAACGCGGCCGCGTGCTTCTCCGACGCGAGGCACAGCCGCGCGTACAGCTCATCGGTGGGGTAGCGCACGAACGCGCCGTCGGCGGCATCGTGGCCCGGCGGGATCC
>CAZJSY010000088.1:0-13992 GCA_964548555.1 uncultured Burkholderiales bacterium
CGGTGGACCTCACACCGGCGGCCCGTCGACTGGCCGAGATGCTCACCGGCGTCGGCACCGAGCAGCTGCAGGCCCCGACGCCGTGCCCGGCGTACACGCTCGGCGACCTCGTCGACCACATCAGCGGGCTGAGCCTCGCGTTCACGGCCGCAGCCCGGAAGGAGCGCAACGACGCGACCATGCAGGCACCTTCGGGCGACGGCTCGCGCCTGACCCCACGCTTCCGGTCGCAGATCATGGGACAGCTGGCCGAGCTCGCCGAGGCTTGGAAGGACCCGGAGGCGTGGACGGGCATGACCATGGTCGGCGGGTTGGAGCTACCCGGCGAGATTGCGGGTGTCGTCGCGCTCGACGAGCTCGTGATCCACGGCTGGGACGTCGCCCGCGCGACCGGTCAGCCGTACACGTGCGACGCCGAGCTGCTCGAGGTGGTGCAGGGCTTCGTCGAGCAGTCCGCCGCTCCGGGGATGGAGGAACAACGCGCCGGGCTGTTCGGCCCCGCCGTCGACGTTCCGGGCGACGCGCCGTTGCTCCACCGCATCGTCGGCATGACCGGTCGCGACCCCGCGTGGACGCCCGAACGTGTCAGCTGAGGCGGAGAGGAACCTCAGCGCGCGTGTTGCGTGAAGAACGCCCAGATCGCCTGGGTGGCGTCCAGCGCGTCGCTCGGTGGGTCGTGACCGGGCAGCGGTGGTGACGACCCGGGCCACTCGTGGCCGCTCCCCGCGACGGTGACGAGCTCCACCGCGGTGTTCGCCGAGCACGGGGCCCACACGTTCGATGTCACTGCACCCGACAGAGTCGTGTTCGCAGCGGCCGGACACGAATCCACGTCGCGCCACGACGTGACGGCGCGTTGCGCGGCGTCGATCGACACCTGGTGGTCGGCGAGGCCGTGCACGGCGATCAACGACAGCGGCTGACTCGGCCGGCAGCCGGGGTTCGGTGCCTCGACCGCCGCGATCGCGGCGATGCGGTCGCCGATCGCGCACCCGAGGCGGTAGGTCATCGCACCGCCGTTCGACATCCCGGCGACGAAGATACGGGCCGCGTCGAGGGGAAGCGTCCGGCGGAGATGGTCGACGAGCTCGGTGAGGAATCGGACGTCGTCCATCGGTTGCGGGTCCGCGGTCGGGTTCCACACGTCGTACAGGCCCTGCGGATACACGACGAAGAAGTGGTCACGGTCGGCGAGCTCGTCCCAGTGGTAGCGGGCCTCGACCCGCGCGGCGTTGCCCGTCGCCCCGTGGAGTACGACGACCAACGGCGCGGGCTGGATCGCCGACGACGACGGCGGCTCGTGAAGGCGGTACGAACGGTGCACGCCGTTCGACACGAGCATGTCGACCTCGGTCGCAGCCGGCGTGGTGACGACCGCGGCCGGTACGGTCGTCGTCGACGGAGGAACAGTCGTGGGAGCGGCCGCACTCGTTGTGGTCGTCGGCCGTTGCGACGCACTGTGCGCGCCGCTACAGGCGGCGAGCGCCGGGACCGTGACCGCGATCGCGATCCGCACCGCCCGGCGCAGCATGCCCTGAGGCTAACGAGCGGGGGACCTGCAAGCCGTTGTACAAGACGCGGTGCAAAGGACTGGTGCCGATCCACCCGATGCCCGCAAGCATGCCCGGGTGCAGTGCGCCGCGCGCACGAACGTTCGTCGCACCATCCACCTGGCCGTCAGCCCCAACCCGCCGACCTCATCATTCTCGACTTGTACCGGCGATGCGTACGGCAGACCCCCATCACTTGTTGTTGCCCCCCGTTGGCGCGCCGAGTTTTGACGAACCTGGCATGTCAGTTGGGTGCGTTTCCTTCGCGCTAGTGACAGCACCTGGGCGCGCCCGATGCGGCGGTGAGTGCAACCGCGAGCTCGTGGAGCGTCACTGCGTTCCGGTGCGGGCTGGGCGGTTGGCACGCGACACCAGTGCGAGTCCTCGATCGTGGCTTTGCGCGGTCGTGGCGCACGTAAGCGCGCACGAAGGCGGACGCGAATCGGAGCGCCGGGGGTCGTGATCCCGGCGCTCCGATCCTGGCGGCGCTCACGATGGAGCTATGCCGCGGGCAGGGTGAGCTCTCCCGCCTGCGCGACCTCAAGCGCGTCGCGGTGTTTCGCCACGGCCCAACTCGCGCTCTCGTGGCAGACCGCAGGTTGAAAGCCCGCGGTGCGGAGTGCGTGTTCGACGTGCGCGACGTCGTCGCCCAACTCGAGCAGCGTGAGCGCGAGTCGCCGCGCACGTCGCCGTGCGCGTTCGAGCGGCGGTTCGGCGAGTTGCGTCTGGACCCACTCGGCGTGCGCGGCTTGCAGGGCGACAGGAAGGCGGCGCACGTGCCGGCGGTTCACGGGAGGTACGTGGCGGCGCACCGCGAACGTCCCGCGCCCGTCGTCGCAGGCAAGATCGAACTGCACGAGCCGAGCGAGGCTCCGGACGAGTGGCGACGAGTTGCCCTCACGCGCGCCGAGCCCGAGTGACTGCGAGGTGTCAGCGATGGCGAGATCGAAGCCGTTCGGCTCGTGATCGAGCCGGCCCGCGAGGTGCCGCAACAACAGCACACTCGTGGGGCCCAGCGTGGGGAGCCAGAACGTCTCCACGTACAAGGAGCGCGGGTCGAAGCCGAGCGTGTCGATGACGGGGTCGGGCCAGGAGATGATCGAGACGGTGGACGGCATGGGTTCCTCCGGATGTGTCACCGGTATGCGAGTAGTGGGGGAAGCGTGAGGGTGAGCCCCGGATGGATCAGGTTCGGGTTGTCACCGATTGCCGCGCGGTTGAGCGCGTAGATCGAACGCCATCCGGCATCGATGGCGGCGTTCGTGGCGCCCGGGCCGAGACGGTCGGCTGCGATGCGCCACAGGCAGTCGCCGCGCTTCACGACGTACGTCGAGTCGGTCCGCGGCGATGGGCCTGGAGCGACGGCCGCGACGGGCGCCGGCGCGGGCGGTGGTGGTGCAGCGGGCGCAGGAGCGCTTGCGGACGGGGCCGTGGTGGAGGGTCGCGTCGCGGTACCGGGTGCGTCCGGTGGCGGGGTGGGCACGTGCGCACGCAGTGGCGGGGCCGCCGTGGTCGTCGCGCTCGCGGGGGCCCGCGTGAGCCAGTCGCGGATCGGTGTGTCGGCGGCGTGGGCAGGCCTGGCAGCCCCGAGTGCGAGCACCCCGGTCACGGTCAACTCCGCGAGGTGGCGGAGGATCGCCGGTGACCCCCGCTCGAGCACAGCAGCGAGCCGGCCAGGTGATCGACCCCGTCGCCGGGCCAGCGTGATTGCCACGTCGAGCAGGAACAGCGCACCGCACAGGACCGCTCCGACGGTTGCGGCGTCGAGGAGCGTCCGTCGGAGCTCGGCTTCCGACCACATCGACAACATAGGTCTCGATACCTCGAAGAACGTGTGGGTAGGTCTGACATCCTTTCAATACGCGGCCGGCGGATCAACAGAAAGTGGTCAGTTTCACGTTGACGGTCGCAGGAAGCGTTTGCCTCACTGTCGCAATCAGTCAGAAAACGGACAGATTGGGCTGGAGTGGACGAGGACTTCTGGGAGATCACCGCCGAGCTGCGGGACGACAGCGAGGCCGAGGCACGGGAGCAGGCCCGGGCGATCCTGTCGGCCGCCCGCCGGCGGCGGACCTTCGCGGACGAGTTGCGCTCGCTGTCACCGGGCGACGTGGTGACCCTCGTCGCGCTCGACGGCAGCCCGATTACGGGCCGGATCCTTGGTGTGGGTCAGGACGTCGTTCGGGTGGGCGAGGTGCTCGACCCGGTGGGCTCGGCCCGGCGCAGAATCGTCCGGTTCCACGATGTTCGCCTCGACGCGGTGGTGCGCGTCGTGCGGGAGCCCGGCCGATGAACCGTCGTCCCCTGCTCAATTCGGCGCAGGAGCTCTACGCCCCGCGGCGCTCCTTCGCCTCACGTTCCAGCTCGGCGATGTACGCCTCGAGCGCCTCGACACTCACGCGCCACACGCCGCGCTTACCGATCTTCACGGCCGGGAGCTGGCCCGAGCGCATCAGCGTGTACACCTGCGACACGGTCACGTTGAGCACGTCGGCGACCTCGGCCGGCTGGAGGAAGCGCGGGCGATCCACCGTTCCAGCCTCCGAATGCGTGTCGATGCGTGCAGGTACAGCTCACATCGTACCGGCGGATCACGCGACGAACGCGGACCCCGGCGCCTCGCGGGGGCATCGATGACGGCCGTGGCCGGTCTGCTACGCCGCCGTCGGGTGAAGACGGTCCGGCTCCGTCGCGTCGACACCCGTCTCCTCCTGGGTCTGGTGCTCGTCGTGGTCTCGATCGGGGGCGGCTTGGCACTCTTCAGGGCCGCCGACCACACGGTGCCCGTTCTGGCCGCGAGCCGAGATCTCCCGGCGGGTCATGTCATCGCGCCGGGCGATGTCCACGTCGCCCGCGTGCGCGTCGACGACAAGGTGTTGCGCGGTCTCGTGCGGGGGGACCGCAAGGCATCCATCACGGGCCAGGTGTTGCTCGCACCGGTCAGCGGCAACGCACTGATCGGCGCATCGACGGTTGGGCGGGAGCGCGCGCGAGAACGCGAGATGACCGTGCCGATCACGTCCGAGCACGCGCTCGGAGGCTCGCTACGGGTCGGCGATCGCGTCGACGTGCTAGCGACGTTCGCGAAGGGCGGCAAGGATGCGCGCACGCTGACCGTGGCGCACGGGGCGCAAGTCGTCGACACCGTTCGCACCAAGGGAATACTCGGCGAGCGCTCGGGCGATCTGAGCGCGCTCACGCTTGCGGTGAATGCGGACGACGCCGTCTATCTCGCGTTCGCGTCACACACCGCAGAGCTCGACGTCGTCCGTTCACAGCCGTCCTCGACGCCGCTGCGAAGTCGCTTCGACTACTCGAACCTGCCGTGAACGCCTCGATCGTCACCTGTGGGGCCGGCGCGCCCTGGGAGGCCGCGCTCGTTCGCGGCCTTCAACGTCCGGAGCTCGCCGTCGACGTCCTGCGACGGTGTGTCGACCAGGGCGAGCTGATCGGTGTCGCGCTGCGCGATCGTCCACGAGCAGTGGTCGTCGCGGCCGAGCTGCCGTGGCTCGATCGTGAACTGGTGGGCACGTTGCACGACGCCGGTGTTGCGGTCGTAGCCGTGGAATCCACGGTGGCCTCACGATCGTTGTCACGGCTGGGCATCACATACAGCACATCCGCCGCGGCGACGGCCGACGACATCGCGTCGCTCGTTCACCGCCTTCCCGGTTCGGGCGGCGAGGAGTACGACACGCTGGAGCGCGCGGTGCCCAGCCACGAGCGAGACGGCGCGGATGCGTCGTCGGGTGGACAACTGATCGCCGTCTGGGGCGGCCCGGGTGCTCCCGGACGGACGACCGTCGCTGTGCATCTTGCGATCGAGCGGGCGCGCAGCGGTGCGCGCGTCCTTCTGGTCGATGGTGACGCGTGGGCGCCGTCGGTCGCGCAGCTCCTCGGTCTGCAGGAAACGCCCGGCGTCACGAACGCTGCGCGTCTGGCGGCCGACGGCTGGCCCCGGGAGCTCGGAGTGTGCGTGCAGGAAGGTCCCTGCCACGTCGCGGTCCTTGCCGGGCTCGCGCGCGCTGATCTGTGGCCGGAGGTCCGCGAGCGTCCATGGCTGGCGGTTCTCGATGCCTGCCGCGCGGTGGCCGATGTCGTGGTGGTCGATGTCGCCGCGCCGATCGAGGAAGACGAAGAGCTCGCCTTCGATCGCGCACCGTACCGGCGCAACGCCATGACGCGAGTGGCGCTCGGCGAAGCCGATGCCGTCGTCCATGTCGTAGCGGGCGATCCGATCGGCCTCCGCCGCGGCATCTTCGCTCACGGGGAGTTGGCTCGCGAGATCCCCGACGCAGCGCAACGACGCGTCATCGCCGTCAACCGCGCGCCGAGCTCGTCGCGGCGACTCCAGGAATGTTCGATGGAACTGGAGCGATGGACCGGTGACGCGCCGGTCGCGCTGTTGCCGATCGAGCCTGCATTCGCCCGCGTCGTATGGGAGGGAAGGCCCTTGCACGGTGTGAGCGGAAGGTCGGCGTGGATCCGCGAACTGCGTTGCCTCTCGGCGATCGCGCCGCTGGTGGTGCGGCCATGAGCGCAACCGTGCAGGGCGCGCTCGCAATGGAGATCGTGGAGCGCGAGGTTCGGGAACTGGTGCAGCGGCGTGAGGTCGGACTCGACAACGGCGCCGAACTCCATCGGCTTCTCGACGAGGTCGTCGCCGACTATCGGGAGCGCTTCCTCGACGGCGGTCTTCCGGCATTGACCGACGAGCAGGTCCAGCTCGTGCGGTACCGCATGGCGGGATTCGGAGCCCTCACACCGTTCCTGGACGATCCGTCCGTCGAGGAGATCTGGGTGAACGAGCCGGGCCGCGTGTTCGTCGCACGCCGCGGTGAGCACGAGCTCACGAATGTGGTGATGACGGCCCGCGAAGTCGAGGAGGTGGTCGAACGGATGCTGGCGCGCGCGGGTCGGCGGCTCGACCGCTCGCAACCCTTCGTCGACGCGCGCCTACCTGACGGCAGCCGTCTTCATGTCGTCATCCCACCGATCAGCGAGCACTGGGCGCTGAACGTGCGCAAGTTCGTCGGTTTGCAGGCGTACACGCTCGACGAGCTGGTGTCACTGGGGTCGTGCTCGGCGAGCGCAGCCAGGTTCCTCGACGCCGCCGTCAGGGCCGGCCTCAACATCGTCGTTGCCGGCGCCGTCGGTGCCGGCAAGACGACGCTCCTCAACTGCCTCGCCTCAGCGATTCCGACCCGGGAGCGGGTCGTCACCTGTGAAGAGGTCTTCGAGCTCCGTCCTGCGTTGCCGGACAGGGTCGCGTTGCAATGCCGGCAGCGGAATCTCGAGGGCGAAGGCGCAGTGACGTTGCACGACCTCGTCCGCGAGAGCCTTCGCATGCGACCGGATCGCATCATCGTCGGGGAGGTGCGAGGAGCCGAGGCGCTCGACATGTTGCTGGCCATGAACAGCGGTGCGGGCGCCATGACGTCGGTGCACGCGAACTCGGCGCGCGAGGCGTTGCGCAAACTGACAACGCTTCCACTGTTGGCGGGAGACAACATCGACCGGCATTTCGTCGCTCGCACCGTCGTCGCATGTGTGGACCTGGTCGTGTTCTGCCGCCGCCGGACCGGCGGGCGCCAGATCTCCGAGATCGTCGCCGTCGCCGATCAGGTCTCCGACGGCGAGGAGCCGAGCGCCGGCGTCCTCTTCAGCGGCGGTGGGCACTTCTTGCATTGGACCGGGGAGCGGCCACGCCGTGCGGAGCGCTTCGCCGAATGCGGCATCGATCTCGCGGAGGTGCTCCGTTGACGGTCGTCGTAGTCCTCGTCTTCGGGCTCGGTGTCTTCATCGTCTACGACGCCGCGACATCGGCGTCGGCCCCGCCCACTCCTCGCCGTCGGGTGCTCCACGAAGCGACGGTGTCGTTGCTCGCCGGTGCGGGGATGGGCTCGCTTCGACCGGGGCAGCTCGTGTGGGCCTGCGCGGGCGCGGGAACCGTTGCCGGCCTCGCGACCATGTTCGTCGCCGGCTCGCCCGTCGTCGCCGTCGTGGCCCTCGTCACCGGTGGATACCTGCCCGTCGCGGTCGTGCGTGCGCGGCGCCGGGCTCGGCGCCGGGCCTTCCGTGAGTGCTGGCCCGAAGCCGTCGAGCTGCTCGCGGGTGCGGTGCGCGCCGGCGACACGCTTCCGGCGGCCATCGGCGTCGCGGCGAACCGTGGTCCTTCCCCGTTGCGCCCCGCGTTCGGGTCACTCGCCGCCGACCACCACGTGTCGGGCGATCTGCTCGGCGCGCTGGACCGGCTCGCCGAGGAGCTCGGAGATCCGAGGGCCGATCGGGTACTGGCGACATTGGCCATTGCACACCAGGTCGGCGGTCGTGAGCTCGGACGTGTGCTCCGGACGCTCGCTGCATTCCTGCGCGACGACGTCGCTTCGCGACGCGAGATCGAGGCGCGTCAGTCGTGGACCCGCGTGGCTGCACGTGTCGCCGCGGGAGCACCGTGGCTGGTGCTACTGCTCGTCGGCACACGGTCGTCCTCCGCCCACGCGTTCGATTCGGTTGCAGGCGCCGTGCTGGTAGGGGCTGGCGCGGTCGCGACCACAGTTGGCTACAGGCTCATGGTTGCGCTCGGGCGGCTGCCCGACGAACCGCGCCTCGTGCAAGTGAAGACCGCACGTTGAGCGCGCTGCACGCGGTTCTCGTCGTCTCGACGGGCGTTGCCGGATCGGCGTGCGCGCTGTCCGCGCTCCGCTCGTCTCGTCGTTCTCCTCTGTCGGTACGCCTTCGGCCGTATCTCGGTGCTCTTGGCCCGCGCCGATCCGCGCTGCTTGCCGATGAGCCCAATGCCGCTCTCGAGGCGTTCTTCGGTCCGGTGCTGGAGAGACTCGGGGTCGCATTGTCCCGTCTCCTGGGTGACCACGGCGACCTCCGTGCACGGCTCGACGCAGCCGGCGTCCGGAGTTCGCCGGCGCGGTTCCGAGCCCGTCAGGTGACGTCGGCGCTCGCCGGCTTCACGATCGGTATCGGCGCGGCGGTGCTTCTCGCCGGTGCGGGCCGCGGCTTCTCGCCCGCCGCTGCTCTCGGTGGCGCGCTCGCGTGTGCGGTCGGGGGGATCTGGTGGCGTGACCGTGCACTGACGCGTGCGATCGAGCACCGTCGGGCCACGATGACCGCCGAGTTCCCGACCTTCGTCGACATGATCTGTCTCGCGGTGACGGCGGGTGAATCGCTGCACGGCGCGTTGGACCTGGTCACCCGTTCGGCAGGAGGCGAGCTCACCGCCGAGGTCCGGAGTGTCTTGCGCGACGCCCGAACGGGCGTCGGCCTCATCGACGCGCTCGAACGGCGCGCGCGAATGCTCGGTCTTCCACTCTTCGAGCGCCTCGTCTCGTCGATCGCCGCGTCACAAGAGCGGGGCATCCCCCTCGCGGACTCCCTGCGTGGCATGGCGTTCGAGGTTCGCGAGGCCGACAAGCGCGCCGTCATCGAGGCCGCTGGCCGCAAGCAGGTATCGATGCTGGTGCCAGTCGTCGGGTTGATCCTTCCGGTCGCGATCGCGTTCGCGTTCTTTCCGGGGCTCGTCGCGGTGCGGACGATGGTTCGTTGAAATACCAAGAGAAAGGCAGGTTCACGTGAAACTGATGACCGATCGAAACGAGCGGGGTTCGATTCCGGAGTGGGTCATGCTGCTCGTGATGGGCGTGGGCGTGGTCATGGCGCTGTGGGCGATCGTCCAGCCCGACATCACACAACTCGTCTCCGATGCGTTCGGCCGCCTTCGCGGCTGAGCGCGCCGAAGCTCCGAGCGACTCAGGTGCGACCGTCGTCGAGTTCCTGGCCGTCGCGGTGTTGACGGTGCTCGCGTTGCTGGGGATCGCGCAGATCGCCATGTGGACGTGGGCCCGCAACGTCGCCGTGAATGCCGCGCACGAAGGAGCTCGTGCAGCGGCGGAAGCCGGGCGTCCTCTCGAGGACGGCGTGCGTCGCACGCGCGTACTCCTGCACGACGGTCTGGGTGGGCACGAAGCCGCCTTCGCGGTCGAGGCGGAAGAGGCGGGATCGGAGGTGCACGTCGCGGCACGCGGTGAGGCGCCTTCGATCCTGCCCTTCATGCCTCGGTTCACCGTGACGGCGCGTGCGAGCGCGCTCGACGAGGACGCGGTGACACGATGACGCCGCTCGTACCTCCCGGCTCGGAGCGGGGATCGTCGATCGTCGAGTTCAGTGTGCTCGGCGTGCTCGGATTCGGGTTGCTCGTCCAGGTCGTCGTGGTCTTCGGGCTGCTGCACCGCGCAACGCTGGCGACGTCGGCCGCGGCGCGCGAGTTGGGGAGAGCAGTTGTGCTCGCGGACTCCGAAGCGGAGGCGACGCGGGTCGGCGGCGCGGTGATCGAGAACGCGGCGCGCAATCACGGGCTTCCGTCCGGCGCCTTGCGACCGCGTGTCGAGGGGCGTGTGGCACGCGGGGAGCAGTTGCGGGTCACGGTACACACCGATGTCGACGTGGTGCGGCTGCCGTTCGTAGGGTCGATGCTGCCGGCGTTGTCGGTGCCGGTGGAAGCCACGCATGTGGTCCAGGTCGACCGGTACCGCAGCTTCCAGGGCGGCCCACGGTGATCGCGGCGCGCCGGCGGCCTTGTGGCTCGCAGAGCGGACAGGCGGCGGTGCTGCTCATCGGCGCGCTCGTGGTCGCGCTCGCGTTCGTCGGCGTCGCGGTCGACGGTGCGCGGATGTTCACGGCGCGTCGCGATCTGTCGGCGGTGGCGGACTCCGCCGCGCTGGCCGGTGCGTCGTCGATCGACGTGGACGTGTACCGGGCGAGTCTCGGTCGTGAGTTGCGTGTCGACGAGCAGGGCGCCCGCGCGGCCGTCGCCGAGGTGATCCGGAGGGCTGGGCTTCCCGCGGCGACGCAGCTCGACGTCCGGGTCGACGGCGGCAGCGTCGACGTGCGCATCGACCGGCCGGTCGCGACGACGTTCCTGCGCGCTGTCGGGCTTTCGGAGCAGCGCATCGGCGCACACGCCAAGGCCGCACCCCGCCGCAACTGACAGCTTGTGTGGTTTGAAGGCATATAGCGCCGTGAAACCACACAAGGTCGATGTGGGGGGTTACGCGGCGCCGGTGCTCGTCCGCTGGAGCGGGATCACCGCGCCTGCGCCCGTCACCAGGTGCACGAGCTCCGAGGCGGGTTTGGGGTGGCTGAACAGGTAGCCCTGCGCCATGTCGCACCGCAGCATTCGCAGCTCATTGAATTGGAGATCCGTCTCGACGCCTTCGGCCACCGCGCGCAATCCCAGCGCGTGCGCGAGCGTGATCACCGCGGTGACGATCGCGCTGTCGCCCGATTCGCGGCCGAGGCCGTCGACGAAGCTGCGGTCGACCTTCAACGACTCCACCGGGAAGCGCTTCAGGTAGCTCAACGACGAGTAGCCGGTGCCGAAGTCGTCGACGCTGAGGTGCACGCCGAGGGCGCGCAACGCACGCAGCGCGCCGATCGCCGACTCGGCGTCGTGCATCAGTGTGCTCTCGGTGATCTCGAGCCACACGGATCCCGGGTCGACGCCGGTCCGTTCGAGGATGCGCGCCATCTCGTGAGGAAGCGTCGGCTCCGCGAGCTGGCGCGGTGACAGGTTGACGCTGATGAACAACGGGGGCGCCGCGGGACTACGCAGCTCCTTCCACGCCGCCACCTGACGGCACGCCTCTTCGAGCACCCACGCGCCGAGGGGCACGATGAGACCCGTCTCTTCAGCCAGCGCGACGAACTCTCCCGGAAGGATCAGCCCACGCGTCGGGTGCTGCCACCGGACGAGTGCCTCGAACCCGGCGATGTCGCCGCTGTCGACGTCGACGACCGGCTGGTAGTGCACCTGGAACTCGCGTCGCTGCAACGCCCGGTACAGGTCGTTGCCGGTGCGCAGCTGGTGTACGGCGCGCTCGTGCGTCCGTTCGTCGAACAGCTCCGTACGGGCGCGACCCTGATCCTTCGCGCGGTACATCGCGGTGTCGGCGTCGCGCAGGAGGCTCTCGGCGGTGTCGTCGCGGCCTCCCGACACGGCGACGCCCAGGCTCGCGGTCACGAACACCTCACCGTCGGGCAGCATCACCGGCTTCGACAACGCCGCTTCCATCCGGGCCGCGATGTCGAGAGCCGCTGCCTCACTCGCGACTTCGTCGCAGAGCACCACGAACTCGTCGCCGCCGAAGCGCGCCACCGTGTCGGACGGGCGCAGCGCGGCGCGCAGCCGGTCCGCGATCGCGACGATCAAACGGTCGCCGGCCGCATGGCCGTAGCTGTCGTTGACGAACTTGAAGCGGTCGAGGTCGAGGAAGACGACGGCCACGCGGCGACGACGCCGTTTCGACAACGCGAGCGCGTGCTCGAGCCGGTCCATGAAGAGCACCCGGTTCGGTAGGCCCGTGAGCGGATCGTGGATCGCGGCATGCTCGAGTCGCTCCGCGATGGCCTTGCGCTCCGTGATGTCCTCGATCTGAGCCACGGTGTACATCGGGGTGCCGTCGGCGTCGCGAACGAGCGACACCGAGACCGATGCCCACACCACCCGGCCTTCCCGGTGCACGTAGCGCTTCTCGATGGTGTACCGGTCGATCTCCCCTCTGCGGAGCTGCCCGAGCTCGGTGGCGGTGATGTGCTGGTCGTCGGGGTGGGTGAACTCCCCGACCGTCTCGCCGACGAGGTCGTCGGCATCGATGCCGAGCATGTGGCCGAGCTCGTGGTTGGCGCGCAGCACCCGCCCGTCGAGGGTCGTCAACGCCATACCGATCGGCGCCTGTTCGAACGCGGTGCGGAACCGCTCCTGCGCCTCTGCGAGCGCGAGGGCGGCCTGACGGCGCTCCGTCACGTCGCGCACCGTGATGACGTGTCCGGCGAGCACCGGGTCGCCCACCATGTTCGCGGCGACCGCCTCGATGTCGAGCCAGCTACCGTTGCTGCGCATCGCGCGCGCCCGCACCGGTTCCCGGCGCATTCCCGCTCCGAATTCCATGAACGCGACCATCGCCGCTTCGCGGTCGTCGGGGTGCACCAACGTCGTGATGTTCTCACCCAGCGCGTGCTCGACCGGGTAGCCGAGCAGCGTCTCGAACGCCGGACTTGCGAAGCGCACGACCCCGGCCGCATCCACGACGAAGACGATGTCGGTGGAGTTCTGCACGATTGCCTGGAACCAGGCTTCGCTCTTGCGCAGCTCCCGCGTCGCGTCGTTGACCATGCGTTGCGCACGGATGTCGGAGCGGCGAACGAGCAACGCGATGAGGAACACGAGCAGGCTCAGCACGAGCCCGGCGCCCAGCAGGAAGCGTCGCGCTGCGCCGGCGTGCGGGTTCTCCTTGTCGAAGAACGCGGCGTAGCGCACGGTCCAGCGGTGGTCCCCGATCGTGACGGGCATGAACCGATCGGGACTGCGCTGTGCCACTCGTGCGCCCGGTGCGGGAAGTGCTGCGACCGACTGGAGCGGGTCGCGCCGTCCGCCGTCGTAGAGCTGCACCGCTTCGAAGCCCGGCGCGTGGGCGAGCACGCTCTGCAGGAACTGCTCGCTGTCGATGATTGCGCCGACCCAGCCGTTCGGCTCCATCGTGCGACCGCCGACGCGGGCCGGCACGGCCACGCTGTTCTCGAGGTGCGAGACGACCGCGAACACCGTGCGCTCGCCGAGGAGCACCGGTACGGCGACGGGCTGAAGGTTGAAGTGATCGCTGACCGAGATCCAACCGGGCGACCGCGGTTGGTCGAGTCCGTTCACCGCGTCCGACAGCAGGGGGAGGTCGGCGCTCCTGATCCGCTCGGTCAGCGTGGGAGGCGAAATCCGCTCCAGCGCGACCTGCCGCTCGCCGCCGAGGCTGACGAACGCGAGTCCGACCAAGCCCGAGTCCCGCTGGGCGACGCTGATCGTCGAGGCGTACGCGTCAAGCTCCGCGTTCGTGGGCAACGTCGGTCCGCCGAACAGCGGCTTCAGGCCGCTCAGGGTTTCGCCGACGCGGTCGAGTTCCGACCTGATCGCGGTCTGCAGCTGGTGGCGGTGGTCCCGGTCGCGACGGGCCCGCGCGGCGTCGCGTTGGGCCAACGACCGTCCCCAGACGCCGAAGGTGAGGCCGAGGCAGGCGACGAGCAGCACCCACGCCGTCCACCGGGACCGCACCCACCGCGGACCGACGGACTTGCGGGATGCCTCCCCGGATCCGGGCGCGCGGGGGTCGGCCGCGTCGTCGCGCGGCAGTGCGCGGCTGTGACGGCCCCGCGTGGCAGGACCGTCCCGGGCGGGATGCTTCACATCTCGCCTGTCGGCACGCGGGGCGGTGACGTTGAGGGATTCGAAGGGTTCAGGACCCGCCGGTAGCCTTTGCTGGCTGGGCGGACGCCCGTGAGGGCCCAGCGGAGGAAGCCATGAGCAGTAGAGACGAGCCCGCCGGCGAGCGGCACACCGACTCGGGCATCGAGGTCAAGACGGTCTATACCGCCTCCGACCTCG